>BCRI01000008.1 GCA_001552515.1 Sphaerimonospora mesophila NBRC 14179 = JCM 3151
TCGGCGTGCTGGAGGACGCCATCCTGCACAGCCACTTCTTCGGCGACCGGACGCTGCGCGCCGAGACCCTCGGCGGCTCGCTGGTGGGTTCGCTGGCCAGACGTGCCCCGGAGGATCTGGCGATCCTCAACAAGTACTGGCACGGGGTCGTCGAACCCCGCAGCAAGAAGGACGGCGGTGAGTGGACGAGCTTCCTCGAGGGCGGCCGTCAGACGATCTCGACGCTGTCATGAGCACGTTCGACGCCCTGCGCGGGCAACTCCTCGACGCCGCCGAGACGTTCTCCGGTGGCGGGGACGCCCTGTCCGGCATCCTGTCCGGCATGGTCGACGACGTCGACCGGATGCTGCGTGAGGAACTCGAGATCTTCCCGGTGTGCCACCACTCGCCGGCCTCGGCCCTGGCCATGACCCGGCGGCTGCGCACCAAGCGGCCCAAGGTCGTCTACCTGGAGCTGTGCGAGGACCTGCGGCCGCTCCTGGACGAGCTGCGCAACTGCCGGCTGCCGGTGGCGCTGCAGGCGTTCGCCACCCGGCTCGACGGCTTCCCGCCCGGCTCCGGTCCGCTCAGCGTCGTGGCGCCGGTCACCGAGGTGTCGGCCGAATACCAGGCGATCGCGTACGCGCTCGACACCCCCGGCGTCGAGCTGGTCCTGGTCGACCGCTCGGTCGACCACGTCTTCCAGTGGCAGCCCGGGGAGCCGGACGGCTCGGCGCTCTCCGGCGAGACCGCCTCCTCGGGTGAGACCGCGCCCTCCGGTGAGGAGGAGGCCCTGCACGGGGACGCCGTCGGCGTCGAGATCGGCGACCTGCGGCCCCGCTTCGCCGAACTGGAGGCGCACCTGCTGCACCACGGTAAGGTGCGGCACTGGTCGGAGTGGTGGGACCAGTACGTCGAGCAGCCGCTGACCGGAGCGGACTACGACACCTACCGGCAGGCCATGGCGCTGATCGGCAGCCTGTTCCGGCGGCTGCGCCCCACCGAGGACGACCGGCTCGCGATCGACGAGGAACGCGAACGCTACATGTGGACGCGGATCCGCGAGCACCTCGCCGCCTCCGGTGCCGTCCCGGCCGACTGCCTGTACGTGTGCGGGGCCTTCCACGCCGTCAGCAGGGTGGCCGAGTTCGGCCTGGCGGCCGACGCGCCTCAGTACACGATCACGCCGCGCACCGGAACCAACTGGTTGTACGGGCTCATCCCATCCAGCCATTCGGCCATCGAGGCCCAGTTCGGCCTCGCCCAGGGATCGGTGTCGATCGCGGCGGCGACCTGGGCCAAAGCGGTCAGACGCGGGGGCGTGACGCCGTACCGACTGGAGGGGCGGCAGGGCGGCGGCACCAGCGCCAAGGCAGGCAAGGCGACCAAGGTTGTCCAAGGGGCCAAGTTTGTCCAGGGGGCCAAGGTTGTGCAGGCCGCCAAGTCCGGGCCGCCCGCGGCGGACGGACCGGCCGGCGACCGCCTGTCGGGCTTCCTGGCCGCCCCGCCCGTGCTCGACGGCCTGGACGAAGACGAACTGCGCGGCTGGTGCGTCGACATCGTGCGGCTGGCCCGCCGCAACGGCTACCTGGCCAGCACGGCCGACGCCATCGCCGTGTTCGAGACGTCGATCCTGCTCGCCGGCCTGCGCGGCCGGGCCAGGCCCACGCCGTACGACTTCGCGGACGCGGCGGTGACCTGCATCGAGAAGGACGTCGTGCCGGGCCGCCGGGACGTCCGCCGCCTGTGCGAGATCCTGCTCGGCGGCGATCGGGTCGGCGTGGTCGGCTACGACGCGCTCCCGCCACTAGCCCGCGACGTGTACGACCGGTTGGCGCCGCTGGGCCTGGACCTGAGCCGGCGCACCCAGCAGCGGGTGCTGCTCGACCTGAAGGCGAACCCGGAGCTGGAACCATGCTCTGACGTGCTGTGGAAGCTGCGCTACCTGCTGCCCGACGACGCGGTCCGTCCGATCATGGGGGTGCGCCGCCTCGGCGAGCGGCCGATTCAGGAGAGCTGGGACCTGGCGATCGGCCGGCACCAGCGGTCGATCATCGAGCTGGGCTACGAGGGCGTCAGCGTCGAGCAGGTGCTGGAGCAGCGGCTGCGCCGCAAGGTGTGGGAGCCGCAGGCCACCGCTGGCGTAGCGCTCGCGGCCGTGGCGGACGCGATCCTCTACCTGGGCAGTCGCCGGTTCGCCGATGAACTCGGCAATCGGGCGGTCGAGCTGCTGGCCGCCGAGCGTACGGTCGACGACGCCCCCGAGGTGCTGCGCCGGATCAGGCGGCTGCTGGCCCACTACCGGGCCACGGAGCCGGAGCTGCCGGCCTGGTGCGAGGCGTTCGTCACGGCCGGATACGCGCACTACTGCACCTTGCTGCCGACCGCGTTCACCGACGACGACACGGGCGTACGCCAGGTCGGCGCCATGCTCGGCTTCCTTTTCACGCTGGAGAGCCTCGCGCTGTCGCTGGGCTGCGACCGGGCCCAGCTCGAACTCGCCGTACGGCAGTCGCACCCGGAGGACCCCGCCAAGGTCGCGCTGCTGTGGGCGGCCAAGACGCAGCTGGGCCTGCTGTCGCGGGACGAACTGCGGGCCAGGTGCGACGAACTGCTGGCCAACCCGCTCGTCGTCCCCGCCTTCCCGCTCTACCTGAGCGGGTTCGTCCAGGCACTCGAACCCGTCCCGGCCCTTGCGCCGTTCGTGGTCGAGGCGCTGTCGAAGGCGTTCGCGCGGCTGCCCGACTCCGTTCTGCTGCCGTGGCTGCCGACGTTGATCACGACGCTGCGCAAGCACGTGCCGGAGCTGGTGCCCGTGCTCGTCCGGGAGGCGGGCCGCACCTTCCCCGGCGGGCTCGCCGAGTTGGACGCGTGGACCCCGCCGTGGGAACGGCCTGCCGCACCACCGACCCGGCAGACCCGGACGGCACCCGTGCGGAGCGGGCCGGTGGCCGCCCTGCTGGTCCGGCACCCGCAGGCGTGCGACGCCGTGGCGGCTCTGCTCGGCTGCCCGGCGGAATGGCCGGCATCGGACGAGGTCCAAGCCCAAGCCCGGGTCGATGCCCAGGTCGATGCCGGGGTCGAGGTCCGGGAGTTGCTCGCCCGCCATCCGGCCACGACCGGCGCGATCGCCGCCCTGCTCGACCGCTCCTCTGAAAGGCGGTGTGTCAGTTGACGGCAGGGGGTGATCGGCAGGGGGTGATCGGCAGGGAGCGATCCGCCTTCTCGTGGCACCTCTCGGCGGCAAGAGCGCGGGTGGATCGGCAGGCCGCGTTCGCGCGGTCGCCGCGATATGGCACTGCCTAGCCGTCACGGCGGCGGTGACGATGCCGCCGCGGCCCACGATGTTGAAACTTTCGGAGGATCCGCGTGGGCACCTGGCCGCGCCGACCTGTCCCGGCAGGTCGTGACGGGGGACTCCATCCGTACGGGCCGGGGGCGTTCTCCACCCGTTGGGCCGTCTATATCGTGTGGGCGCTTCTCCCCGATCAACGGAAAGGCGGTCCCATGAAGCGTCTGCGGGTACGGCTGGCGGCCGGGCTGTGCGCCCTGCTCGCGGTGGTCCCATTATCGGGCGGGGCGCTCCCGGCGTCGGCGGACGACGGCGTGCTGACCTACGAGGCCGAGGACGGGGTGCTGAACGGAGTGCAGGTGGAGACCTCGCTCTCCGGTTTCTCCGGCACCGGATATGTCGGCGGTTTCGACACCTCGACCGACAGCGTCACGATCACGATCCCCGACGCCGATGCCGGTCTCTACTCGCTCGGCATCCGCTACGCCGCGCCGTACGGCCAGAAGAACGCGACCCTCCAGCTCAACGGCGCCGGGCTCGGCGAGGTCACGCTGACCCCGAGCGACACGTTCACCTCGGTGTCGGCGGGCAAGGTGCTGCTGAAGGCCGGCGAGAACATCGTCACCGTGGTGAACAACTGGGGCTGGTACCTCATCGACGCCATCACCCTCACGCCGGCGCCGCCTCCGCCGCCGCACGAGGTGACCGGCGAGCTGTCCGATCCAGAAGCGACGCCCGAGGCCAAGGGCCTGATGCGCTACCTGACCGCGCATTACGGCACCGACATCATCTCCGGCCAGCAGGCCATGCCCAGCATCCAGTGGATCGAACAGAACATCGGGAAGTCCCCGGCCATCGCGGGTCTCGACATGATGGACTACTCGCCCAGCCGCGTCGAACGCGGGACCTCCTCCCAGGAGGTCGAGAACGCGATCGACTGGGACGCCAAGGGCGGCATCGTCACCTTCGTCTGGCACTGGAACGCACCGAGCGGCCTCATCGACCAGCCGGGCAAGGAATGGTGGCGCGGCTTCTACACCGAGGCGACCACCTTCGACGTCGCCGCCGCCCTGGCCGACAAGGACTCGGCCGACTACGGGCTGCTGATCCGCGACATCGACGCCATCGCCGTACAGCTCAAGCGGCTGCGGGACGCGGGCATCCCCGTGCTGTGGCGGCCATTGCACGAGGCCGAGGGCGGCTGGTTCTGGTGGGGAGCCAAGGGGCCCGGCCCCGCCAAGGAACTGTGGCGGATCATGTACGACCGGCTCACCGGCCACCACGGGCTGCACAACCTCATCTGGGTGTGGAACTCGGTCTCGCCGGACTGGTATCCGGGTGACGACGTCGTGGACGTCCTCGGCTATGACTCCTACCCGCCCAAGGGCGACCACGGCCCGGTGAGCACGCAGTACGAGAAGCTGGTGGCGCTCGGCGGTGACCGGAAGCTCGTGACGCTGAGCGAGGTCGGGACCCTGCCGGACCCCGAGCTGATGCGGGCCTACCACGCGGACTGGAGTTACGTCGTCCCCTGGGACGGCTCTCCGCAGGACGGGGACAGCAACTCCCTGGAGTTCCTGCGGAAGTTCTACGACGACCCGCACGTCATCACCCGCGATGAACTCGGCGACTTCAAGCACGGCGGCTCCGACCCTTCACCGTCCCCGTCGCCGTCGCCCAGCCCATCGCCCAGCCCATCGCCCAGCCCGAGCCCGAGTCCTTCCCCCAGCCCGTCGCCGAGTCCGTCACCGAGTCCGAGTCCGTCGCCGACCCCCGGTGGGTGCTCGGTCGCCTATCGGACCAACGACTGGGGAAGCGGGTTCGTCGCGAGTGTCACCATCGCGAACGGCGGAGTCACGCCGATCAACGGCTGGACCCTCGAATTCTCCTTCTCGGGCGACCAGAAGATCAGCACCCTGTGGAACGGCACGGTCATCCAGTCCGGCACACAGGTCACCGTGAAGAACGCCGACTGGAACCGTACGATCCGCGCGAACGGAGGTACGGTCGACCTGGGCTTCCTGGCCGACTACAGCGGCACGAACGCGGCACCGGCGAAGTTCACGCTCAACGGTGCTCCGTGCGTCAAGAAGTGATCATCTAGATCACCCGGATCACCCATCCGTCTGATGACCACCGCCGCCGAGGGGAGGGCTCACTGCTGGGGGCGTAGAGCCATCCAGATCGCCACCGCGTCCTCCTCTCCGGTGTTGTGCCAGAAGTGCGGCTGATGCGTGCGGAAGTGGAGGGCGTCACCAGGATTCAGCACGTGCAGCACCCCGCTGACCCCGAACTCCAGTTGGCCTGACACCAGGTAGACGAGTTCCTCGCCGGGGTGCTGCATCGGTTTGGCGCCGCTGCTGGCCCCGGGGATCACCGTCGCCACGGCCGCGGCGACCAGGAACTCGCCGTAGGGGCCGCTGATCCCGCTGAGGTCGATCCCCGCGTGCGAGGTGTAGATCGGACGGCCTCTGCCCGCGGGAGTGAAGACCGTCGGGTACTCGTCGTCGTCCTCCTCTTCCACGAAGTACGAAACGGGCCGGCCGAGCGCTGCCGCGATCTTGAGGAGCGTCGTGATCGTCGGCACCATGTCGGCCTGCTCGATCTTGTGGATCGCGGCGGCGGACACGTCGGCGCGCTCCGCGAGCGACTGGAGCGAGTAGCCCTTCTCCTTGCGAAGCGCCTTGATTTTCGGGCCTATGCCGGAGACGACCTCGGCCACCCGTACCTTCACTTCGCGCCTCCGCTAGATGTGCCGAGGTTCGCACTCCGTAACAAGCACCCATCGATACCTTGACGCCGCCGAGCAGGTACGTCAAGTATGGTAAACGGAAATTTGCGCATGCTCAATGCGATCGAGGCCTCCCCGAGGAGAATCGAAGTCAGATGCCCAGGCGAATCGTAGTCGTAGGTGGCGGAGCAGCAGGTATGGGCGCGGCCGGCGCCGCGAAAGGTACCGACCCCAACGCCGAGGTCATCGTCTTCACCGAGTATGAGGACACCTCGTACAGCCCCTGTGGGATCCCCTACGTCCACGGCCAGGAGATCGCCAGCTTCGAGTCTCTCTTCATGGCGACCAAGCAGCACTATGTCGACCAGGGCATCGACATCCGCTACGAGACGGCCGTCACCTCCATCGACGTGAAGGCCAAGACGGTGACCGCGTCCGACGGGACCGTCGAGCGCTACGACTCGCTGGTGCTCGCGACCGGGTTCAACTACGCCGACCCGGGGGTGCCCGGGGGCGACCTCGGCGGCATCTACTACGTGAAGAACATCCGCCAGGCCATGGAGTGGGACAAGGTCCTGGACACGGTCAAGACCGCGGTCGTCGACGAGGCGACGCCGCTGGGCACCGAGATGGTCACCGCGCTGGCGCATCGCGGCATCGAGACCCATCTGGTCGACCCCGCGCCGTGGGCCATGTCCATGGCCACCGATCCCGACATCATGCAGCCGGTCGAGGAGTCCTGGGTCGAGATGGGCGCCAAGCTGCACTTCAAGACCAAGGTCACCGGATTCGTCGGGAAGGGCGGCAAGCTCACCAAGGTCACCACTTCGGAGGGGGACATCCCGGCAGACCTGGCCGTGGTGGCGACGAAGAAGGAGCCCAACACCGCGGTCGCCGTCGCGGCCGGCATCAAGACCGGCATGAGCGGCGGCCTCATCGTCGATGGGCGGATGCGCACCTCCGCCCCCGGTGTGTACGCGGCGGGCGACTGCACCGAGATCCCGCACGGCGTCTCCAACGTCCCGATCCAGGGGCTGTCCGGCAGCCACGCCTACGCCCAGGGCAAGGTCGCCGGCACCAACGCGGCCGGCGGTTCCCGGGAGTACCAGGCCGTGTACGTCCCCTGGGGCATGGTCGCCGGCAAGTGGATGATCGGAGGGGTGTCCTTCAGTGAGACGCTGGCCACCGCTCTCGGCCTCCCGTTCATCACGGGCATGGCGCAGGGCATCTCCCGGGCGCGCTACTACCCCGACGTGAAGCCGGTCAAGGTCAAGCTTCTCGCCGAGCCCGAGCACCTCCGGCTCATCGGAGCCCAACTCGTCGGCGGCGAGGGCATCAAGGAACGCGCCGACTTCCTGGCCATGGCCGTACGCACCGGGATCACGATCAACGACCTGGCGACCATGGAGAACGTCTACAGCCCGCCGATCGGCGCGCTCAACGAGCCGATCGCGCTCGCGGCCCAGAACGCGCTCACGAAGGTGAGGAGCTGACATGGGCCTGACGCGCTGGGTTCGCTCCCGCTCGGAGTATCACCTCATGATCGACGCGCAGGACAAGGTGGGCGCCCGGCACGGTGCCCGGCGTCCCCACCCGCCGCGCGGAGCCGAGATCTTCTGGCGCCGGGTCTACGTCCCGATCTTCCACCGGCTGCCCCTGAAACTGCGCAACGCGATCATCGCGCGCATGCCGGGCAGCCATCGGCAGTCCTGGACTCCCCAGCCACCCTCCAAGGGTCCCGCGGTCTGACCTGGGATCCGTCTTCTCTCCCCGCCAACAACATCACAAAGGAGTGACATGTCCACCAAGACCGTGACCGTCGCCACCCCCCAGGACGGGGATGTCCTGTGGGACACGAGCGAGAAGGTATTCGAGGACATCAGGGCCAACGAGGGTGAGAAGGCGACGGTCTTCATCCACTCGGTGCCGTTCGAGGGATCGGTCTCCCTCGTCAACCTGATGACCTCCACGCGCCTCCAGCGCAAGGGGTTCAAGCTGACGATCGTCCTCTACGGGCCCGCGGTGCTGCTGGCCGCCGCCGGCCGCGGCTATCCCGCGGTCGGCACCGAGGGCTTCCCCGGCAACCTCGCGGTCAACAGGCAGATCAAGATCCTCCTCGAGGAGGGCGCCACGATCTACGCCTGCCGCTTCGCGATGGGCGCGCTGTACGGCATGCGCGAGGACGACCTGATCCCGGGCGTCAAGGCGTTCAACCCGCTGGACGTGCTCGACGCCGCCCTGACGGCGTGGCGGGAGCGTCACTTCCAGCTCAACACCTGGACGATGTAGATGGCAAAGGCACCGTCACGTCACATCGACGCGCACCGTCACATCGGCGTGCTGCCGGCGTTCCCCTTCTACGGCGGGCCGCCGGTCAACCCCGATGTGAACGCACGCGCCACGGTCGACGAGCTGATCGCCGACATGGACCGGGAGGGCACCGAGCGAGCCCTGGTGATCCCCAACTACGGGGTCCCCGACCCGAGCCACTCGTTCGCACTCAACGAGCTCGTCCTCGAAGCGGTCGGCCGGAGTGATCGCCTCAGCGCCGCGCTGTGGGCCTCGCCTCGACCACAGGACGCCGAGCTCACCGACAAGGCGCTGTCGCTCGCCTCGGAGAGCGGGGTGAAGGCACTCAAGATCAGCTTCCTGCTCGGCGGCTCGGCCGAGGATCCGGAGTGTCTGGCCCGGCTCGACAAGGTGTTCGCCGTCGCCAAGGCCAACAACCTCGTCGTCCACGTGCACACCTCACCGGGTGCCGCATCGGACATCGACAAGGTCGGCCTGCTCGTGGAGCGCTACGCGGATGAGACGCCGATCCACCTCGTCCACTTCGGTGGCGGGGTGAGCGGCCACATCAAGCTCATCGGCAAGCGGTTCTTCGACTGGATCGAGTCCGGCAAGAAGGTCTACACCGACCTGACCTGGTCGGTGGGCTTCGCGCCGCAGTGGCTCGCCCGGGAGATCGACCGTCGCGGCATCGGCGGCGATCGCGTGCTGTTCGCCTCCGACCAGCCGTGGGGCGAGTTCGCCGGTGAGTACGCCCGCATGGTCGACGCCACGGGCGGCGGTGAGCTGACCGAGTCGGTCTTCCACGGCAACTTCGAGCGGCTCTACGGCTGATCGGGCCGTGCCATGAGTCCCAGGCGGAGCTCCGCCTGGGACTCGTGGTGTCTTCGCCGACGGGCCGGAACACGGAAGGGGTGGGATTGTGGCGAGGTCGGGAGAATCGAACGAGGTCGTCGCGCACTGGCAGGGCGGCTGGCGGGCGACCGTCACGGCCGGGCCGTTCTCGTTCGAGGTCGACGAGCCAGAAAGCGTCGGCGGAACGTTCACCGGTCCCATGCCGACCGAATACCTCCTGGGGTCCCTCGCGTCCTGCTACGCGCTGGCGCTGGCCTGGTGTGCGCGCAAGCGCGGCGTGGAGATGACGGATCTGTCGGTCTCCGCGATCGGGGAGTACGACGGCCCGAGCTTCAGCGGGATCCGGCTGCGGGTGAGCTCCAGCCTCCCGGCGGAGCGGCTGCGGCCGCTGCTCGAGCCGGCCTCCCGGGTCTGCTACGTCTCCAACACGCTGGCCCGCTCACCGCGGATCGAGGTGAGCACGGCCGACGCCGACGGCTGAGGGAACACCCGGCATGTACGCGCGGGGGCCGGCGGACCCGTCCGGTCCACCGGCCCCCGCGTCATCGCTCACGTCCTACGGTTCAGGCCTTACGACTCAGGCCTCGTCGGAGAGCTTCGCGTCCAGCGCCAGCAGCGTCTGGACGAACACCTCGATGGGCGCCTCGGCCACCCCGGCGCCCACCTGGCCGCTGCCGTCGGAGTTGTGCAGGATGCCGGTCGTCACCTTCGGGGTGATGCCCAGCTCGACGACCTTGCGTACGTCCACGCCCACCGGCGACCCCTTCATCCCCCAGTAAGGGATCATGAAGCGGCTGGAGTTGCCGACGCACACCTCGTTCAGTTCCTCGGTCAACTCGGCGGCGTTCGCCATCGTGCCGCCGACGAACTGCGCCACCGCCGGCGACCCGGCCGCGACCGCGCCCCCGAGCCCGACCAGCTCCAGCACCGCGCTGTCTCCCACATCAGGGGAGGCGTCGGCCTCGTTGCGTCCGGGGTGGTAGAGCGCCCGCCCCACCATCGGCGCGGGGGCGTGGAACCATTCGGCGGAGGGGCCGGCGAGCCAGGCGGCGAAGTCGGTGCCGTTTCGCGCCATCCCGATCACGATCGAGCTGTTCTCCACCTGGGCGGCCCATGTGGTCAGGGCCCGGGCGGCGGCCATTCCCAGGCTCAGGAACAGCAGATAGTTGGCGGACAGGAAGGTCGCCACCTCGATCCGGCGCGGATGGTCGCCCGCCACCAGCGCGGGCAGCAGGCTGCGCAGCAGCAGGTTGGTCGCGGCCTGGGTCCGTACGTGGACGTCGTCTCCCATCGCGACCGCCTGAGCGGCCAGGGACAGCACGTCGACCGGCCCATGCTCCCGAACGGCGGCGGCCAGCACCGGACCGGCCGCCTCCTGCAGGAGCACCAGCCGTTCGATCGCACCCGGCGTGTCCCGGCCGAACCACGCGACGTCCCCCGAGCCCTGCCCGATCGGAGCGTAGGCCCGGATGCCCGCCTCGGCGAGCTCGACCTCCCAGACGGGCGTGCTCGGCCCCATCGACGTGGCCATCGGCACCACCGTGCCGTGCTCGTTGGCCGGCTCCAGCCGGACCGTGCCGTCCCGGAGCAGGACGTCCGCCTCCTCCGGCGTTCGCGCCCAGCCCTCGGCGCAGACGACGGCGCGCATCGAGCGGCGCAGCGGATCTGTGACGCGCTCGATCGCGATCCGCGGCCCGCAGTGCAGCAGCACCCTGCCGTCGGCGAGCACCGGGATCACGTCGGCGGCGGTCCGTACGGCGACGAGTTGGGGTGCGCCGCGGTCCAGCCGCCGGAAGACCTCCTCGTTGGCCGCGTCGATCGTGCGCGCGTGCGGGCCGTACAGGCGCCGGAGCGCGGCTACCACGGTGCGGTCACCGCTGCCGGGGATGCGCCAGTCGAGCTGTACGACCGGGCGTCCCTGCTGCCTGATCGCCTCGGCGAACAGCGGCAGGCCGACGTTGACGACGTTGACCTCCCCGGGAAGGCGGATCGGAGTGGCGATCTCAGCTGTCGGCATCATTCTCCCTTTCGAGGGCTTCGACGAGGACTTACCTCGGCGACTCGGTGACTTCCGTGACTGGGGTGGCCTCGGTGACATCGGTGACGAACTTCTCCGCTTCGGCCACGAGCGCGGCCTCGGCCCGTTCGAACGACTCCCGCCGTGCCTTCGCGCGGTCCCGGAGCGATTCCGCTTTCGCGGCGCAGTCCGCCGCCATCTCCTCGACCACGGGCGGCGCGGCCCCGCCGCTCAGCGTCCGCGTCTCGACGATGCGCCGGGGATCGAGGATCTCGCTGAGGTCGCGGCCCTCCAGCCCCAGGGAGATCCCCGCGTACCGCCTGGCCGCCGCCTCCAGCCGCGTCCCGTCGAGGTCGATGCCGCGCAGCCCCTCCCGGCTCGCTTCGCGTACGGCGATGCCGATCACCTGGTACGCGGTCCGGTAGTCCACCTGGCAGGTCTGCATGACGAACTCCGCGAGGTCCGTCGCCTGGCTGAACCCGGACTCCAGGGCGGCCCACATCTTGTCGGCGTTGACCGTAAGGCTGCGGATGACCCCGCCGGTCAGCCGGGTCGTCCGGCCGGCCAGGTCCAGCGCGCGCGGGATCTCGCCGTACGCGTAGATCAGGTTGTCGCTCCGGGCGGACGGGCTCTTGCTGACCGCGAGGAACCCGGTGAGCCGGCCGATCATGGTGCCGGCGGCGCCGCGGATGATCGACAGCGCGTAGGGGTTGCGCTTCTGCGGCATGAGCACGCTGGAGCGGCTGTACCCGTCGGCGATGGTGACATAGTCGAACTCGTTGCTCGCCCAGATCTCCAGGTCCTCGGCCAGCTTGCTCTGGGTGGTGAGCAGGCTGGAGGCGTGCGAGAGCGTCGCGATGAGACCGTCGATCTGCCACATGGCGTCGCGGGTGTGCTCGATGAAGCCGTCGAAGCCCATCAGGTCGGCGACCCGGCTCCGGTCGGCCAGCAGGCGGCTCCCGTTGACGCAGCCCGCGCCGCCCGGGCTCGTGTTGACCCAGTCGAACGCGTCCATGAGCCGTTCCGCGTCCCGCAGGATCGGATAGGCGAAGCTCACCAGGTAGTGGCCGAACGTGGAGGGCTGCGCGTGCTGGAGGTAGGTCTGGTCGGGCAGCCAGGTCCTGCTGTGCCGTCCGGCCACCACGGCGATGGCGTGGGCGAGCTCGGCCGCGTCCTCGACCAGGTCCTCGAGGACGGCGCGCACGTGGAGGCGGAGTGCGATGCGCACGGCCTCCCGCCGGGGCCGCCCGGCGTGCAGCCACCCCGCGTCGTCCCCGATCTGCTCGGTGAAGTGGCGCTCCCGCGAGTTGTACGGCTCGCCGTACGCCGGGTCGTACGGGAAGTCCTCGGGGGAGGTGCGCACCGCCTTGAGCAGCACCTCCATGAGGCGGCCCGCCGCAGGCCGGGGGATCACCCGGCGCTCGTGCAGGTCGATGACGTGCGCGATGTCGGCGAGGTTGAGGCCGGCGTGCAGCAGCGGCGCGTCGGCGTTCTCGAGCGCGAACCCGCTGTCGATCAGTTCTCGGGCCGGGCCGCCCATGGGCGGCCCCAGCCGGTCGGGTCCGCTCCGGTGGTGTGCGGAGGGAACGGACGGCAGTCCGTCATCGATCATCGTGACTCCATCCCGCGACCGCGTCGAGCAGGCCGCCGGTATGCCAGAAGACTGTCGTGTGGCCGGGGTCGGCGCGCCGATCCCCGAGGATCCGCGCGAGCGCGCCCAGCGCCTTCGCCGAGTACACCGGATCGAGGACGATCCCCGAGGCGCGCAGGGCGAGCCGGGCGGCGCGCTCGCCCTCCTCGGACGGGTGCCCGTGGCCGGGGCCGCGGGCGTCGTACACGACGACGTCCGCCTCCCGCGGCGGCTCGGTGCCCATCAGCAGGGCGCACTCCCGGCCGAGCTTGAGGACGCGCCCGGCGGTCTCCTCCGGCGGCCGGCTGACCGCCGCTCCGCGCATCCGCAGCCGCCGCCCGAGCGCCACCGCCCCGGAGACGAGACCCGCCAGCGTCCCTCCGGAGCCGGCGCCGACCACGACCGTGGCCGACCCGTCGAACCTGTCGCGGAGCTGGGCGCCGAGTTCGAGCGCGGCCAGGTGGAACCCGGCGGATCCGACGGGTGTGGCGCCGCCGCGCGGCACCGCGTAGGGCTGCAGCCCCTCCCGGGTCAGCTCGGCCGCCGTCGCCTCGATCGCGGCGTCCACCGAGCCGCGGTCGGCGTCGTACGTCCATCGGACGTCGGCCCCCCAGTGGACGGCGGCGGCGTGGTTGGGGTGCCTGGCCGGTGGGGGCGAGCCGGCGTAGACGAGCACGCACCGCATGCCCGCCCAGGCGGCGGCCGCGACCGCGGCCTGGCAGAAGTTCGAACCGGGCGTCCCCCCGGTCACCAGGACGTCGGCGCCGGAAGCGGACGCGTCGGCGACGAGCATCTCCAGCTGGCGTGCCTTGTTGCCCGCGACCGCGAAGCCGGTCAGGTCGTCGCGTTTCAGCAGCAGGGGGCCGCTGACGCCGAGCGCCTCCGCCAGCCGCGGCGCCTCCTGGAGGGGGGTGGGCAGTACGGCCAGGCCGGCACGGACGGGGGCGATCCCCCGGTGATCCGGTGTCACGGCCATGAAGGCGGCTCCTCGGCGGCGGCGCGCCGGGCCCGGGCCACGACCAGGTCCACCATTCGGGCGGCGGAACCGGGATCCGACGGGTTCTGCGTGTCACCGAGGTAGGCGCGCACGTTGGCGGCCATCCGGTCGGCGTTGACCTCCAGCCCCTCGACCAGCTCGACGCCGAGCGCGAGGGCCTTGCCCGTCAGCAGGCAGATCTCCGGCAGGGCGATCCACTCCGCCTTCCAGGCCCGCCCGTCGCGCTCGTGCTGGCTGACGACCGACTCCAGGAGAACGCCGGCGTTCGCGCGGACCAGGCGGGCGAGCGTGCTCAGGTGCTCGCTGCCCTCGGGATTGCGTTTGTGGTGCATGGTGATGCTGCCGACCACCCCGGCCGGTCGCGGCTCGCCGAGCTCCCCGATCTCCGGGCGCTGGAGCTCGTACACCTCCTCGCCGATCCGGGCGAGGGTGCCGGTGATCAGGGCGAGCACGCCGCCGAACTCCGCGATCCTGTCGCGTGCGCTCAACCACGAGATGACGGGATCGGCCAGCCCCAGCTCGGCGGCGAACCTGGCGCGTACGGCGAGTCCGCGGTCGCCGTACGCGACAAGGGTGCCGATGCCGTCGCCGAGCTGCGCGACGAGCCAGCGCGGCGCGCCCTCGCGTAACCGGTCGAGATGCCGTCTGATCTCGTCGGCCCAGGACGCCGCCTTCCAGCCGAACGTCGCTGGCGCCCCTGGCTGGCCATGGGTTCGGCCCGCGATCGGCGTCTCGCGATGCTCGGCCGCCAGATCGACGAGCGCCTTCTCGATGCGGCGCAGATCACGCCAGGCGATGGCGCCGACGGCGCGGATCGCCAGCGAGGTCCAGGTGTCGGTGAGGTCCTGTACGGTCGCCCTGACGTACACGTGCTCCCGCGCGGCCTCCGGCAGCACGCGGCGCAGCTCGTGGATCAGGCCCAGGGTCGAGTGCCCGGTCTGCCTGGTGTCCAGCGCGATCCGGTCCAGGTCGAGCCGGTCGACGCGCAGCTCATCGGTGATGATCGCGGCGGCTTCCGCCGGGATGATCCCCTCCGCCGCCTGCGCCCTGGCCAGCGCGGCGAGGACGTCGAGCCACGCCTGCAGCCGGGCCCGCTCCTCGAAGATCTGCCGCAGCTCGTCCGTGCCCCACAGATGTGCGTAGCCCGATGAGTCAGCGATGCGTGCGGTCACGTCATCTCCCCGTTCCGCTCCCTGTCCGATCCGTCTGATCCGCCCAGCCTTCCAGCCAGCTCGGACGCGGCGGCGAGCCCCTCCGCCACCAGCGAGAACGACGCCCCCCAGGGGACCACGACGGTGTCGCCGCGCGTCTCCACGCTCTCCTCGAGCAGACAGCACTTGGTGAGCCGGGCCTCGCCGGGGGGAAGCGGCAGCTCGGCCGCCAGGGCGGCCGGACAGATGTCGATCTGGCGTACGTCACCCGCCTTGTCCGGATAGAAGTGGTCGTGGATCGCACGGGAGCGGGCGCAGCCGAGCAGGACCCAGTCCGCCTGGGGCGGCACCTCGTCCAGATAGGAGATCTCCGCACCGGGGACCGACATGCCGCCTCCGCGGCAGGGCAGCAGGTAGTGCTCGGCCGGTTCGGCGGCCGCGATCTTCTCCAGGTCGACGACCTGTGGCACGCACTCGGTCGCGGGAAGCTCCTCGGCGGTGTCGACGACGCGCCGGACCTGGTCGTACAGCTTGGCCGGCCACGGGGGCGCGACGTCGAGCACGTGCACCCGGCGCGGCGTGGGATCCAGGATGAAGTTGACGTGCTCGTAGCGCCCGCGCACGATCACGCAGCGGGGCGCGTCCGGGATGTCGCGGGCCGCGCGGAGCAACTGGCTGGGGACGGCGGTGTCGATGTCGGGCCGGTCGACGAACACCGTCTCGTCCGGACCGGCCAGCACGCGTACGTCGCCGACGTCGATGAACAGCCCGGTGCCGGCGCCGCCGTCCCCCCGGGCGGGGGTCAGCTCGACCACGGCGTACGCGTCCCGGTTCCTGGCCACGACGAAGCGCGTCCTGCGGTAGATCTGCCGGCTGAGGAAGAGCGTGCGCAGGGAGTCGCCGTCGAGATCGACCGCGACGTCGGTGAACGCCACGGTCCGGTACTGGTGGGGGATCATGGTGTCTCAACTCCTGTGCGCGACCGGGAGTGCGTGGGAACCGCGCCGATGGTGTCGGAACGCAGCCCCAGCCGGAGCGTCTCGACGGCCATCGCCTCGGCCGGCTGGATGTTGCCGAGGTTGACGTCGGCGCCGTAACGCCGGATCAGCCACGCCTGCTGGGCTCTGCGGGGGGCCTCGAACAGCGTGGCCTCCAGGCCGACGGCCGCCACGACGGCGTCCGCGATGTCGGCGCGCACCTCGCCCTCGGCGTCGAACAGGCCGACTGTGCCGCTCTCCCGCCCCTCGGTCAGCACCCAGGTGGCGCCCGCTTCGACGTCGGCCCGCGCGTCGGCCGCCCACTGCGCGGCCGACGGGGTCGCCCGGGGATCCTTGAGCCCGACCTCGGACAGGACCAGGAATCGGGCGGCCGCGGCATCGATGATCTTGTCCTTGTCGGCGCGGGGCATCTCCACAGAGCCGCAGGACACCTCGACGCACGGGAAGCCCACGGCCTCGGCCCAGTCCATGAACCTGTCCAGCACGCCCTGCCGCCAGGAGATCTCCAGCAGCGTTCCCCCGGTGCAGGCCAGCACCTGGTGCGCGGCCAGCAGTTCGAGCTTCTCCCGGAGCGACGGGTCGACGTAGGCCGTCCCCCAGCCGAACTTCCACACGTCGATGTTCGCGGCGGCGGCCTGCAGCCGCCGCTCGACCTCGGACACCGACATGCCGTTGTCCAGAACGTGGGAGATGCCGCACCGGCGAGGCTTCCTCGTGCGCTGCGGGAGCACGAGGAAGTCGGGCTCCGCCGGGTTCAGGACCCGGACGGAGGTGTGGTTTCGGCTGGATTGTCCTGTCACGGGAGCGGCTTCCTCACTGGCTAGGATGACGCCGTCGGCGGCTTTCACCGATACGCATCGCACGGAAGAGAACTCATCTTGCCCATCGGCGACATCCACGATCTTGAAGAACTGGCACACCGGCTGCGGTCCCTCCCGGGTGTCGTGGCCAAGAGCTCCATCGGCGTGGTCGCCGAGGTGTTCGGCGGCGGGGACTGGTGGGCCGGTCCCGGTGACGACGGCGCCGTCGTACACGATCGGGGACGCGACCTGATCGTCGGAGGCGAGGCGATGCTGCCCGCCTTCGTGGAGCGGGATCCGTACGGCGCGGGCGTCGCGGCCGTCCTCGCGAACGTGAACGACCTCGCCGCCATGGGCGCCCGGCCGCTCGCGATCGTCGACACGGTGACCGGACCACGCGACGTCGTCAAGGGCATCCTGGAGGGCCTGAAGTGGGCCGGCGAGGTGTACGGCGTGCCGATCGTCGGCGGGCACACCACCGAGACCGACGGCCCGCCCAGCCTGTCGGCGTTCGGGCTCGGCGTCGCCGAGTCCGTGCTGTCGGCCACCCACGCCGCGCCCGGCCAGGCGCTGATCCTCGCCTGCTGCCTCGACGGCAGGATGCGGACGGACTTCCCGTTCTTCCCGTCGTTCGACGAGCGGGGCGAGCGCCTCGCCGGCGACGTACGCACCCTCGCCGCCGTGGCGGAGCAGGGCGCCGCCGTGGCCGCCAAGGACGTCAGCATGGCCGGGATGATCGGCTCGCTGGCCATGCTCCTGGAGGCACGCCGGCTCGGCGTCGAGGTGGACCTCGACGTGCTGCCGGTGCCCGCAGGGGTGCCGATCGGCGACTGGCTGTCCTGCTTCCCCTGCTTCGCCTTCCTGCTCGCGACGCCGCCGGAGAAGGAGGCGGAGTGCGTTGAGGCGTTCACCTCCCGGGGCCTCACGGCGCGGCGGATCGGCACGCTGGACGACACCGGGAAGGTGCGCGTCGCCGACGCCTCCGGCTCCGTCGTCGTCTTCGACCTCGAGCGGGAGTCGGTCACCCGGCTCGACCGTTGAGGCGGTGAGTGCCTGCCTGCCGTGAGAGATCATCGCGTGAGGTCGATGCTCATCCGCTGGTGAGGCACGCCCACATAGGGAACCGGCTCGCCCACGGCCGACCAGCCGAGCCGGCGGAAGAAGGTCACGTTGGCGAGCTGAACGAAGGCGATCATGCGGCTGCCGCCGGCCGCGGCGGCGGTCGCCACCGCGTGCCGGACCAGGGGCCCGCCCAGCATCAGGTGCCGGTACCGCGACAGGACCGCCAGCCGATCTCCCTTCCACAGCGCCTCGCCCTCGTCGGACGGGGGCAGCGGGTAGAGCCGTACGGTCCCGACCGGACGGCCGTCCAGATATCCGACCACATGACGGGTGGCCGGATCGTGGTCGAACTCGTCCTGGTCGGTCCGCTCGAACAGGCCCTGCTCCTCGACGAAGACCGCGTGCCGGATCTTCGCGTACTCGGCGAACTCGTCCGGCGAGGCCGCCGTACGACAGACGAGGGTCGGCTCGCTCAGCTCAGACGACGAGCGGGAGAACCGGACGGCCATCGGCCAGACCCTTCGTCGAACCCGAACCGGCGCGTTCGAGCGCCGCCATGCCGGAACATGCCTGACACCGTGCGCAGCCCGCCTTGGTCCCGGCGGCGGTGAGCCCCCGTCGCAACATGTGCGGGACGACCCGCCGGTAGATCTTCTCGACGTATTCGGGGGACGGCGGCAGGGCGTCCTCCATCAGGCTGCCGGGGACCGGACGCAGCGGGACGATGAACGGGTAGACGCCAAGGTCGACCGCGCGCTTGCACATCTCGACCGTGATCTCGGGGTCCTCGCCCATGCCGAGGATGACGTACGTGGACACCTGTCCGGCGCCGAAGACCTGCACGGCGCGTTCCCACGCGGCGAAGTAGCGCTCGATGCCCCACCGCGCCTTGCCCGGCGCGATCTTCGCGAGCACCCGGGCGTCGAAGGTCTCCACGTGGATGCCGACGGAGTCAACGCCCATGTCGCGGACGCGGTTGATCACGTCGAGGTCGGCGGGCGGCTCGAACTGCACCTGCACCGGCAGGCCGGACGCTTCCTTCACGGCCTCGGCGCACCTGCCCACGTAAAGCGCGCCCCGGTCCGGGGTGGCCGTGCTGCCGGTCGTCAGCGTCACGTCGACGGCGCCGTCGAGATCCCGCGCCGCCACCGACACCTCCGCCAGCATCTCGGGCGTCTTCTTGGCGATGGTCCGCCCGCCGGCGAGGGAGACGCCGATGCCGCAGAAGGTGCACTGGTCGGAGTTCCCCCAGTAGGCACAGGTCTGCAGGACCGTGCTCGCCAGGGAGTCGAGGTGCATGAGGGCGATCTTCCAGTAGGGAACGCCGTCCGCCGTCTCCATGTCGTAGTACTTCGGGCGCGGCGCCGGCGACGCGTCCGCCAGGCGGACCGAGCCCTCGTAGATGCCGAACCCGTCGTCCTCCTGCCGCAGTGTGTACGGCGACTCCTTCACGTAGTCGGCGGTGGTCGGGACCGTGGCGGGTGCTCCGTTGATCCACAGCATTCCCGCATCGGCGGGGCCGGCGCCTCCGCTGCGCGCGCCGATCGAGACGTCCGTCCGCAGCCCTACGCTCTGCAGCTTGACGATCAGCTCGGCCAGCTCTGTCGCATCCAGTACTCGGTGGTTCGCCTCGGTCATGAGATGGCTCCTTGCCGGGCCCGATCAGGGCGGGGACAGCCCTGCGCGACCCTGGGACCTTCCGTCCACTATAGGAAACTTATCTTCAACTTCTATAGGAAGAATTGGGGGAGTGGCAACAGTTTCCGCTGACCGTCAGCTGCCGGCATCGGCCGTCGACGAGCACCTGAGCCGCTCGACGAGCGCCTCCCGCTCCTCGGCGGTGCCGACCTCGTGGGCGGCGTTCCCGGGTTCGCCGGCGGCGTCCGCGGTCAGCCGTCCGGTCTCCAGGTCGACGACCCCCTGCTCGACCACGTGAACGCAGGACGTGAACGTCTCGTCCGGCCGCGTCGTCACCAGCAGCGCCCGCCCGGTCCTGGGGTCGGCCTCGAGCCGGCGGTAGGGGACGAAGGGATCCCCCGGGGCGTGGCCGGACTCCTCCAGCACCAGCCAGCCGCCGTCCCGTGGCCCGGCCGCGAGCGCGGCCAGCCGGTCGTCGAGCGTGATCTCTTCGAGGACCTCCCGATAGCGCATCGCGAACGCGGCGCCGGCGATCGCCTCCGCGTCCAGGCCGTCGACGGTCAGGGCTCCGTCGGAGTCGGCGACGCCGCGCACCAGCTCGTGACGCCCCTGCCACGCCTCCAGCAGGGGGCCGACGCCCTGCCCCCGCCGGCGGAGCTCCTGCGTGATCGCGCTCACCAGCCGGGTCGTCCGTACGTAGACGTCCGGCTGGTGGAGGGCGGCGGCGAATGCCCGCTCCGAGGTCGCGACCCACAGGCGAGAGAGCTGCTCGGCGACCGCCCGGAGATCCCCGGCGGGTCTCGGATCAGGCTCGGTCATTGCCAATTCCTTCCATTGGGTTCACTATCGTAAACGAGTCATCTAGTATCGGATACTGAGGTGAGGACGGCTCGTGAGCAATGTCGCCGTGGTGGCGGTCGGCGGGAACGCCCTGACCCGAGCGGACCAGGAAGGCACTTCCGAGCAGATCGAGGACAACGCCGCCCAGGTGGCGGCCGGGATCGCGAGCTTGTGTCGGGCGGGATGGAGGGTGGTCGTCGTTCATGGTAACGGCCCTCAGGTCGGCAACCTCTCCATCCAGCAGGAGGGAGGGATCGACCTCGTCCCGCCCCAGCCGTTGCACATCCTCAACGCCATGTCCGAAGGTCAGCTGGGCAGCGTCCTGGTACGTGCGATCGACTCGGTCCTGGGCGCCGGTTCCGCCGTCGCCGTCATCTCGCACATGACCGTGGACCGTACGGACCCGGCGTTCGAGACGCCGACCAAGCCGATCGGCCCGTTCTTCACCGAGGATCAGGCGCTCGACCTGACCGCCGAACGCGGATGGACCATGCGGGAGGACGCGGGAAGAGGCCATCGGCGGGTGGTCGCCTCGCCCCTTCCCGTCGAGATGCTGGAGTCGTCCGCCGTCGAGGCGCTGCTGTCCGCCGACAAGATCGTCCTGGCGGCCGGAGGCGGCGGCGTCGCGGTCTCCCACGAGAACGGCCGCTACCTGGGCGTCGACGCCGTGATCGACAAGGACTGGGCGGCCGCCCGCCTCGCCAGGGACGTCGGGGCGAAGGCGATGATCCTGGTGACGGGGGTCGACGCGGTCTCCGTCGACTACGGGACCCCGCGGGCCCGCGTCGTACACGAGATGTCCCTCGCCCTCGCCGAGAAGTACCTGGCGGAGGGCCAGTTCCCGGCCGGGAGCATGGGGCCGAAGGTGCGCGCCGCGTCGGAGTTCGTACGGCACAGCGGCGGAACGGCCGTCATCACCTCAGCGGAGCTGATGCTCCACGCGCTCGACCCGACGACCGGCGTCGGTACCCGTATCATCCCCGAACCAGTCGAGAGCATCGCATGAGCACACCCAAGCACGTCGCCCGATCCCGTGTCGTCCGCGACACCTACTGCGACTCGCTGCGCCTGCTCGTGGCCACCTCGGTGATGTCCGAGCAAGCGGGCGTCTCCTGGGCCGGCGCGGTCATGGCGACCCCCTCGGGCCGCGAGAGTCTCGCCGACGAGGGGTTCGGCGAGGAGGTCATCGGGACCGCGGGATCGAACGACCTCGTGCTCGCCGTACGCGCGAGCGACGAGACCGCGGCACAGGCCGCTCTCGGCTCCGGCGCGGACGCCGTCTACGCACAGGCGTCCGACGAGCAGGGGGACACCGCGGCCGCCCCGCCCCGGTCCATGGAGCGGGCCGTGGAGCAGATGCCCGACGCCACCGTCGCGGTCGTCTCCGTGCCGGGAGACTACGCGGCGGTGGAGGCGCACCACGCGCTCTCCGCGGGACTGCACGTCCTGCTCTTCAGCGACAACGTCTCGATCGAGGAGGAGGCCGAGCTCAAGCGGCGTGCGGACGAGCTCGGCCTGCTGGTCATGGGGCCCGGCGCAGGCACCGCCGTGATCTCGGGTGTCGGCCTGGGGTTCGCCAACGCCGTACGCCGCGGGCCGGTCGGCGTCGTGGCCGCCGCCGGCACCGGGGCCCAGGAGGTCTCGGCGCTGCTCGACCGCTGGGGCGTCGGGGTCTCGCACGTGATCGGCGTCGGCGGCCGCGACCTGTCGGAGGACATCGGCGGGCGGATGGCGAAGGCGGCGGTGCGCGCCCTCGACCAGGACCCGGAGACCGAGGCGATCCTCCTGGTCTCCAAGCCGCCCAGCGAGGCGGTCGCCCGCGAGGTGCTGGGCCAGTGCACGTCGACGCCGGCCGTGGCGACCTTCCTCGGCCTGGACGAGCTGGAGACACCTCCGGGCGTCCGGCTGGCGCGGACGCTGGAGAGCGGTGCGCTCGCCGCGGCGAAGCTGGTGGGCGTCACCCCGCCCGCGACGTCGGCGGGGGTGCGTGAACAGGTGGTGGACGGGATCGCCGCGCTGGACGACCGGCGGCGCGTCATCCGCGGATACTACTCCGGCGGAACGCTGTGCTACGAGGCACAGCTGATCATCGGCGAGCTGCTCGGAAACGTGTACTCCAACGAGCCGCTCCGGAGCGAGCAGGCGCTCCCGGCCCCTCCGGGCGCGCACGTGCTGCTCGATCTCGGCGCGGAGGAGTACACCGTCGGCCGGCCGCACCCGATGATCGACCCCGGCCTACGTCTGGAGCTCATGCTCGACGAGGCCCGCGATCCGGAGGTCGCGGTGGTGCTGCTCGACGTCGTGCTCGGTTACGGCGCGCACGAGGATCCGGCCGGACGGCTCGCCCCGGTCCTCAAGGAGATCATGTCGGAAGGGGGACCTCGGGTGGTCGCCTACGTTCTGGGCGCAGACACCGATCCACAGGGCTACGCCGAGCAGCGGGCCGCGCTCGAGCGGGTCGGCTGCCTGGTGACCGAGACAGCGGCCCGGGCCGCCTACGCGGCGGCGGCGATAGCGAGCCGCCGCCCCGAGATCACGGAGCTGAACCGATGACCGGGAACCCCGGACCGCCGCCCATCGCCCTGGTCACCTACAGCACGAAGCCCCGTGGCGGAGTCGCGCACACCCTCGCGTTGGGCGAGGCGCTGCACGCCCTGGGCCGACAAGTGATGATCGTCGGCCTGGGAGACCCCGAGAAGGGCTTCTTCCGGCCGGTCGCCGCGCCCACCCACGTCGTCTCCGCCCCCACCGTCGGCGGGGGACTCGAGGAGAAGGTGGCGGCGAACATCGACGCGCTGGAGATCGCCCTGGCCGACATCGCGCCCACGCACCCCATCCTGCACACCCAGGACTGCATCTCGGCGCGTGCGGCAGCGCGGGTGAGAGACGCCGGGACGACCTGCCGGGTCGTACGCACCGTCCACCACGTCGACGACTTCGACAGCGAGTCGCTGATGGACTGCCAGGCCCGCGCCATCCTCGAACCGGATCGGATCCTGGTGGTGACCACGACCTGGCAGCACATCCTGCGCGAGGACTACGGCGTGCACGCGGCCGTCGTCCCCAACGGGGTGGACCCGCTCCGATACCGCCAGGCCCCGCCGGACCTGGTGGCGCGGCTGCGCGCCAGGGTCGGCGCGAGCGACCGCCCGATGCTGCTGGCCGTCGGCGGGATCGAGCCGCGCAAGGGATCGGACACCCTGGTGGCGGCCCTGTCCAGACTGGTCGGGAGACGCACCCCGCCGCCGGTGTTGGCGGTGCTCGGCGGCCACTCCTTCCAGGACCATCGGGCCTATAGGGAAAGGGTCCTGGCGAGCCTCGGCCCCCTCGGCCTGACCCTGGGCAGGGACGTCGTCGAACTCGGCACCGTGCCCGAGGAGGAGATGGCCGCATGGTACGCGGCGGCCGACGTGCTGGCGTTCCCGTCGGTGAAGGAGGGGTTCGGCCTGGCCGCGCTGGAGGCGATGGCGGCCGGCGTTCCCGTGGTCACCAGCGATCTCCCGGTGTTCCGCGAGTGGCTGGTGCCCGGTCGCGACGCCCTGCTGGTCCCCGTCGGCGACGCCGACGCGCTGGCGGACGCCCTGTCACGTGCCCTGGACGACCACGCCCTGCGTGACCGGCTGCGGACCGCGGGCCTGGCACTGGTGGACGGATATACCTGGACGGCGAGCGCGAAGCGGCATCTCGAGCTATACGCGGAGGTTCCCGTACCGACGCCCTGACCGGCCGGGTGCTCCGAACGGGAGGTCCGGCACCGGCCGCGATCGTCGTTCATCGTTTCGTCGTCCTCCGGTCGGCCTGGCGACGGAGCTCGTTTCTCGCCAGGGCGTCCTTGTGCACCTCGTCCGGCCCGTCGGCGAAACGCAGCGTGCGGATGCCCGCGTACGCGCTGGCGAGCGGGAAGTCCTGCGACAGTCCGCCGGCGCCGTGCACCTGGATCGCCTTGTCGAGGATCCACTGCACGGTCGCCGGCGTGGCGATCTTGATCGCCTGGATCTCGGTGTGGGCGCCCTTGTTGCCGACGGTGTCCATCAACCACGCCGTCTTGAGGGTGAGCAGCCGCAGCTGCTCGACCCGGACCCGCGATTCGGCGATCCAGTCGCGGATCACACCTTGTTCCGACAGCGGCTTGCCGAACGCGACGCGCTCGGAGGCCCGCGCGCACATGAGTTCGATGGCCCGCTCCGCCAGGCCGATGGAGCGCATGCAGTGGTGGATGCGGCCCGGGCCGAGCCGCGCCTGCGCGATGGCGAAGCCGCTCCCCTCGGCGCCGATCAGGTTGCCGGCCGGGACCCGTACGTCGGTGAACGTGATCTCGGCGTGGCCACCGTGCTCGTGGTCGTCGTACCCGAGGACCTCCAGGCCGCGGCCGACCTCCACGCCCGGGGTGTCGCGCGGCACGAGGATCATGGACTGCCGGCGGTGCCGCTCGGCCGACGGGTCGGTCTGGCCCATCACGATGAAGATCTGGGCGTTCGGGTTCATCGCGCCGGTGATCCACCACTTGCGGCCGTTGATGACGTACTCGTCGGAGTCGCGCTCGATCCGGGTCGCGATGTTGGTGGCGTCCGACGAGGCCACGTCCGGCTCCGTCATCGCGAACGAGGAGCGGATCTCGCCCTCGAGCAGCGGCCGGAGCCACCGCTTCTTCTGCTGCTCGGTGCCGAAGAGCGTGAGCACCTCCATGTTGCCGGTGTCCGGCGCCGCGCAGTTGAGCGCCGCCGGCGCCAGGTGGATGCTCCGGCCCGTGAGCTCCGCGAGTGGCGCGTACTGCAGGTTGCTCAGTCCTGCCCCGTGCTCGCCGGGCAGGAAGGCGTTCCAGAGCCCGCGCCGCCGCGCCTCGGCACGGAGCGTCGCGAGGATCGGAACGGAGTCCCAGGCCCACCGGTTCCGAAGCCGTCGCAGTTCCTGCCGGAAGACCGGCTCGGCCGGGATGACGTGCTCGTCCAGGAACTCCAGCAGGTTCTCCCGGAGCTCCTCTGTCCGTGGGTCGAACGCGAAGTCCATCAGTGGTCCTCCTTCAACGAGCCGAGGCCGTGCTCGAGCAGCGGCTCGACCACCTCGCCGATACGGTCGAAACCGGCGCCCACGGTCTGCCCCCGGAGGTGCCGGAAGTGGATGCCCTCGAGGATCCCGGCGAGCTTGTAGGCGGCCAACCCGAGGTAGAACCCGAATCGGGGCAGGTCTCCACCGGTGTGGGCGACGTACCGCTCGACCATCTCGGTCTCGGACAGGAAGCCCGGCGCCGTCGTGGCGTTGACCACGGCGTTGTCGGGGGACAGCTCACCGAGCCGCTGGTAGGTGACGAGCAGGGCGAGGTCCGTCAGCGGATCGCCCAGGGTGGCCATCTCCCAGTCGATCACGGCGGCCGGGCGGTCGTGCTCGTCGATCAGCAGGTTGTCGAGGCGGTAGTCACCGTGGACGATCGCAGCGGCCGACTCCGCCGGCACACGATCCGCCAGCGCCGCGTGCAGCCGGTCCGCCGCCGGCAGCTCGCGGCTGTACGACGCGTCGAGCTGGCGCTTCCAGCGCGAGACCTGACGCCTGAGGAACCCGCCGGGACGGCCGAAGCCGGTGAGGCCGACGGCGCCCGGCTCGACCGCGTGGAGGGTGGCCAGCACGTCCACCATCCGCGTGGAGATGGCGCGCGTGCGGTCGGGCCCGAGCGCCTCGAGCTCGTCGGCCTGCCGGTACGGCACCCCGGCGACCCGTTGCATCACGTAGAACTCGGCGCCGACGACCTCGGTGTCCCGGCACAGGGCGAAGGTGGCCGGGACGGGCACGTCGGTGTCGCGGAGAGCCGTCATCACCCGGTACTCCCGGGCCATGTCGTGCGCCGTCGCCAGCACGTGTCCGAGCGGCGGCCGGCGGAGAATCCAGACGTGCGAGCCATCGCTGATCTCGTAGGTCAGATTGGATCTGCCACCCGTGATGACCCTGGCCGTCAGGTCGGCGCCGGCACCGGGAACCGATGCCGCGAACCAGGCGCCGAGGCGGTCGAGGTCGAGGCCCGGTGCCCTCACTGCCCACCGACCAGGGTGAGGCCGCCGTCGACGACCAGGACGTGACCGGTGATCCATGCCGCGTCCTCGGACAGCAGGAAGGCCACGGCGCCGCTGACGTCCTCCGGAACGCCCAGCCGCTTGAGCGGGTACGTCGCCGCCACCTCCGCCTCGCGACCGGCGTACAGGGCCGAGGCGAAACGGGTCTTGACGACGGCCGGCGCGACCGCGTTGACGCGCACGTTCGGCCCCAGCTCGACCGCCAACTCCTGGGTGAGGTGGATGAGCATCGCCTTGCTCGCGCCGTAGAAGCCGATCCCCGGCGACGTGGTCAGCCCGGCGACCGACGCGACGTTGACGACGGCGCCGCCGTGCGCTCCGGTCCATGCCCTGTGGAGCCGCTGGGTCCAGCACAGGGCGGCCAGGCAGTTGACCTCGAAAATCTTCCGCGCGGCGGCGACGTCGAGCTCGACCATCGGCCCGAGGGCCGGGTTGATGCCGGCGTTGTTGACGAGCAGGTCCGCACTCCCGAAGGTCTGGATCGCCCGCTCGATCGTCTCGGCCTGGTGGTCGGCGTCGTCGGCGTGGCCGGCCACGCCGAGGGCGTGCTCCGGCCCGCCCAGCCGCGTGACCGCCTCGGCGAGTGCCTCCGGCCTGCGCGCCGTGATGACGACCCTGGCGCCTTCGGCGACGAGCCGTCGCGCCACGGCGAGGCCGATCCCGCGGCTGGCACCGGTGACGATGGCCGTGCGTCCTGTCAGTCTCTCTGTCATGTCCCGTTCCCTCGGCCGAGTCGCTCGATGACCATGACCATGCCCTGGCCCCCGCCGACGCACATCGTTCCCGGGCCGAGCTCCTTGTCGTGGCGCCGGAGTGCGGAGCCCTTGACCGCCCGTCCGATCGGGGAGCGGGCGGCGGCCACGATCACTGCTTCAGGCACCACGTCTCCAACATACTAAGCAGTCGCTTACCAGACTCGCCCTACGATTTCCCACCACAGGGGTAGGCGTCAACGGGTAGACCGAAAAGGGGTAGGGATGGACAACGGCGGCTCGCGCAACGCTGACAGGCGGGCGCGGCTCCTCGAGGCGGCCGTGGCGGCGTTCGCGGCGCGCGGTTTCCACGCGACGACCACGCGCGACATCGCGGCTGCCGCGGGCATGAGCCCGGCAGCGGTCTACGTCCACCACGAAACGAAGGAGCAACTGCTCTACGAGATCTCCCGGGAGGGGCACGCCGGCTCCCTCGCGCTGGTACGGAAGGCGATCGCCACCACCGAAGACCCGGCGGCCCAGCTGGCGGCGGTCATCCGCGCCTTCGTCACCGACCACGCGCGCTCGCCGACGATCGCCCGTGTCGTGAACTACGAGCTCGCCGCACTGACCCCGGAGCATCGGGCGGAGATCGAGGGCATCCGCCGGACGATCACCGGGGAGCTGCGGCAGGTGGTCGAGCGCGGGGTCGCGGATGGCGCCTTCGAGACCTCCGATCCGCGTATGACGACCGCGGCGCTGCTGTCTCTCGGCATCGACGTGGCCCGGTGGTACAGGCAGGGCCTCGATCTCTCGCCCGAAGGGATCGGCGACTTCTACGCGGCCCTGGCCCTGCGCATCGTCGGGCACCGGGGAGACTGAACCGCCGGACGTCGGCCGGGGTGAGCGGGTCAGATCGCCTGGTCCGATCCGGTCCCCGGCTCGCCCGTCTCATCGATCGCCCTGGAGGCCGGCGACGGGGACACGCAGAGCATGGTGATGGTCTACAGCGGAGAGCCGATCAGGGAACCCATCGCCATCGGTGGGCCCCTCGTGATGAACGCCCGAGCCGAGATCACCCAGGCCTTCCGCGACTTCCACGCCGGCAGGCTCGGCGAGGTCCCCCGCCAGGCCCGCCTGCGGTACCGCTGAAGGAAAGGGACGGCTGAAGGAAAGGGACGGCCGGCCGATTGAACTGCGGTTTTCGAGCCGGGGGCGGTATGCCGGCTCAGGGCATCGCGTGCCGCGGCCGATCGTGTTCATCCGGCCGGCTCGTAGGCGCGGGCACTCGAATCCGCGACGGCGCCGCGCCCTGGCCTGCTCGACCACCAGAGCAGGGCGGCCGAGACCAGGCAGGCGGTGGTGAACCACAGCGGGGAGACGGTCGACCTCGAGAACGTCTGGATCATCCCGTACAGATGGGAGGGATCCGGCCGGGTGAGAACCCAACCGCCGGGGAGGTCGAGGCCCTGCGCGTCGACCAGGGTCACGGCGGCGAGCCCGCCGAGCGCGGTGAGGAGCAGGCCGCTCATGGCCACCCAGAACACGGCCCGCCGGTGCAGGGCGACGAGCACGAGTACGGCCAGGCCGCCGATGCCCACGAACAGCTCGAAAGCCTGCCAGAGCGTCGCGAATGCGTCTCCCGCCGAGCCACCAGCGACACTGGGCAGCCGCTCGATCGACACGTGCGGGCTGATCCACGCCGGATGGCGGTTGGTCAGCGGCGGAAGTAGCAGGACCAGGCACGCGGTGAGGCGGGCCGCCACCGTGAGCGTGGCCCTCCGATCGGCGGGCGGGAGGTACGGCGCTGGCCCGCCGGGTGTGCCGCCGAGTTCGTGGGCGGATCGGGCCAGCCAGATCACGAACAGGGCGTCGGCGGCCGTGGTGGCCTCGTCGTAGAGGCCACCGTCCCCACTCAGCGGAATGCCCACGACGAAGAGTGCGACCGGCACCAGCAGGGAGGCGATGCCGTACCGCACGGTCGTCCGCCCCCAGCGGCCGTCGCGCCACTGCGCCTTGAGCACCAGCACGGACCACACCAGACTTCCGACGCCGGCGAACCCGCCGAGCGCCGCCGCCCGCTCCACCCCGTGCCAGTTGAGCACGTCGAACACCTCGGTCGCCGCCAGGCTCGCCTGGGTCAGCAGGCCGGCGCCCAGGGCGAGGTCGGCGTGGCGTATGTTACGGCGCAGCACCGGGTGGAACAGCACCACGACCGCCGACATCAGGAGCGCGTCGAGCACCACCGCCCACCACGGCCAGATCGGCATGACCGCATAGAACGCCCACGACGCCACCGCCGCGTACAGAGCCATTCGCAGCGGGCGCGTCTCGGGGTCGGTCGAGAGGGGCTCCCCGGACGGCAGGCCCCGCAGGCTCTGCCACAGCGCCCAGGCCCACAGGCCGCCCGCCATGATAAGGGTGAGCACGTTCGGCCACGTGGCCGCGGCGTCCTCGTCCGCCTCGGAGAACAGCGACAGCCGCCACAGGAAGCCGACGTCGCCACCGATCAGCGCGAGTACGGCGGCCACCACGAGCGCCGTCACATATCCGCCGGTCACGAGCACGGCGGGGAGCATCGACCGATAACGGTGCACGCGTCACATCCAGGAGATCAAGCAGGGAGCGGAGCGCTCACCCTAGCGATCCCTGCCGACAAAATTCGATCACGGCGGTGGAGCGGTTATCCATCCGGAGTCGTCCGTTATCCGGCTGCTCCCGGAACGGCTCGGCGGGTGGGGTGGAATCGAGACCTCCTGGCTGGCATCGGCCGCCATGGGCCGACCTCTGCCGGCCGAGTGCGTGCCGTACAACCTCGATGTGGCGTTTACGTTAATGCGGGAAATGCCGATTTTTTAGCTCTTGTACATGAGTATCTTGAGTGAATGTTTGGATCGGTCTGACGAACTCCGGGGGGGTCGGATCGCCATTCCGGTTCTTTCGCTATGGACCGCGGTCAAGCGGCCGACCTTTCCCGATGAATGCGAGAACCTCCTGATCAGTGGAATCGAGCGGCCCCGGGACGCGGTGCCCGTCCGGGTCGCACGGGTCTGAGTAACGACACGCGTGACTCCATAAATGTTAGCGCTCACATTCTGTCGATCGGCCGAGTCCCTTCTCCATCGGTCGGGTGGAGGTGGTGTGGAGTGGAGCACACACGAGGGACGGAGCAGATGTCAAGGGTCCGATGTGTCGCGCGCCGGCCGTGCGGGGCCTGATCCCGGCCCACCTGGGAGTCTTCGCGTCTGCGCGCCCGACCGGTGCGGATCGGATGGTGAAACTTTCACCGATGTTTCCCGCATCACTACGTGGGACGCGAAAAATTTCACTTCCACGGATGTCCCCTTAGCGCGGCGGTTTCCACTTTCGCGCCAAAGGCCGTGTCGTAACTTTCTCTAACGGTCTTGACAAGTTTCGGGTGCGGTTTCCACACTTGGTCTCCAAAGCGGTCCCCGGAGCGGCTGGTGCACGGGCAGGGAGACCGCGCGTCTGCGACGCCCTGGTGGTGTGCGTCCACCCGAATCGGCGGGGCGCGGCGTCGAGTCCGCGGGGACGGTCCGCTCGGGCGGCTCCGCGGTCAACGGGTGGACCGTGAAGTGGACCTGGCCGAGCGGGCAGAGCATCAGCAGCCTGTGGAACGGCACACAGAGCGTGTCCGGTTCCAGCGTGACCGTGCGCAACGCCCCCTACAACGGCTCCATCGCCTCCGGCGGCTCCACGACCTTCGGCTACACCGGCAACGGCACCGCGACCACCCCGACCGCCACCTGCACCAGCCCCTGACGGCGGTCGGACCTGATGATGAGGAGAACACAGATGCGTCTGTCCTGGCGAGCGCGGTCACCGCGCGCATCCACCGTCGCGACCGCGGCACCGCCCCGGCGGGCCCCGCGCCGCAGCCTCGCGATCGGTGCCACCTCGGTCCTGCTGGTCGGAGGGGGCATACTGGCCACACAGCCCGCCCAGGCCGCCGTCGCCTGTCGGGTCGACTACACCATCGCTTCAAGCTGGCCGGGCGGCTTCAACGCCAGCATCACCATCAACAACCTCGGTGACGCGGTCAACGGCTGGCGGCTGACCTGGTCCTTCGGCGCCGGCCAGCAGATCACTCAGATCTGGAACGCCGACCATACCCAGTCCGGCTCGTCGGTGACCGCCACCAACGTCTCCTACAACGCCTCCATCCCCTCCGGCGGCAGCACCAACTTCGGGTTCAACGGCTCGTGGAACGGCAGCAATCCGGTGCCCACGTCGTTCGCCCTGAACGGTGTGACATGTGGCGGCTCCGGCACCCCCACGCCGACCCCCACCCCCACGCCGACGCCCACGCCGACCCCGACTCCGACCCCGACGCCCACGCCGACTCCGACGCCCGGCACGTGCGATCTCCCCTCGACGTACCGCTGGACGTCGACGGGCCCGCTGGCGAACCCGAAGTCGGGATGGGTCTCGCTCAAGGACTTCACCAACGTCGTCTACAACGGCAAGCATCTCGTCTACGCGACGACGCACGACACGGGAACGAGGTGGGGTTCGATGAACTTCGGCCTCTTCTCGAACTGGTCCGACATGGCCTCGGCCCCCCAGAACACGATGAACTTCTCCACCGTCGCGCCCACGCTCTTCTACTTCGCCCCCAAGAACATCTGGGTGCTGGCCTACCAGTGGGGTGGGACGGCCTTCTCCTACCGGACCTCCACCGACCCCGCCAACCCGAACGGCTGGTCATCGCAGCAGACCCTGTTCACCGGAAGCATCTCCGGCTCCGGAACAGGACCCATCGACCAGACGCTCATCGGTGACGGCAACAACATGTACCTGTTCTTCGCCGGTGACAACGGCAAGATCTACCGGGCCAGCATGCCTATCGGGAACTTCCCCGGCAGCTTCGGCTCGAACTACACGACGATCATGAGCGACACGCAGGCCAACCTGTTCGAAGGAGTCGAGGTCTACAAGCTCCAGGGCCAGAACAAATACCTCATGCTCGTCGAGGCGATGGGCTCGCGGGGCCGCTACTTCCGCTCGTTCACGGCCACCAGCCTGGACGGCACGTGGACACCGCAGGCCGCCACCGAGAGCAATCCCTTCGCCGGCAAGGCCAACAGCGGCGCCACCTGGACCAACGACATCAGCCACGGCGACCTGGTGCGCAGCAACCCCGACCAGACCAAGACCGTCGATCCCTGCAACCTGCAGCTGCTCTACCAGGGACGTGACCCCAACTCCGGCGGCGACTACGGCCTCCTGCCCTACCGGCCGGGTCTGCTGACACTGCAGCGCTGACCTCCGCTGCTCCGCCTGCGGGCGGCCGGGCAAGACCGGTGAAATGAAGAAGGTGCACCTGACCTGCGAGGATGCGATCGCCTGGATCGAATCCGCACAGGATCGGGTGCACCTTTCCGGTGCATCGGGTCACCGGCCGCCTGTCCATCGCGGTGAGACGGACCAGGTTCGCGCCACCGAGGTCTTCACCGACCGGCGGCGCGGCGCCGCCGGTCACGCCGGGTGGCCGTACGGATCATCAGGGGTGGCCCGCAGAAACAAGGGCATCGATGGCCTCCTCCAGCGCCGCCTCGGCACGGGCCACCTGCCGCTGAAACTCTTCGACCCGGTGTCGGTCGGTGGCCAGTCGCCGGGTGAACAGGACGGACTCCCGCTGGACCGCGTCGGGTGCCGGGCCACCGTAGATGGTTCGTCTGACAACGAAGGCATACGGATCCATGGCCTCGGTGAACTGCTGTTCGGTCAGGCCGCTTCCCCGCCCGATGACCTGTCCTGCCGCCTCGTCGAGCAGGTCCCGGGTCGCCGCTGACGGGTCGACGCCGCGCTCGATGGCGAGCCGTACGAAGACGCCGACGACCTGGTGGGCATGACGCCAGTCGAGCTCGGTGTGCCTGACCAGCGCGGTGGCGACATCGGTCACCTGTGCCCAGTGGGCGCCCGCCTGTCCGGCCATCCGGTCCCGGTCGACGCGCAGGTCGGTGAGGATCCCGGCGGCGTCCCGCAGTTTGCCGGTGATCGCCGCCGACATCGACCACAGCGCCTGCTGTGAGTAGCGTCGTTCCAGGATGGGGAAGCCGGTCGGCCCGCGCTCGGCGGTGATCACGCCCACCAGCGCGGCGAGTGCCTGGGTGGCCACCGACTTGATGTCCTCCAGGGCGTCCGGGTTCTTCTTCTGGGGCATGATGCTGCTCGTGCCGCAGTACCGATCGGGCAGTTCGATGTACGCGAACTCGGAGGTCGACCAGAGGTAGAGGTCGTCGGCCAGCCGGGCCAGCGTGGCGCCGGTGGTGGCGAGCAGCGCCGCCGCCTCCATCTCCAGGTCATGGCTGAGGATCGCGTCCATGGTGTGCGGCAGCGGGGCGTCGAACCCGAGCAGGTCGGCGATCCGGTGCCGGTCGATCGGCAGGTCGCTGCCGGTCAGGATGGCCGCGCCGGCGGGTGAGACGTTGAGCCGGCCGTGGAAGCCGAGGAACCGCTCGGTGTCGCGCGCGAAGGCCTGCTCGAACATGGTGGCCCAGTGCGCGAAGGTGGTCGGCTGGGCGTGCTGGCCGTGCGTGTAACCAGGCATGATCGTCTCACGGTGCGCCTCGGCCAGATCAAGGAGTGCGGCCCGTACGTCCGCCAGGGCCGGCAGCAGGGCGTGCAGGTGCCGGCGGATCGTCATCCTCCGGGCCACCTCGATCAGATCTCCGGAGCTGCGCCCGAGATGGATCCTCCCGCCGGTCTCGGCGCCGAGCACGGAGATCAGATACTGTTCGCCGGAGTGCATCCCGCCTCCGGCCTCGATCCGGGCCTCCGCGACGCCACGGGCCTCCATATCGCACAGCGCGTTGAGGATGTCCCGGCCGTCGGCGGGGTCGAGCAGGCCCTGCTCGGTCAGCATCACCGCGTGCGCCTTGTCGAAGGCGTGGATCGCGGGCAACGAATCGCCGAGCAGTTCCGTACGGTGGCTGCGCAGGTGCGGCAGTTGCTCCTCGGTCAGCCTGATGCCGGTGGCCCGGAAGCCCTGGGAGGCGTGGCTCGGGTCGGCGCTCATCGACGCGTCGCCCCCGAACCTGAGACGGCGAAGTGGAACAGCAGGTACGCGGTGAGTGTCGCGGTCGTCGACACGGTGCGGTCGGTCATCGGGTTGACCTCGGTGATGGCGAACGCGTCGCAGTGCGGCGCCAGCAGGCGGACCGCCTCCAGCGCTTCGCCCGAGGTGAGACCGCCTGGTTCGTGCGCGCCCGCCCCGGGAGCGAACGCGGGGTCGATCGCGTCGATATCGAAGGACAGGAACAGGTGGTCCGCGCCGGAGACCCGATCGAGGATCTGCTCGACCGCGGCGACCGGACCGAGCGCCTGGAACTCCCGGGCGGTTATGTGGGTCAGACCGGACTTTCGCTTGAACTCGGCCGAGGACGGGAAGTTGAAGTGCCGTACGGCGACCTGGATGCAGTCGTCGGCGTTGACGCGCTCCAGTTCCAGGCTGCGCCGCATGCCGCTGGACTGGCTGACCCGGCCCTGGTGGCGGTTGTGGTCGAGCAGGTCGAGGTGCGCGTCGAAGTGCACGATGCCCACCCGGCCGGGCAGCGCCCGGTGAACTCCCTGTGCACAGGGGAAGAGGACGGAGTCGTCGCCGCCGATGACGATCGGCGTACGGCCCTCTCGCAGCGAGTCGGCGACCGCGGTGGAGCAGGCGTCGATGGTGGCCAGGATGTCGTGCCCGATCACGTCGACGTCACCCCGGTCACGGAGCAGGTCGTCGCCGACCTCGTGCACCGAGTCGCTCTCCAGGGAGTAGATGGCGCCGTTCTCGATGCGCTGGGTGATCCAACGCAACGCATCGCGGACCCGGGCGGGCGCGTACCGCGAACCCGGCCAGCCCAACGTCGAGCCCCCATCGAACGGGACCCCCCACACGTCGAACTTCCGCGCCTCGTGAGGACGTGGCATTCCTGACCTTTCGCTAGGCCTAAAGGCGTCTGGTGTGTGGTTCAGCCGAGAACGCGGGAGAGGAACTCCCGGGTCCTCGGATGCTGCGGTGTGCTGAGTACTTCGGCCGGTGGCCCGCTCTCGACGACGACGCCCCCGTCCATGAAGACGAGCGTGTCGCCGACCTCTCGGGCGAAGCCGACCTCATGGGTGACGACGACCATGGTCATGCCCTCGGCGGCCAGGGCCTTCATCACGTCGAGCACCTCGCCGACCAGCTCGGGGTCGAGCGCGGATGTGGGCTCGTCGAAGAGCATCAGATGGGGCTGCATCGCCAGTGCTCGGGCGATCGCGACCCGCTGCTGCTGCCCGCCGCTGAGCTGGGCCGGGTAGGCGTCGTACTTGTCGCTCAGCCCGACCCGGTCGAGCAGCGAGCGGGCCGCGGCGAGGGCGTCGGCACGATTGTGCCCCAGCGCGCGCAGCGGCCCCTCGACCACGTTGCCGAGCGCGGTCATGTGCGGAAAGAGGTTGAACCGCTGGAAAACCATGCCGATGCCGCGGCGCTGGCGCGTGATCTCCCGCTCGGTGAGCTCGCGTAGCCGGCCGCGGTGCAGCCGGTAGCCGACCAGTTCGTCGCGCACCCACAGCTCGCCGTCGTCGACGCGTTCGAGCTGGTTGATGCAGCGCAGGAACGTGCTTTTTCCGGAGCCGGACGGCCCCATCAGGCATAGCACCTCCCCGGCGTGCACCTCCAGCGACACACCACGCAGCACGTGCACCGGCCCGAACGACTTGTGCACCTCGATGGCCCGGACGACGGTTGTCCTGTTCACGCCGCGTCTCCCTTACCAGAGCGTCCGAGGGAACGACCGGTACGTTTCACCGAGTGCTGGAAGCCGCGACCGACGCGCCGCTCCACGAAGTGCTGGACCACGCTGAGCACCGAAACGACGGCCAGGTACCAGATCGCCGCGACGATGAGCAGCTCGATGACCCGGTTGTTGGCGTAGTAGATGAACTCGGCGCTCTCGAGGATCTCTCCGTACGAGATCACCGCTGCCAGCGAGGACATCTTCAGCGTGCTGATGAACTCGTTGCCCAGTGGGGGCAGGATGACCCGCATGGCCTGCGGCAGCACCACCCGGCGGCGGATCTGTCCCGGGGTCAGGCTGATCGCCTGGGCGGCCTCGATCTGCCCGCGATCGACCGAGAGGATGCCGGCGCGGACGAGTTCGGCGGTGTAGGCGCTCATGTTGATGCCGAGACCGAGCAGCGCGGCCATGAACGGTGTCATCACGTCGATCGTGCGTGTCTGGAAGTCGCCGAACCCGATGGTCGGGAAGACCAGCGCCAGGTTGTACCAGATGAGCAGCTGGAGCAGGACGGGGACGCCGCGGAACAGCCAGATGTAGCCGAAGGCGACGGTACTCGTCACCGGGTTGGCCGACATCCGCATCAAGGCCACCACCACGCCGAGGACGATGGCGAGAGCCATCGAGCACAGCGTGATCATCACGGTGTTGCCCAAACCGTGGAGGATCGCTCCGGCCGTGAGGTAGTGGCCGACGACCGACCATTCGATGCCGCCCCGGGCGAATGCCATACCCAGTAGGGCGATCAGGGTGAGCACCACCGCCGCTGAGATCCAGCGGCCATAGTGCCGAAGCGGCATGCGTTCGAGTCCGGCAAGTTGCCCTGGACCGGGTGCCGGCGCAGCAGCGGTGGCCCGCTCTGTGCTCGTCATCGCTGTCTCCCGTCTGCGTTGGGCTGAGTCTTGCCGCTGCGGCAAGAAGTGCGATACCTGACAGAAGGTCGAATTATGTGGCCCGGGGCACTACTGGTTGTCCAGTGCCTGGATGACCTCGGCGTCGCCGGGGATGGCTTCGGGGGCCGCTGCGACATCGCCCGCGACGTCCTCCCCCGGCTCTGCCGCGCCGTCGGCGAGAAGCGCGAGCCACAGCTCCATCCGGACATACGCGGAGTCGAGGTTGCGGCCGGTGATCCGCTCGATCCTGTCCATCCGGGCGCGCAGCGTGTGCCGATGCACGCCCAGCTCGGCGGCGGTCTCGTTCCAGTGGCCGTTGTGCGCGAGGAACGCGCGCAGGGTGGCCTTCAGCGTTCCCTCACGTCCTCGGTCGTGCTGCTGGAGCTGCCCCAGGACCCGGCGAACGAAGCTCGCCAGAGCCTGCGGCGACTGGGCCCGCAACAGCATCTGTAATGTCTCCAGGTCGTCGAAGCGGGTCACCGCCCGCCGCTCCACCTGGCCGACCTCGGCCGCGTGGGCGGCGGCACGGTATGACTGCCCGATGCCTTCGGTAGAGACCACGTCGCCGAGCCCGAGCACCGCTGCCGGACGCACCGACGCCAGCCGGGACAGTGTCGCGCCGGTCTGCTCGGAGCCGTCGGTGAGCACCACCACTCGGATGTTCCGCCCGGCCGTCTGGGTGACGACGGCACCGGAGAGGTCGGCCTCGCTCATCAGCTCGGTGACCTGTTCGTAGAGCAGACTGCCGTGGCCGGCGTCGCACAGATAGACGGCGGCCCGCAGCGCACCGGGGTCCAGGCCCCAGCCGACGACATGTTGCCGCGCGACCTGAAGCTCGACCGCGCCGTGCAGCAGATGGGCCAGGGTGTCGGCGCGGAGCCGGCGCAGTTGACGGCCGGCCGCGTGCGAACGCTCCATCTCCAGCGACAGCAGGGCCACCCCGCCCGCCAGGACCATCCGGCTGTAGTCGTCGGCCCCGCCCGGCATGGCGGTGACGAGGAATCCACGCATCCGGCCCCGGGCCTCCAGGGGGTGGATCACGATCGACTCGTGCAGGCCGATCACCGAACTGCTGGACCGGATGCCCCGCTCCCGGGTGCGCATGATGTCCGGCAGCAGGGTCGGCAGCCGTTCGGCCGCCTCCGGCGGCCATGCCCGTACGACTGCCGCCGAGGTGTCGGTGAGTATCGCCCACCCGCCCAGCGTGTTGGCGATCGCCGTGATGATGCCGCCTCGGCCGGACTCCAGCGCGGCGGCCGTGAGCGCCTGCTGGGCGTCGAACGCTCGCGCGATGGTGTCCCGTCTCTCGGCGGCGAGCAGGTTGGACACTCCCTCCGAGATGGCCACGTAGGGAGCGTCGACCGGAATCTCCAGCACGGGAAGGCCGCGCTCGTCGGCGGCCACGAGCAGCGTCTCGGGCACCTCCGGGTGGCCCAGTCCGACACCGAATCCGAGGCCGGCCAGCCCCGCGTCGGCGAGTCGGTGCAGGTATGGCCCGAACTGTTTCGGATCTTCGATTTGGAGGCCGGTGGTGAGCAGCAGTTCCCCGCCGCGCAGCCAGGGTGTCGGGTCGACGGTCTCGCTGACGTGCACCCATCGGACCTCGTTGCCGAGTGCGGCCGCTCCGGCCACGACGCGCAGGTTCAGGTCGGGCAGCGCGAGAACCTGTTCGATTGTGACTCCCACCGGATATCCCGCCTCTCAGGTCTTGGTCATCGCCGGATCGGAGCGACCTGGACCTGAAGTACAGTCCATCGGGGACATCCTGGACAAGAGGTCCCCTTCCTACGGCTCGGCGTCGCTTGAAAACTGGGGCGAAGTTCGCCGGCGGCCATGCGGGGTCCGCGGTGCGGCCCACCGAGAACCCGGAGGAGACAGAGTGAGAAAGTCAGCCATGTGGGTGAGTACGGCGGTCGTCGCCGCGCTGCTCGCCGGTTGTGGTGGCAACGCTGATGAGCCGGCCGCACCCTCGTCCTCGAACAGTTCGTCCTCGGACAACCCGCTCAACGCGATGCTGCCGGACGCCATCCGCAAGTCCGGCCGGCTCAACGTGGGAAACAGTCCGGTCTATCCGCCGATGTCCTATCTTCCGGAGGGGACGGAGGACAGGGAGAAGCGGCAGGGCTTCGACGTTGATCTGGCCCGGGCCATCGGCGACAAGCTCGGCGTGGAGGTCACATTCGTGACCCAGGAGTATGAGCAGTACATTCCCTCGCTCGCGACCGGAAGGCTCGACATGGTCCATTCGGCCATGCAGGATCTGGAGACGCGCCGGGAGACGGTGGACTTCATCGACTACTACACGACAGGTCCGCAGCTGTTCAGCCTGGCGGACAAGGCCGACCGGTTCCCCACGGAGGCCGACGTGTGCGGGCAGAAGGTGGCGGTTGACAGCGGTGACACCGGATACCGCAACGCCCTCACCGAGTTCAGCAAGAACGTCTGCGCGACGGCCGGAAAGCCGGCGGTCGAGGAAGTGACCACCAACGGCACGGCCGACGCACTCCTGCAGCTCGAGCAGGGACGCGCCGACGTGAGCATCAGGGGCGCGGAGTCCATCCGGTACGTCGTCAACGAGCAGTCACCCGGAAAGTACGCGCTGATCGGCAAGCCGATCGCGGAGATCCCGGTCGGCATCGCCGTCAGCAAGAACCAGAACCAGCTCCGGGACGCGGTGGCGGCGGCACTGAAGGCGCTCATGGAGGACGGCGGCTACGCCAAGATCGGTGAGAAGTGGGGACTGCAGGACATCCTGCGTCCCGCCGTGACGATCAACGGGCAGCCCGCGAGCTGACCATGACCCTCACCATCCTGCATGGCGGCACCACGCTCACCCCGGAGCCCGCAGGCACCGCCGACGTTGTGATCGGTGGGCGCGACATCCTGGCCGTCGTGCCGATGGATGAGAATCGGGCCGGCATGCCCGAGAGCCCGGTGGCGCTTCCCACCGCACCGCCGGGCACGGTCGTCCACGACTGCGCGGGGCTGATCGTGGCGCCGGGGATCGTCGACGGGCACCTGCACATCCTCGGCGGCGGCGGTGGTTCCGGATACCACAGCAGGATTCCGGAGCTGCCCGCTGACGCTATCGTCGAGGCCGGTACGACCACCTGTGTCGGAATGCCCGGCGTCGACCCGATCAGCAAGAGCCCGGAAGCGCTGCTCGCTCGGGCATACGCGCTTCCGGCCATCGGCCCGCGCGCCTGGGCGATGGCCGGTGGTTTTCACTGGCCACCGCCGACCGTGACCGGGGCTCTGGTACGCGACCTGTACCTGCTGCCGCACCTCCTGGGAGTCAAGGTCGCCCTGTACGAGCACAAGGCGACCTGCCCCGACCTCGCCGAGCTGACCCGTCTGCTCCGGGAACTGGAATGGGCGGCCGGCGCCACCGGGAAGGCATGTCTGCTCCACGTGCACCTCGGCACGGCTGTCGGGGACCCGGATCTGCTGGTACGGGCGCTGGACGGATCCGGCGCCGATCCGCGACGGCTCCAGGTGACCCACGCCAACTACAGCCCCGCCACGCTCGACGTGGCCGTCCGGCTCGGCGCCGCCGGATCCTGGGTCGACGTCAACCCGCTGATCAACCCTGCCCGCATCACCGGTGCCGTGGCACCGACCACGGCGGTGGCCGAGTCGCTCGCCCGGGGAGTGCCGGCCGACCGGATCACGCTCAGCAGTGACGGCAACGCATCGGTGCCGCGTACGCTGCCCGACGGCTCGCTGGAACGCTTCGCCTACCGGACGGAGTTGCTGCCGACCGTACGGTCCTTGACGGAGGAGGGCATCCTCGACCTGCCCGACGCACTTGCCCTCGTGACCCGCAACCCGGCCGCCGCCCTGGGACTCGACGGGGCCGGAATGCTGCGGCCCGGCGTGCCGGCGGACGTCGCCGTGCTCGACATGGATCTGCGGGTCCGCCGCGTGTTCCGGGACGGTGTGGAGGTCGTCCGGGACGGACGCGCGACCACACCCACTCCATTCCGCCCCGAATCTCCGTCCGCCGCTGGAGAACGCTGATGCGTCAGGTCCTGTTCACCTCTCCGGCAGGCGACGCGGCAAGCAGATCGCCGGCAGGTCCGCCGACGCCGGTCTGGGTGGACGCCCCCACCCCGACACCCGGCGCGGGTCAGGTGCTGATCGAGGTATCCGCTTCCGGACTCAACCGTGCCGACCTGCTACAACGCGACGCCGATTATCAGCCGCCCGCAGGCGAGTCCGCGGTGCCGGGGCTGGAATGCGCCGGCCGGATCGCCGCGCTCGGTCCCGGCGTCACCGGCTGGCAGGTCGGCGACCCGGTGTGTGCGCTGCTCGGCAGCGGCGGCTACGCGTCGCACGTGCTCGTGGCGCAGGACCTCCTGCTGCCGGTGCCCGAGGGATGGAGCCCGGCCGAGGCCGCGGCGCTCCCCGAGGCGCTGGCCACAGCGTGGTGGAACCTGCGGTCACGCGCCGGCCTCCGTCCCGGCGACCGAGTGCTGGTGCACGCGGCGAACTCCGGCGTCGGCACCACGGCCGTACAGTTGGCACGGTCGCTCGGAGCCACCGTCGCGGGCACCGTGCGAACTCCTGCTCTGGCCGAACGCGTGCGTGCCCTCGGTGCGGACCCCGTCGCCGTCTCCACCTCGCCTGACGCCGGGGAGATCCTGCGCAGGCAGGTGCCGGACGGCTTCGACATCGTGCTCGACCTCGTCGGCGCGGCCGTCGCCGGACTCACGCTCGCCGGCCTTCGAACGGGCGGGCGTTGGCTGTGCGTGGGCGTCCTGGGCGGCGAGGAGGTCCCGCTCAGCCTGCGTGCCGTGATCCGGCGCCGACTCGTCATCACCGGCGGCTCACTGCGCAGCCTGCCCGCAGCGGAGAAGGCCGCCATCATCGCCGAGCTGCGACAGGCCGGCCCATGGGCGGGGCCGGACGGCGTCCGGCCGGTGATCGCCGCTACCTATCCGGCGGCCGATGTCGCGGTCGCGCTGGACCGCCTCGAACACGGCGGTTTGCTCGGCAAGATCGTTCTCGACGTCTCGGCCCACCATGGCGAACCTGCCACCGACCTCACGGAGCCGCTGTGATCCAGCCAACACCCGCCTCGCCCTCGTCGTCGGCCCGTGTCGGGCTTGCGCTCGGGTATGACCCGTCAGTCACCGTACGCGAGATGGCGGCATCGGCCGCCGCCGCAGAACGAGCGGGTTTCGACACCGCCTTCTTCTCCGAGACGCTGTTCACCAACCGCGACTCGGCCAGCGCGCTCGCTGCCTTCGGGCTCGCCACCGAGCGCGTCACCCTCGGTGCCACCCAGGTCGTCCGGCTGCGCAGCCCACTGGTGATGGCACAGACGGCGGCGACTCTGGACGAGCTCAGCGGTGGACGTCTCGTGCTGGTGGTCGGGGCGTTCACCGCCAAACACGCCGCCCGCAACGGTCGTCCGCTGACCGACCCGATCACCACCCTGCGCGAGTACGTCGAATCCATCCGTGCGCTGCTCACCGGAGAACCGGTCACCTACCGCGGCGAGGTCGTGCACCTCGAAAACGTGGCGCTGAACTTCACCCCGATCCGGGCCGATATCCCGATCTGGATCGCGGCGGCGAGTCGACGGGGTCTCATCAACGCGGCGGCGCTCGGTGACGGCGTGTTGCTGGATGCCGGCGCCTCTCCCGAGTATTCGGCCAACGCCGTCAAGCTCCTCCACCAGAGCTGCGAGAAGATCGGCCGTGACCCCGACGAACTGGCCGTGGCACAGCTCATCAACACCTCCATCGAGGACGATCGCGCCGCCGCGGTCGCCGCGATCCGCTGGGAGGTGGCGACCAAGTTCAAACACGCCTCGACGCCGAAGGCGAAGATGTCGGTGGGTGAGCCGACCATCGATCCGGACGACCTACCTCGGTTCGCCGCCGCGTTCGGACAGGGCGGGGAGGCAGCGCTCCAAGAGATCCTTCCGGAGCACTACGTCACCTCGCTCACGGCTACCGGTACCGTTGCGGACGTCCGGGCCAGGATCGAGGCATATCGGCAGGCAGGCGTCACCTTGCCACTGGTCCGCCCGGCGGCACCGCACCAGCTTGACCGCCTGTTGTCCACGTTCGGGGCCGGTGACACTCGGTAGACCCGCACCAGGCCGCCTGCCGTCTGCGTACGAGCCTCTTATGAGGCAGATCCGGCATGGCCTCCCTCCTCCGCCAGAGGGAGGCCGATGACGTCGCCGGCCTTGGCGATCCTGCCGGAGATCGGTCTGGACATGAGCCACTTACCGACCCCTCGCAAGGCGCGATAGCGCTATCGGCCGGCCTCGGCGGAACGCAGGCGATCCGCGAAAAGTGCGGGCTGGGGAGCCGAATGGCCACCGTACTGATCCGCGTGACGCTGCACATGCATCAGCGAGGCGGACAGGAACCCACCGTCGACCACCAATTCCTGGCCATTGACGAACGCGGCGGCGTCACTCGCCAGATAGGCCACCACCTTCGCGATGTCGGACGCGACGCCGATGCGACGCAAGGGGGTGAGCTGGGTGCGCAACGCAAGCAGATCGGGGTCGGCGTAGTGGGCTGCCGACATCTCTGTGCGCACGAACCCGGGACTGACCGCGTTGGTCCTCACCCCGAGCGGACCCCATTCCACGGCGGTGTGTCGCGTCAGCGCGATCAAACCCGCCTTGGAGACGCCATAGGTGGGGGAGGTGTTCGGCGAGTGCGCGCCGACCGAGGCGATGTTCACAACGGCACCGTGGCCGTTGTCGATCATGAGGCGGCCCAATTCGCGAGTGCAGAGCATCGCAGCCGTCAGATTCACCGCGATCGTCTCATTCCACGCCGCCGTCGAGAGCGACGCCAACGGCCCGGGAGCGCCCAGGATACCGGCGTTGTTCACCAGCACGTCGCAGGTACCGAACCTGTCGGCGGTCGCCTCTGCGAGGCCGATGACGTCATCCTCGTCGGTCAGATCTCCGGTGTAGACCATGACGCGGTCGGGGAAGCCGAGCTGCTGGGAGACCTCCCTCAGACGGTCGGTTTCCACGTCCACGAGCACCACATTTGCGCCGGATTCGACGAACTCGCCTGCGATCGACCGCCCCAGGCCTCCTGCCGCGCCGGTCACAACCACTGCCTGCCCCTCGAAACCGCCCACCGTGCGCTCCCTGCATCGACTACTTGAGGACTGTCAGATTATTGTCGGACAGTTTGCGGCGCGGCAATAGGGTTGTCTGGAAAGGTCGGCACAGGGGGTATCGCACCGTGGGGCGCCGGAGCGGAAGCCCTCGGCTCAAGGACGTTCCGCGGCGGTGGCGCGGTGCGCCTCGAGGTAGCGAAGGTGCGTCACCATGGCGTTCTGGGCCGCGTCCTCGTCACCCGCCTCGATCGCCTTCACGATCTGCAAGTGCTGAAGCACGGTCTCGGTGCCGACCTCCTCCGAGAGATCGAGAAACCGCACCGGCATCGTCTGCTCATGCAGTGCCTGGACGAACGACCACAGCACCCGATTGCCGGACGCGCGGGCGATCGCCGAATGGAAGTCGACGTCGAGCTGGGGCACTGACGGGTCCGTCACGCGGACCAACTTCTGGCGCTCGATGATCTCGTGCAGCCGGGCCAGGTCCTCCAGGCTACGCTGACCGGCGGCCAGTCGAACCGCCGGGACCTCGAGGTACTCGCGCACGGACTGCACCTCGTCGGCTTCGATGCTGCCGAGGCTGAGTAGGTTCTTCATGGACTCCGACAGCATCTCGCCGAGTGCTTCGTGGTCCACGGCCCGGACGAAGCTGCCGCCGCCCGCGCCCGGGACCTTCTCGATGAAGTTCTGCGTCGACAGCGAGCGCAGTGCTTCGCGCACCGTCGTTCTGCTCACCCTGAACTGACGCGCGAGTTCGGCCTCCGAAGGAAGGCGTTCACCACGCTTGAGCTCGCCGTCAAGGATTGCCCGACGGATGCGGTCCTCCACCTGCTCACGCGGGCGCGTGACCGCTTGCCCGAGAGTGCGGGCCTCACCAAGGGTGTCCAATGCGGGCCTCTCGTTTCCAGGAGTCGACAAGTGTCCTACACCAGTCAGTCGTCAGATCAAAAGTCTACTGGTCCCCACCCGTACGGCGGGTGGCGAAGTCGCTAGAGGACCATACTTGCCCACCCGGCGAATGTTCGACATTATGGCGTGCGTACCGGTTCCGCGTCGCCGGCGTAGTCGACTCGTTCCCGAGGGAGGGCGTCGGAGACGCGCCCCGCGCGATGAGGAGCGACAGCATGTCAGGTTTCCCGGATCTGGCCGGCCGAAGGGCCATGGTCACAGGTGCCAGCAGGGGAATCGGTCGAGCGATCGCGCGGGCGCTGGCAGCGGCCGGCGCAACAGTCGCGGTCGGCGGCCGGGACTCCGCGGCGTTGAGCGCGGTAGCGGATGACATCGCCGTCGCTGGCGGCGCCGCCCACCCGCATGTCGTCGATGTCTCGGACCACGACTCCATCCAGCGCTTCGTCGCAGAATCGGTGGATGACCTGGGCGGGTTGGACCTCTTGGTCAACTGCGCGGGCGTGCTCGCCTCGGGTTCTCTCCTGGACGCCGGTGACGAACCGTGGGCTCTGGCGTGGGAGACCAACGTCCTCGGCACGGTACGGGTGACCCGCGCCGCGGGGGCCTTCCTCACCGCCCAGGGCTCCGGCCGGGTTGTCAACGTCGCCTCGAACTACGCGTTCAAAGGAGTCGCCGAGCACGCCGCCTACTGCGCGTCGAAGGCGGCCGTCGTCTCGTTCACGCGCAGCATGGCGGTCGAATGGGCGCGCTACGGCGTCCAGGTCAACGCCATCGCCCCCGGGTTCATCGCGACCGACCTCAACGCGAGCATCCGCGCAGACCCCGAACGGAGTGCCCGTGTGGTGAAGGCGGTGCCCGCCCGCCGGTTTGGGACGGTCGATGACGTCGTGGCGGCGATGGGACCGCTGTGCGACCCCCACAGCACGTTTCTGACCGGAGCCGTGCTGATAGTCGATGGCGGAGAGACCGCGCGTTGAGCGGCCGAGCAACCCCAACCAACGAGGAGCGCATCGTGAGTTTGCAGGACAAGCCCGCGGCGGGCGAGCACCCGGGCATCCGCCCGGACAGCAGGCTGACCCCGGAGCTGGCGACCGCCTACGAGTCCACCGGCCAGTGGAACTCACAGACGCTGACTTCCCTGCTCACCGACGCGGCTGCCGCACACCCCGACCTGACCGCGGCGGTTGACTCCGCCGGACCGGGTGGAAGTCGTCGCGCGATGACCTACGCCGAGCTCGACGCCTACGTCACCGATCTCGCCGTGGGTCTGCGTGCCCGCGGAGTTACCGAGGGCGACTCCGTCGTGGTCATGCTGCCGAACTGCATCGAGTTCGCCGCACTCATCTTCGCCATCAACCGCGCCGGCGCTGTCTACACCGGTATCCCGGTCGCCTACGGCACCAAGGAGGTCGGGCACATCCTGGCCTCGACAGGCGCGAAGGTGGTGGTGACGCAGGAGCGGGTCGCCAGCGCCACCCCGCTGGCGGTCGTGCGCGCCTCGCGTGGAGAGGCGGCGCCGCTGATCGTCGTGCGTGGGGACTCGGGCCGGGTTGACGGCGAGATCGCGCTCGGGGACCTGGCCGAACCGTCCGCCGCCGCCGACGTGCACCTTCCCGCGGTGGACCCTCGCGCCTTGTGCCACATCGGATTCACCTCCGGCACGACGGGCGCGCCCAAGGGCGTCATGAACACCAACCAGACCCTGATCGCGGTGCTTCGGAACTGGTTGGCCTACTTCGGAGCGGAGAACCTCGGCTCCCCGATCGTCAACGCCGTGGTCTCACCGGTCGGTCACCACAGCGGCTTCCTGTGGGGAGTCCTGATGACCGCATACCTCAGGGGGACGGCCGCCTACCTCGAGAAGTGGAGCCCGCCGGCGGCTGCGGCCTTCCTGCGTGAGGAACGGGCCACGGTGTTCTTCGGCGCACCGACGTTCCTCCAGGACCTGCTCGCCACCGACCTCGTCGGCGACCCTCGCTGCGCGCTGCGTGCCGTCATCACGACGGGATCGCCGGTCCCGCGTGCGCTCCCCAGCGCCGGTCGCGATGCCTTCGGCTGCTGGGTGGGCTCCGCCTGGGGAATGACGGAGATCGGCATCGGAGTCTCCTGCCGACCCGGTATGTCTGAGCTCGAGCTCGCCAGCGACGGCCGGGCGGTGCCCGGCGTCGAAGTCCGCGTCGTGGGGGAGGACGGCCGGCCTGTGGGCGCCGACACGCCGGGACGGATGCAGGTTCGCAGCGCGGGACTCTTCTTGGGTTATGAGGGGCTGCCCGACCGAACCGGCCAGGAGATCGATGCCGAGGGCTGGTTCGACACCGGCGACACCGCCCGCGTCGACGAGAACCAGTTGGTCTACCTGGAGGGGCGCAGCAAGGACATCATCATCCGCGGCGGGGAGAACATCCCAGTGGTCGCCGTGGAAAGCGTGCTCTACACCCATCCTGATGTCGTCGATGTCGCCGTCGTCGGAGTTCCCGACGAGCGTCTCGGTGAGCGGGCCTGCGCCGTGGTGGTATCCAGCAATGATGATCTGGACCTCGCCGATCTCACCCGGCACCTCCTCGACAACGGCGTGTCCAAGCACTTCCTGCCGGAGCGCCTGGTGCTGGTGCCGAGCCTGCCCAAGACGCCCAGCGGGAAGATCCGTAAAGTCGAACTCCGCGAGCGGTTGACGTCGACGGAGACGGCGGCCCTGTGACAGGGACCTGGGACCCGGCTCCGGTGCTCGCCCGGCTTGCCGCGCTGCAGGGGCGGCGTGGACTGTGGCGGACCCACGAAGTCATCGCGCCGGCCGACGCGATCGGTCACGCTCGGCTCAGCGGCGTACGGGCCGAGCGGCCCGATGTGAACGACCCCGGCGGGGAAGGCTTCATGGACACCCAGGACGTGCCGCCCAGCCTGGCCGCCGCCTTCACGATGCGCGCCGTACTCGGCGTCCTGCACGATCGCCGCCTCGACCTGCCGTTCGACCACAATGTCCATGCGGCGCAATCCCTCGCATGGCACGCGCCCATCACCGTAGGCGCCTCGATCGAGACCCGAGCCTGGATCGGCCGCATCAAGGAAGGCGCACGCGCCCTCTTCTTCGATGTGGAGACCGAATCGATCATCGAAGACGGCCGGATATGCCTACGCGGCACCAGCACCCAGGCTCTGCGTCATGGGTGAGGTCCCGGTGCCCGCCCCTCTCGTGTGGGAGCCGACGGCCGGCGTGCCCCGCGATTACGCGCAGGTCTCGGGGGACCGCAGTGCCGTGCACCTCGATGAGGCAGTGGCAAGCCGCGTCGGCCTGCCCGGCGTGATTCTCCACGGCATGTACGTCTACGGATACCTGGCCACATATCTCGGGCGCCACGCGGTCGACCATGGAGGTCGCCTCGTCTCACTCGAATGCCGATTCCAGGCGCCGATGCTCCCGGGAGTGCCCATCGAGGTGCGATTCGAGCGCGGCGACGACCAGGAGTCTGTGCGGGTCGAGGCCCGCCAGTGGGACCGCTCGGTCCTGTCCGGGGTCGCCGTTCTGACGCCGGCCGAGTCGCACGACGCATCCTGAGCTCGGTGAGGCAGACGGAGTTGACCAATCAGCAAATGTCCAACATTATTACGGGGTGACTTCCTTGGACACTAGCCACGGATCTGCGGTCGAGCCGTCGGGACCTCTTGCCGGCATACGCGTGGTCGATATGACCACCTCGTATGCCGGCCCCACGGCCGCGATGTACCTCGCTGACCTCGGAGCCACAGTGATCAAGGTGGAGCGCCCCGGCAGCGGGGACGATGCCCGGTCCTGGGGCCCACCGTTCGTCGAGGGAGCGTCGGCGTGGTTCGCCTCCGCCAATCGCAACAAGCGGTCGATCGTCCTCAACCTCAGCGCGCCCGAGGGGCGCGAGGCGCTTCTGCGGCTGCTCGACACCGCTGACGTCTTCCTGCAGAACATGAACCCCGCCAAGCTCAACCGCATCGGAATCGACGGCGAGACCCTCCGGCGCCGCAATCCGCGACTGGTGTACTGCGCCATGTCCGGATTCGGCCTCACCGGTCCCGACAGCGACCTGCCCGGTTATGACCTCGTCGCCCAGGCCCGGTCCGGACTGATGTCCGTCACCGGGGAGAAAGGCGGGGCCCCCCAGCGAGTCTCGACCGCGCTGTCCGACGTGGCGACGGGGATGGCCGCGGCGATCGCCGTCAACGCGGCGCTGGTCCGTCAGTTCCGCACCGGAGAGGGCGACGTCATCGACGTGTCCTTGCTCGACACCGACCTCGCCTTGATGGCGCCGCGTGTCGCCGCGTACTGCGCGGGCGAGCCGGAGCCGGCGCCCAGCGGCGGCACCGATTCGGTCCTGGCCGTGTATCAGCCGTTCGAGGCCGAAGACCGAACCATCGTGATCGCCATCGGCAACGACTCCATGTGGCAGCGGTTCTGCGCCGCGATCCGGCTTCCTGAGCTAGGCGCGGACCCGGAACTGTCGGACAACGCCGGCCGCCGTGCCAACCGCTCGCGAATCACCGAGCAGGTGGCACGGCGACTCGCCACGAAACCCGCAGCGGAGTGGCTCCGGCTTCTCGCCGACGTCGAGGTGCCCGCCGCCTTGGTGCAGCCCCTCTCCGAGGTCACCAAGGACCCCCAGGTCGTGGCGCGTGGTGCGATCCTTCCTGTCCCCGGGTTTCACGGCGACCTCGTGAGCGTTCGCAGTCCGTTCCGCCTGGCCTCGCAGGAGTCACCGCGCAACGAGCGGTTCCCCGCCCTGGGGGCGGACACCCGGGCGACCTTGCTGGATCTGGGGTACACGGAGGAGCAGATCGATGAGTTGGCGACAGCGGGCGTCGTCGGTCTGGCGGCAGCGGAGATCGCATCATGACCGCACCTGAGACCGTCATCGTCGAGCGAGCCGGCTCGGTCACGACCGTGACGATCAACCGGCCCGAGGCGTACAACGCGCTCAACGCCGAGGTCCTTCGCCGGCTGCACGCCGCGGTCCTCGACGCCGAGGCCGACCCCGCGATCCGCGCCGTCGTCGTCACCGGAAGCGGCGAGAAGGCATTTTGCGCCGGTGCCGATCTCAAAGAACTCGCCGGCATGAGCGCGGACCGCGCCCACGAGACGCTCCGCACCGGACAGCGGGTCCTGCGGGACATCGAGCGGGCGGCTGTGCCCGTGATCGCAGCGGTCAACGGCGTCGCACTCGGCGGCGGCTTCGAGCTCGTGCTCGCCTCGACGTTCTCCGTGGTGTCGACCCAGGCATCCCTCGGGCTGCCCGAGTCCGGACTCGGGTTGATCCCCGGCTACGGCGGAACCCAGCGCCTGCCCCGTGCGGTCGGCGCCCCCACCGCCGCGTATCTCATGCTCACCGGAGCGCGGCTGGACGCACAGCGCGCCCACCGGCTGGGGCTCACCCCGGTACCGCCTGTCGCCCCCGCCGACCTGATGGCCACCGCGTCGGCACTGGCGGAGAAGATCGCCGCTCAGGGACCGGTCGCCGTCCGCTCCATCCTCACCGCCGTGGAGGGCGGCCGAGACGCCGCGCTCGATGCCGGACTCCAGTTGGAGACCGGCCTGGCGGCACTCGCCGTGGCGGGCGCCGAGTCCGACGAGGGGATCGCCGCATTCCTCGAACGACGACCGGCTCGGTTCGCCGATCCCGCACCCGTACCCGAGGAGCCCGCATGAGCGTGGAACGACTCGGCATCGACAGCGACCCGAAGGCCTACCTGGCCCTCCACGGGCTGCTCGATGAGCCCGTCGTCGACGCGGGACTGAGCCGTAGGGAGTTGGAGGTGCGCGCCCTCACACGAGATGTCGTCTCCCGTGAGGTGGCACCGCGAGCGTACGACATCGACCGCACGCACGCCTTCGTCCACGACGGCGTGCAAGCGCTGGCACAGGCCGGCCTGATGGGTCTGATCTTCCCGCAGAGCCTGGGCGGAACCGGAGACACCAACGTCGCCTACGCGATCGCCATGGAGGAGATCACCACCGGCTGCGCCGCCACATCGCTGGTGTTCATGACGCAGACGCATGCGGCGTACCCCATCATGATCGCCGGAAGCGATAACCTGGCACAGCGATACATTCCCGGCCTGCTCGACGGATCGGTGTACGGGTCGTTGGGCATCACCGAACCGAATGCCGGCAGCGACGTGTCCAGCCTGCGCACCACCGCCCAACCCACGGAGGACGGCTACCGGCTCAGCGGGTCCAAGACCTTCATCACCACCGGTGACAGGGCCGGCGTCATCGTCTGCTTCGCGACCACCGACAAGACCCTCGGCCGCGGTGGTGTCAGCGCTTTCGTCGTCGACGGCGGTTGGGACGGCGTCCGCGCGGGCCGGCCGTTCGACAAGATGGGCATGCACGGCTCCAGCACCACTGAGCTCTTCTTCGACGACGTGCGCGTGCCGGCCGACCACCGCCTGGGTGAGGAAGGCGAAGGCTGGCGCGTGGTCATGAGTTCGGTCGTGAAGTCGCGGATCAGCGCAGCAGCGCAGGGTGTCGGGTTGGCCCGAGCGGCCTACGCGCGGACGCTGGCCGCCTTGACCCGGATGCACGGGACGCGCCTACCGGACGAGCACATCTTCGCGCTGGCCGACCTACGCGGCCGCATCCTGCAAGGGAGGCTGCTCCTGCACGCGGTGGCCCGACAGGTGGATGCCGTCGGCGAGGTCTCGACGGGGCAGATCGGGATGATGAAACAGTCGTGCACCGACCTGGGCTTCGCCGCGGCGGTCGAGGCCACCCGAATCTTGGGTCCCTACGGTGACCTCGCGGTCCTGGGGGTCGAGCGCTGCCTGCGCGACGCCAAGGTGACCCAGATCTACGACGGCACGAACGAGATCCAGCGGATTCTGATCGGCCGAGAGATCACCCGCGCGATGGAGGACTGGCATTGACCAACCTGCACGGCAAAGTCGCGATCGTCACGGGGGCCGGCCGCGGGCTCGGCCGGTCCATGGCGGCAGGGCTCGTCGACGCCGGAGCCTCGGTGACGGTCGCGGCGCGCACCGCTTCGGAGCTCGACGCGTTCGTCGAGGAAGCCAGAGCGGCCGGCGGTCAGGCCCTCGCATGCCCGACGGACATCACCGACGAGGCGGCGGTGGAGCGTATGGTCGCGGCGACCGTGGAGACCTTCGGGCGCGTCGACGTGCTCGTCAACAACTCCGGGATCGTCGCCTCCACGCCGCTGCTCGACCAGTCGGCCGCCGAGTGGGACCGCGTTCTGGCGACCAACCTGCGCGGCACTTTCCTCGCCACGCGGGCGGCCGGCCGCCACATGGTGGCCCAGGGGGCGGGCAAGGTCATCAACGTCGCCTCCAACTTCGCGATCCAAGGCGTCGCCGATCATGCGGCCTACTCAGCCTCCAAGGCGGCCGTCATCGGGTTCACCCGCTCGATGGCGGTGGAGTGGGCGCGCTCGGGAGTGCAGGTCAACGCGATCGCGCCAGGGTACTTCGCCACCCCGCTCAACGCCGAGATGCGAAAGGACGCCGATGTCATGGCGAAGGTCGTGCGCGCCATCCCGGCACGTCGCATGGGGGAGCCCGAGGAGCTCAAGCCGTGGCTGCTGCTGCTGGCCGGCAGCGCCTCGGACTTCATGACAGGAGAGGTCATCGTCATCGACGGCGGCCAGACCGTCCGATGACCACGCCGATCCACAGCAAGGAGACCACGTGAGCAACGAGAGCAAGACCGTCGCCGTGCTCGGTGCCGGCACCATGGGCTCCGGCATAGCCACCGTGATGGCGCGAGCCGGTCACCGGACCATCCTCTTCGACGTCAACGAGAACAATCTGAAGCGCGGCATCGAAACCGTGCACGGCTTCTTCGACAAGAGCGTCCGACTCGGCAAGCTGGACGCGACGGCCGGGCAGGCGGCCAAGGACGCTCTCGTGGGCAGCACCGACCTCACCGATCTCGCGCCCTGCGACGTGGTGGTCGAGGCGGTCTTCGAAGACCTGCAGTTGAAGAAGGAAATGTTCGGCCGCCTCGACGAGATCGTGTCGAGCTCGACGCTGTTCCACACCAACACCTCGACGCTGTCGGTCACCGGCATCGCGTCCGGGTCGCGCCTGCCGGAACGGGTCGTCGGCACGCACTACTGCAACCCGGCGCCGCTGATGAAACTCGTGGAGGTGGCCGATGGACGACACACCGCCGGCTGGGCGCACAAGGCGACCGAGGAGTTCCTCGGCTCCCTCGGCAAGGTATGCGTCGTCACCAAGGACCGTCCGGGGTTCATCGTCAACCGGTTCCTGATCCCGTGGGAGAACTCGTGCATCCGCGCGCTTGAGGCCGGCGTGGCCACCAAGGAAGACATAGACACCGCGGTGATCGGTGCCGTCGGCCACCCCATGGGGCCGTTCCGGCTGCTGGACATCGTCGGTCTCGACATCCACCAGCAGGTCGCGACGCGGCTGTACGAACAACTGCGCGACCCGCGTTTCTTCCCGCCGCCCATGGTCGAGCGGATGGTCGCAGCCGGCGACCTCGGCCGCAAGACCGGTCGCGGCTTCTACGAGTACGAGAACACCCGGCTCTTCGGATCCTGAAGGAGGCAGACGATGAATCAGTTCCGCAGGATCGGAGTGGTCGGTCTGGGAACCATGGGCAGCGGCATCGCCCAGGTGTTCGCCGTGTCCGGCCGCGACGTCGTCGCCGTGGAGGCCGACCGGGCCCGAGCCGAAGCGGGCATCGCCGCCGTCGGCGCCTTCCTCGACGGCGGCGTGGCCCGCGGCAAGGTGAGCGACGACGAGAAGAAGGCGGCACTTGCCCGCGTCACCGCCAGCACGTCGCTGAGCGACCTGGCCGACGTCGACCTCGTCATCGAGTCGGTGACCGAGAACCTGGAGGTCAAGCGCGAGGTACTCGCCGGCGTCGCCGCCGCCGTCGGCGACGAGACTCCGATCGTCACCAACACCTCGGCGCTGTCGGTGACCGCACTCGCTGCCTCCCTGCCCGACCCCACGCGGGTCGCCGGGCTGCACTTCTTCAACCCGGCACCGGTGATGCGCACCGTCGAGGTGGTTCGCGCCCTGCAGACGAGCCAAGACCTCGTCGACCGGCTCGTCACGCTCGTGAGCGGCTTGGACGGCAAGCAGCCGATCGTCGTGGACGACCGCCCAGGGTTTCTGATCAACGCGCTGCTGCTTCCGTACCTCAACGACGTCATCCAGGAGTACGACGACGGACTCGCCACCGCCGAGGACATCGACCTGGCGCTCAAGCTGGGGCTCGGGTACAAGTCCGGCCCGCTCGAGATGCTCGACATGATCGGTCTGGACGTGCACCTGAACGCCACCGAGAGCGCGTACGCCGCCACTTCGGACAACCGCTACGCACCACCCCCGCTGCTGCGGAGGATGGTCGCCGCCGGCCACCTCGGCACCAAGAACGGCAAAGGTTTCCGCACCGAGGAGAAGAGCACTCGATGACCGCACCGAACTACGACGACATCCTCATCGACCGCGACGGCCCGGTTCTCACGCTCACGATCAACCGGCCGGACGCGGGGAACAAGCTTCGTCACCAGACCTGTCTCGAGCTGTTCGACGCGCTCCAGCGATTCCGCCTCGACCCCGGCCTACGCGCCGCGGTCCTCACCGGGGCAGGAGAGAAGTTCTTCTGCATCGGAGGCGAGCACGATCCGATCACGTCGCTGGACCAGTCGCAGGTCCTGCCGATCGTCGATGTCTATCAGGCGATCGACACCATCCCCAAGCCGGTGGTGGCCGCCGTGAACGGGTTCGCGGTCGGCGGTGGCAACGTGCTCCACACGGTGTGCGACCTCACGATCGCCTCGGAGAACGCTGTCTTCCGGCAGGTCGGGCCCATGGTGGGCAGCTTCGACGCCGGTTACGGGTCCTGGTACCTGGAGGACACCATCGGCCGCAAGCGCGCCAAGGAGATGTGGTACCTCAACCGGAAGTACACCGCCGCGCAGGCACTGGCGATGGGCCTGGTCAACGAGGTCGTGCCCGTCAACGAATTCCGTGACCGGGTCGCCGCGGTGATGCGCGAAATCACCTCTCGCAGTCCGATGGCCATCGCCGGTCTGAAGGCCGCCTTCTCGGCTCGCCACAACGGCGTTTCCGGCCAGGCGCGGATGGCCCATGACCAGCAGTTGACTCTCTACCTGCAGACCCGCGAGGCCCACGAGCTCAGTGACTCGTTCCGTGAGCGTCGCGAACCGGCAACCGAAAGCTTCTGGTCGTGAGCTGGCTCGGCCCCGCCCTAGATGAGGAGCAGCGAGATCTGGCGGCCATGCTGGACGTCTTCGCCCTCGATCGCGACGTGGTGTTGTCCGACGATGCCGATATCGTCAGCGGGCTCGCGACCGAGCTCGCCGGTCTGGGCATCTGGACCATCGGTACCGACGAGCGGTACGGCGGCGGCGGAGCCGACCGCGTCACCACCGCTGTGGCGATGGAGCGGCTGGGACGTGCTTGGCCCGCCCTCGGCTGGGCGGCCACCCAGGCACACGCCGCGGTCGACGTCCTGGGCGGCGACGACCGGTTCTCCGACCTGGTCGCCGCTGTGCACACCGCCGCCGCGGCGATCGCCGTCGTGGACACGGCGTCGCGGCAGGTGCGACTGGTCGGCTCCGGCGAGGCGCTCAACGGTTCGGTGGACCGGATCGACCCGGCCGCGGAAGCCCCCTACCTGCTGCTGCTGCGCGACGACGACACCGCGGTGTTGGTCGAGCCGGAGGCGATGACGACCCGACCGCTGGACCGGATGGGGCTGGACGGCGCCCTGACTCGATCGGTGCGGTTCGCGGAAACCGTGTCACCGGATACGGTCCATCGATTGAACGATGTCGACGTGGCCGCGGCACGGACACGACTGCGCCGAGGCGCCGCGGCGGTCGCCGCCGGAATCGCCGGGGCCGCTGCCGACGCCGCGGCCGCCTACGCCGCCGGCCGCCACCAGTTCGGCGGCCCCCTCACCGCCTTGCCGACCGTGCGGCAGTCGCTGCTCGACCAGGCGACGCGGACCGCCGTAGCGCTGGCGGCCGCGCTCGCCGTGGATGAGGACTCGGTGCAGACGTCGGCCGCGATGCGTCACGCCTGCGACGCCGCGATCGAGGTGGCCGCCGCGGCTCTGCAGTCTCATGGCGGCTACGGCTACCTGACCGAGTATCCCGCTGAACGGTACCTGCGAGACGCGGTCTCGCTTCGCGCGGCGACGGACTCCCAGGCAGCAGCCGCCCTCACCGCCCGAACCCTCGTCGGCTCGGGTCCGCCCCGTGAGGGCGAGGCGTCATGACCGGCTCGCAGCCGCGGCTCCCCCTGCACGGCGTGAAGGTCCTGGACCTCTCCACCCTGCTGCCCGGACCCCTCGCGACCTTGATGCTGGCCGATGCGGGCGCCGACGTCGTCAAGCTCGAACGGCCGGGCCGCGGGGACGAGATGCGCACCTATGAGCCGCGCTTCGGCGAGGCGAGCGCGAACTATGCGGTGCTCAACCGTGGGAAGCGGGCCTATGCCGTCGACTTCAAGGACCCCGTCCAGCGGGACCGCGTACTCGAAATAGCCGCCGAGGCCGACGTCGTGCTCGAACAGTTCCGGCCGGGAGTCGCCGACCGGCTCGGCTTGGGATATCAGCACGTGCGCGCCGTCAACCCCGACGTCATCTACTGCTCCATCAGCGGCTACGGGCCGACGGGCCCTCGGGCCGCTCGCGCCGGCCACGACCTGAACTATCTCGCCGAGTCCGCCCTGCTAGGGGTGGTCACCGACAGCACGGGCTCACCCAGCCTGCCCGTGACCGTGCTCGCCGACATCGCCGGCGGCACCTATCCCGCGGTCGTCAACATCCTGCTGGCCCTGCGGCAGCGAGACATGACCGGTGACTCGGTCCACCTGCAGGTCTCGATCACCCACAACCTGCAGGTTCTCGCGTACGGCTACTTCGCCACCCATCAAGCCGGCGGAGGCTGGCCTCGCCCCGGCGCAGAGCTCCTGACCGGTGGCAGCCCGCGCTATCACGTGTACGAGACCGCGGACGGCCGTCACGTCGCCTGTGCGGCGTTGGAGCAGAAGTTCTGGGACCGGCTGGTCGAGCTGGTGGAACTCGACCCGAAGCTCCGCGACGACCACGGCCAGGAGCAGGCCGTGATCAGGGCACTGGCCGAACGGTTCGCTTCCGAGCCCGCCGATCACTGGCGGTCCGTACTCGACGGCGAGGACGTGTGCACCGTCGTCGTCGCGACGTGGGACGAGGCGGTTCAGGCGAACCTCGTCGACATCGACGCGCCCGAGCGCGTGTCCGCACCTGGAACGCAGGACTCGTTCGGAACCCTCCCCAGCCCCATCTCGCCGACGTTACGTCGAGGTCCCGGCACGGTGCCGTACCCCGCACTCGTCGATCTGGGCGACGAATCGCCCTGGTCCTGACGCCCGATCAACCGAAGGAGCCACCCATGCGTGCTGCACTCGTCAAGGAGTTCGGCCCTCCCTCCAGCCTCGTCGTCGAAGATGTGCCCGACCTGGTGCCTGGCCCCGGCGAGGTCGTGATCGAGGTCGGCGCGGTCAGCGTCAACTTCCCCGACATTCTCGTCGTCGAGGGCACGTACCAGAACCTTCCGGAGCGGCCGTTCAGTCCCGGCAAGGAGGCCGCCGGACGGGTGAAGGCGGTCGGGGAGGGCGTCGAGCGGGTCCGGGTCGGTCAGCGTGTCCTGGCGCTGGTCGAGTTCGGCGGCTACGCCGAGCAGCTGCGCGTCCCCGAGGAACTGGTCATGGAGTTGCCCGACGCCATGTCCTACGAGTCGGCGGCCGCCGCCGGCCTGGTGTACTCCACCGCTTACTTCGGGCTGCTGCGCCGCGGCCAGATGAAGCCGGGGGAGACCGTGCTGGTCACCGGCGCGGGAGGAGGCGTCGGCTCTGCGGGAGTCCAGCTCGCCAAGGTGTACGGCGCGCGGGTGATCGCGCTGGCTCAGGATGCCGCGAAGGCGGAGCTGGCCCGTCGGCAGGGTGCGGACGTCGTGCTCACCTCCACCCCGGAAACGCTGCGTGATGACCTGCTGGCCGCCACCGACGGCAGGGGCGTCGACGTGGTCCTCGAAATGCTCGGCGGTGACTTCCTCACCCAGGCCATCCGAGCGACCGCCTGGGAAGGCCGCATCGTCATCGTCGGATTCGCCTCCGGCGGCCAGAACCCCATCAAGCCGGGGCATGTCCTGGTCAAGAGCATCAGCATCGTAGGACTCCAAAGCAGCGACTACCGCGATCGGATGCCGGAGCTGATGCGCTCGGTCATGGCCGAGGTGTTCCAGCTGTTCGTCGAGGGGAAGGTCGACGCGGCGGTCGACACGACGTTCCCGCTCCACAAGGCCTCTGAAGCACTGCAGTACGTCAAGGACGGCCAGGTCAAAGGCAAGGTCGTACTGACGACGGGCCTGGGCTGAGCCTCATTCAGCGATCTACCCATAGCGATCGGTGCGGCCGCTGCCCACACCATGAAAGGACTCCACGGGTGACCGCCTCGTTTCTCTACTCCGCCGTCCGTACGCCGTTCGGTCGTTTCGGCGGCGCCCTCGCCAAGGTGCGCCCCGACGACCTGGCCGCGACCGCGCTCAGGGGGGTACTCGACACGGTGCCGGCGCTTGACCCCGCAACGATCGGCGATGTGATCTACGGCAATGCCAACGGCGCCGGCGAGGACAACCGAAACGTCGCACGCATGGCGGTGTTACTCGCCGGGCTACCCACTTCGGTGCCCGGATCCACGGTGAACAGGCTGTGCGGCTCGTCGCTGGACGCGGCGATGACGGCGTCCCGGATGGTTGAGGCGGGTGATGCCGAGGTGGTCGTCGCCGGCGGTGTCGAGTCGATGTCACGGGCGCCGTGGGTGCTCCCCAAGCCCGAACGCGGTTATCCCGCGGGTGATCTCAATGCCGTCTCCACGACGTTGGGGTGGCGGCTGGTCAACGAACGTATGCCGAAGGAGTGGACGGTCTCCCTGGGGGAGTGCAACGAGCAACTGGCCGATAGGTACGCCATCTCCCGTCAGCGGCAAGACGAGTTCGCGGCGCGCTCACACCGGCTCGCCCACGCCGCCTGGGAAGCCGGGTTCTACGACGACCTGGTCATTCCGGTCGAGAACACCGGACTGCACAAGGACGAAGGCGTCAGAGCCGACTCATCCCCTGAGACGTTGGCAGGGCTGAGGCCCTCGTTTCGACCCGATGGTTCCATCACGGCGGGCAATGCGTCCCCGCTCAGCGACGGGGCGGCCGCCCTGGTCATCGGGTCTGAGAGAGCCGGATCGCTCATCGGTTCCGACCCGGTGGCCCGCTTCGCCGGCCGGGGGGTCCATGCGCTGGACCCCCGGGACTTCGGATTCGCACCGGTTGAAGCGGCCAATGTCGCTTTGGCGAGGGCGGGGATCGACTGGTCCGACGTCGGCGCGGTCGAACTCAACGAGGCCTTCGCCGTGCAGTCACTGGCTTGCATCGAGGCCTGGAAGATCGATCACGACATCGTCAACACCAAGGGCGGGGCGATCGCAATCGGGCATCCGCTTGGAGCCTCAGGTGCACGCGTTCTCGGCACGCTCGCTCGACGCCTTGCCTCCGAAGGGGAGCGTTGGGGCGTCGCAGCCATCTGCATCGGCGTAGGGCAAGCCCTCGCCGTCGTACTGGAAAATGTCACCGGCACAGGAGAGTGTTCATGACGCGGTCCGACAGCGCTCCGTCGACGGTGGGGGTGTACGGAGGCGGACGCATGGGCGCGGGCATCGCACACGCATTCTTGCTGGCCGGCGCCACAGTGTGGATCGTCGAGATCTCAGATGGCGCCGTCCGGAGCGCCCGTGAGCGGGTGGAGAGGAGCGTGGCGTACGCCGAGCAACGTGGGAAGCTCCCCACGCCCGCGGCCGAGCTCCTCTCGAGACTGATCGTCACCACGGACCACTCTCAGTTGCAGGCGTGCGCCCTCGTGATCGAGGCGGTCCCAGAGGACCCCGACCTCAAGCGGCGAGTGCTGCGCGATGTGGAAGGGGTCGCGACGGGTGCCGTGCTCGCCACCAACACCTCCAGCCTGTCGGTCGACGATCTCGCTCGAGACCTGGCCCGGCCGGAGCGCTTCGTCGGTCTGCATTTCTTCAACCCTGTGCCGGCCAGCGATCTGGTGGAGGTCGTCGTCGGCGCCGAGACCTCGCCGGACCTCGTCGCGGATGCGCAGAACTGGGTGACCGCCCTTGGCAAGAAAGCGATCACGGTGAGCGACTCGCCGGGGTTCGCCAGCAGCCGACTGGGCGTGGCCCTGGCCTTGGAGGCGATGCGGATGCTTGAAGAGGGAGTCGCGTCGGCAGACGACATCGACACGGCCATGACGCTCGGCTACAAGCACCCCCTGGGTCCCTTGAAGACGACCGACGTCGTCGGGCTCGACGTCCGACTCGCCATCGCCGAACACCTTGCTCGCGAACTGGGGGCTCGCTTCGAACCTCCCGGCATCTTGCGCGAGCTGGTCGCCGCAGGACACCTCGGGCGCAAGACGGGCAAGGGCTTCTACAACTGGTGAGCCCGCCTCTGTCCGACCAGAAGGCCGGGCTCCTCGCCCTCGATAGGCGTGGGTGGCTGTTAGGCGTGGGTGGTCTGGACGCCGCCGACGCAACTACTGAGCGGAATCGCCGTGTTCTGGACGATCAACTGATCCGCGAGCGATCCGAGCCTGATGAGAGCGAAAGGCCGCTCTGGTCGGCAAGTTTTCGTCCCAGCTCACAAGCCCCGCGAGTCCTGGCGGAAGATCCCGCGTAAACCAACCCGGCCAAACGTGCTCACCGCGATCGGACGCCATCGCCGATGCCCTCCGGCATGCCGGAGGGCATCCCTTTTGACACCCGGTGGTCACGAGACGCGGTGATCAGCGCCGGCCTGGGGTTTCATGGCGCGTGCACATCGACTTCTTCCGTGCTCAAGGTCTCTGATCGGTGCTCATGCTCGCATGCACGGGTGCTCTCAGACATCGTCATGGCCGGCCGCCGTGTTGTCGGGCGCCTAGCGAAGGTCTTTCTCTCGTCGGGCGCGGGCGGTCGGCGGACACGACAAACTCAGTGGCCCGGGGGGCCTTCGCCACCCCGGGCCACTGAGTCGGTCCGTCCTCACCGGCTGATGGTCAGCCGCCGGCGTTCATCGAGAGTGAGTCGCCCACGCCGCGCCTGCCGGTTCAAGGATCTCCCGCGTGCGCACGACCCCTTCGGGCCATCGGGAGTCGAACTCGTCGAGCAGCGGTTGAAGCTTCGGTGACCCGACGATCCGCACCAGAGCGTCGAGGTCCTCGAATTCGTACTCGGCGAAGTGGACTCCGGGGCTGGTGACGCTCCAGCAGCGCCGTCCCGACTTCGCCCCGAGCGTCTTGATCACCAGCGGGAGGTGGTCGGTTTCATACCAGTGGTCGAAGTCGTCACGCAGATCGTCACGAACCTCGGCTCGCACCAGAAACACTCCCGGCTTCGCGTTGTCGACCTCAGACATTGTTCAGGTCCTCCTCCTCGTGGGACAGCCCACGACGCGTGAACAGGATGGTGAGAAATGCGATCACCGAGATGCCGGCGGCGAACACCGAGATCGGGATCGTGCTGTCGTAGCGGTCCATCAGCCCGACGGCCAGCGCCGGCGTGATGCCTCCACCGATAACGGCCGCGATGGTGTAACCGAACGAGATGCCGGTGTAGCGGACCTGCGTTCCGAACAACTCGGCAAGCCAGGTGCTCATCGGACCGTAGAGCGATCCGAGGAAGATCAGTCCGACCGAGAAGCCCAGGCCCGCCAGTACGGCGTTACCGGTGGCGATCAGTGGGAACAGTGCGAAGACCCAGATAGCGAAGCCGACGACGCCGACGAGCATCGGAGGCTTGCGGCCAACCTTGTCCGAGATGTGGCCCGAGGCCAGAATCGCGAAGAAGTAGAAGACGGATGCGATCAGGACCATCAACAGGCTGGACGTCGCGCTGAAGCCCACGTCGTTGCGGGCGTATGCCAGGGCGAAGATGATGGACAGGTAGTAGCCGGCGTGGATGCCGAGAGCGGCGCCGATGGAGGGGAAAACGCTGCGCGGGTAGCGCTTGAACATCTCCAAGAAGGGGATCTTGACGGGCTCCGGAGTTTCCGACTGCGCGGTGACCTCCTTGAACGCCTGCGGCTCCTCGAGCGACATGCGGATGTAGAGGCCGACGATGACCATGATGGCGCTCAGTAGGAACGGGACACGCCAACCCCACGAGTTGAAGGCGTCCTCCGGCATGACCGCCGACGTGATGGCGATCAGACCCGCGGCGAGAATGTACCCGATCGGCGACGCACTGCCCATCCAAGAGACGGAGGGTGACGAGGAGGACCGGCGCTGCGATGCCGATGGAGGCGTAGGTGGGGAGCAAGCCGATGGCGAACGTGCCGACACCCATGATGAGCAGCGCGAAGACCAGCGCCTTCTTGCGACCGTACTTGTCGCCGAAGTGACCGAACAGGACGCCGCCGAAGGGGCGCGCGACGAACGCTACGCCGAACGTCGCCAGCGAGAGCAGTGTGCTGGTCAGCGGGTTATCCGAGGGGAAGAAGAGCGGCCCGAGAACCAGCGCGGCCATGGCGCCGAAGAGGTTGAAGTCGAACCACTCGATCACAGTGCCGACCATGGAGGCGACAGTGACCTTGCGGATAGAGTCCTTACTGGCTGGAGGGGGGACGACGGTGCGTGGCATACCGGGTTCCTAATGTTCGACATTCGCCGTGATGGTCGGACGATACCGCTGGGCCGTGATGAAGGCAACAGTCCTGAGGCGTGGCCGGCTGTGCCGTAGACGGCGATGATGATCGGCTACGCGTGGTGGCAGGTGCCCTTCGACTTCCCGCCTTGGCGGACCGCGGGCGCCCGTCGTACAGGGGGCAAGCCGAGGAACCGACGACGGGCATCCGGCGGCGATCACTCCGTGCCGGAGTCTCTTCGGTGGCGGCCGCTTGAAGAACAAGCATGTGCATGCCTTCGAGGTCATCTATATGCGCCAGAAGGTCGCGATACTTGTCGCTGCTCTTCAGAGGTTCCTGGGCCCGTAGCACCGCGTCTGCCTCCTGAACGCGGCATGCGTACAGTTCAAAATCTGCCACCCATTGGGAAACCGTCCGAGCCGATCGTTATAGCGCCATGCGCCGGGGTTCGAGCATGGCGAGCAACTCCGGAGTAACCGCTCCATGCAGTGCTCCGGCTTGTTCGGCTCGAAGGCCGGTATGGCTCCTCAGATTCGGGCGATCTCCCGCAGCCGTCGCGGGTCGTATCAGATCGTCGGCAATTCAGTTCAGCCGACCCAGGTGCCGGACCTGAGAGGCGTTGACAATCTGGACGCCGAGGCCAGCATGGGCGAGACGTGCGTGAGCTTCGATATCAAGATCGGCCGGGACGGCGTATCCGGGTCGCTAGAGGCGCATTAGACGTCTGGACGGCGCGAGCGTCTCGCGTACGACACCCAATGTCCGAATGACCAAGAAAAACAGAATGGCCAGGACGAGGTAACCGTATATCGCGAGGCCGAAGGGGTCATCCTTCTGAAAGGCGATCGGGACAGGCCGTCCAAACCATGCCAGGGCGGCAAAGTGATAACGGCCGCCGGGGCGGACTCATGTCGGGCACCGTCGTCATGGATGGGCGGCGGGCAGGTTCGGGGAGCCGGCGGACCTGCATTGAAATCTGAAAGCCGACGTTCAATCGGGCGCAGGGTCAGGTGCTTCTTGGGGCTGCCCGGGGTCGCTAACGGCTACGTGATCGGGTTCAAACCACTAACGTCACGCTAATGAACGATCAAGGGCCTGATCACTGTCTCCAGTGATCAGGCCCTTGACCTGTGAGACTCAAGTCGGGGTGGCGGGATTTGAACCCACGACCTCTTCGTCCCGAACGAAGCGCGCTGCCAAGCTGCGCTACACCCCGGTGGCCAGAACGTCTGCTCTGTGCCTCGGCAAGTCTAGCGGACTTTGCGGATGGATGTGCCACCAGACGCGACGGGGCGGCGTGGCACCAGGGTGAGCAGGGTCGCCTCCGGCGGGCATGAGAAGCGCACCGGGGCGTACGGAGAGGTTCCGAGGCCGGCGGAGACGTGCAGCCACGCGCCGTCGTGTCGGCTCAGCCCCTTCACCCGGTCCCGGTCGATGCCGCAGTTCGTGACCAGGGCGCCGTAGAACGGGATGCAGAGCTGGCCGCCATGGGTGTGGCCGGCGAGCAGCAGCTGATATCCGTCCTCGGCGAAGCGCGACATGTTGCGCGGCTCGGGAGAGTGCATGACGCCCAGCCGCAGGTCGGCGTCGACGGGCGCCGGGCCCGCGATGCTGTCGTAGCGGTCGCGGTCGATGTGGGAGTCGTGGATGCCGCCCACGTGGATGTCGAGGTCGGCGACCTTCAGGCGGGCGGTGGCGTTGTTCATGTCCAGCCAGCCCGCCGCCGTCATCGCGGCCCCGAGCTCCTCCCACGGCAGGTTCGGCACGCGCTGGCGCACCTCCCCCTTCGAGGTACGCCACAGATAACGTGTGGGGTTCTTCGGCCGCGGGGCGTAGAGGTCGTTCGACCCGTAGACGAACAGGCCGGGCCGGTCGAGAAGGGGTGCCACGGCGTGCAGATAGGGCTCGATCGCGTCGGGGTGGGCCAGCGTGTCACCGGTGTTGACCACGAGGTCGGGGTTCAGCGCGGCCAGCGACCGCACCCACTTGATCAGGCGGGTGCGTCCGGGGGTCAGATGGAGATCGGAGATGTGCAGGATCCGGATCGGCCGCTGTCCGCGGGCGAGCACGGGCACGTCGAACCGGCGCAGCCGAAACCAGTTCCGTTCCACGACGGAGGCGTATCCGAGTCCGGCGATGCCGAGACCGAGGAGGGACAGCGGAACAGCGGCGGCTTTTCTCACACAGTCATCATGCCCGACGCCCGCTCCTCCTCTGGTTAACCTGGCGAGAATCGCCCCGGCGGCACGGCAAGATGGAACGCATGAGTGCGTTGAAGGACAAGCTGAAGGATGACCTGGCGGCCTCGATGAAGGCCCGCGACGAGGTGCGCGTCCGCACGATCCGGATGGCCCTCGCCGCCATCAACGTCGAGGAGGTCTCGGGCAAGCAGGCCCGTGAGCTCTCCGACGACGAGGTCATCAAAGTGCTGACCAGGGAGGCGAAGAAGCGCCGTGAGGCCGCCGACGCCTTCGCCGGCGCGGGACGGGCGGAGAAGGCCCAGGGGGAGCTGGACGAGCAGGCCGTCCTGGAGGAGTACCTCCCCGCGCAGCTTTCCGACGAGGAGCTGAGCCGGCTCGTGGACGAGGCGATCGCGGAGAGCGGCGCCGCCGGTCCCAAGGCGATGGGCCAGGTCATGAAGGTCCTCACCCCGAAGGTCGCCGGACGGGCGGAGGGTGGCCGAGTCGCTCAGGCGGTCCGTGCCCGCCTCACCGCCTGACGTACGGAGGGGGCCGAGTCGCTCAGGCGGTCCGCGCCCGCGTCACTCCGCCTGACGCGCGGACGGGCCCTGCCCCCGGATCTTCGAGGACGGGCCCGTCGCGTTGTCGGTTTTCAGTCGTCAGTGGTCGCCGAAGGGCGAGCCGTCAGGGCTGAAGATGTCGATCGGGCCGTTACCGGGGCCGTTGCCACGACCGCGGCCACGACCGTCGTCGTCGCCGGACGGGTCCTTCTTCTTCGGCTTGGGCGCGCACGCCTGGGTGCAGCCACCGAACCTCGACATGTCCGGCGAGACGAACTTCGAGGCCGGGACGCCCTTGAGCGCGGCCAGGAAGGTGTCCTTCCAGATCGGGCCGGGGATCGAAGCGCCGAAGACCGAGCCGTAGTGCCGGCCGCCGATGACCCGGTTGCTCAGCGGGTAGCGGACCGGCCCACGGGGGTCGCCGAGGCTGACCGCGCCGGCCAGGTCCGGGGTGTAACCGGCGAACCACACGGTCCGTGACACGTCGCCGGTTCCGGTCTTGCCGGCGGCGTCCCGTCCGATGCCGCCGACCCCACTCATCGTGCCCTTGGTGAACACGCCCTCGAGGATGTTGCTGGTCGCGTCGGCGATCTCCGGTTCGAGCACCTGCTTGCACTTGGGCTTGAACGAGGTGACCTTGCCGAACCGGTCGGTGATCTCGGTGATCGCCATCGGCGCGCAGTATTTACCGCGGGCGCCGAGCGCGGCGTACGCGGTGGCGAGGGTCACCGGGTCGAGTTCGTTGGCGCCCAGGGTGAAGGTCTGCACCTCGTGCAGCGGCTGGCCGTCGGCACGCTTGATGCCGAGGTCCTTGGCCGTCTTGATCACGTCGCAGAGGCCGACCTTGCGCTCCAGGGCGAGGAAGAACGTGTTCACCGAGCCCCAGGTGCCGGTCTGCAGGGTCCTGAACCCGCCGCTGCCCCCTTCGGCGTTGCCCAGTGGCGTCACCGGGTCGCCGACGTTCTGGCCCTTGCAGTTCTTGAAGTCGGAGTAGGCGTTGGCCGTGAACGTCCCGCCCGTGCTGATGCCGTCGCCGAACTTCATGCCCTCCTTGAGGGCGGTGACCAGGGTGAACACCTTCATGGTCGATCCGGGCTGGAAGCCCGTGCCGCCGCCGTGCAGGGTGTCGGCGACGACGTTGATCGACATCTCGTTCTTCTTCCGGTTCCGCCCGAACTTCCGGCTGGCCGCCATCGCCTTGATCGCGCCGGTGCCGGGTTCGACCAGCGCCTCGGAGGCGACCGGCTTGTCGGACGGGTGGACGTACTTCCTGATCGCCTTCTCGGCGGCCTGCTGCATCTTCCGGTCGAGCGTGGTCCTGATCGTGAGACCGCCCCTGGCGAGGAACTGCTTCCTCGCCTTCTCCGTCTTGCCGAACTGCGAGTCGTGCTCGATCTCGTTGCGCACGTACAGGCAGAAGTAGGGGAACTCGCTCTCCTCGCAGCCGCCGGGGATCGGCTTGTCCTTGTAACCCAGCTTCTTCTTCTTGGCCTCCGCGGCCTCCTCCGCCGTGATGATCTTCAACTCGGCCATCCGGTCGAGGACGACGTTGCGCCGGGAGAGGAGGCGGTCGCGGAACGACTTGCCCCGGTTGGGGTCGGTGGCGTTGGGATCCTGTACGGCTCCGGCCAACGTGGCCGCCTCGGCGAGGTTCAGCTGGGAGGCGTGCTTGCCGAAGAAGCGCTTGGACGCGGCCTCGACGCCGTAGGCGCTGGCGCCGAAGTAGGCGATGTTGAGGTAACGGTTGAGGATCTCGTCCTTGGAGTACTTCTGCTCGAGCGCGATCGCGTACCGGATCTCGTTGAGCTTGCGCCCGACCGTCGGCGCGACGGCGGCGGCCTTCTCCTCGTCGGTCTCGGCCTTGTTGTACAGAACCTGCTTGACGTACTGCTGCGTGATGGAAGAACCGCCCTGGGTGACTCCGCCCGTGGTGATGTTCTTGACCAGCGCGCGGGTCGTGCCCTCGATGTCGAGCGGACCGTGCTGGTAGAAGCGGAAGTCCTCGATGGCCACGATGGCCTTCTGCATGATCGGCGCGATCTTGTCCAGGGAGACGGACTCCCGGTTCTCGTAGTAGAACTGGGCGATCGGCTTGCCGGCCGCGTCGAGCAGGGTGGTCTTCTCGGGCAGTGGCGGCTCGTCGAGCTCCTCCGGCCCGATGTGCAGAGCGTCGATGCCGGACTTGGCCGTCATGCCCGCCCCGCCCACCGCGGGCAGCGCGATCGCGGCCGTCAGCACTCCCGCCACCACAGCGGCGGCGGCGAGCTTGAGGACGTTGCCGGCGGCCGAACCTTTGGCTTTGCCTTGAGCTTGCACGGTACAAGCCTACGTCGAAGTCAAGGCTCTCCAGCCACCGGCTCAACGGACTTCCATCAGGTCACAGGGGAGAGGACTAGTCATTCCCGGCCACATGGCCTGACTTGACCATGTGAGAATTTGGTCCCCCCGGGGACTGTCGTCTCGATCGTCTGGTTGCGTACGTTCTCCTCTGCGGCAACTGCAAGCAAGGAGGCTCGACGCCCGCGCCCGTCGGCCGAAATGACGACTGACCACCTAAGGGGAGTGGGGTCGAACATGTGGATCACGGATTGGACCTCCCGTGCCGCCTGCCGAGGAACGGATCCTGACGCTCTCTTCGTGCAAGGCGCCGCACAGAACCGGGCAAAGATGATCTGCCGGGGATGCCCTGTCCGTACGGAGTGCCTCGCCGATGCGCTGGACCACCGCATCGAGTTCGGCGTCTGGGGCGGGATGACGGAACGGGAACGCCGCGCGCTGCTGAGGCGCCGGCCCGAGGTGACCTCCTGGCGTGAGCTGCTCGAGGCGGCCAAGGAGGAGTACGAGCGAGCCAACGAACTGATCGCCGGTTGACGGACGCGGCCGGGTCGGCCGGTCGTCAGACCGCGCGGCGATCAGGCCGACCGGCTGACGGAGTTCGCTCCGTTCGATGACAGGAGCTGCCCGATCTGGCGGAGTCCCGCCAGATCGTGCACATCCTCCGGCATCGCGGGGACCCGGGTCACCGGGACCGTCGGATGGACCGAGGTGAAGTGCTCCTGCTCCCGCTCCTCGCGGGCGGCGAGCTGCATACGTCTCGCGTGCAGCCGCAGCACGGCGGCGGTCAGTGCGTGCTCGCCGTTGGACTCCAGGTCTTCGGCCGCCGCGCAGCTCCGCGCCGCCGACAGGGACGCGGCCGGCGTGCGGTGCACCCGGTTGACGACGAGCCCGGCGAGCGGCATGCCCTCCTCGGCCAGTCGTTCCACGAAGTAGGACGCCTCGCGCATCGCGTCGCGCTCCGGCGCGGCGACGACGAGGAAGGCCGTGCCGGGGGCCTGAAGGAGCCGGTACGTCTGCTCGGCCCGCTGGCGGAAGCCGCCGAAGACGGCGTCGAGCGCGGACACGAACATCTGGATGTCCTTCAGCACCTGGGCCCCCAGGACCTTGGTCAGTATGCCGGCGACCATGCCGAAGCCCGCGTTGAGCAGCTTGAACGCGCTGCGGCCGCCGACCTTGGCCGGGGCCATGAGGATGCGGATGAGCCGTCCGTCCAGGAACCGGCCGAGCCGCTCGGGGGCGTCGAGGAAGTCCAGCGCCGACCGCGAGGGCGGCGTGTCCACGACGATCAGGTCCCAGTCGCCGGAGCGGCGGAGCTGGCCGAGCTTCTCCATCGCCATGTATTCCTGGGTGCCGGAGAAGCTGGACGACAGCGACTGATAAAAGGGATTTGTCAGGATTTGGCGGGCTCGCTCGGGGTCGGCGTGCGCTTCGATGATCTCGTCGAAGGTCCGCTTCATGTCGAGCATCATCGCGTGCAGCTCACCCCCTTCCCGGCCGACGCCGTCCAGGTCGCAGCCGTCGACCCGGCGCGGGGTGTTGTCGAGCTCGGTGAGACCCATGGCCTGGGCCAGCCGCTTGGCCGGGTCCACCGTCAGCACGACCACGGACCGGCCGCGCTCGGCCGCGCGCAACCCGAGGGCGGCGGCCGTCGTGGTCTTGCCGACGCCGCCGGACCCGCAGCACACGATGATCCGGGTGCCGGGATCATCCAACATCGCGTCGATGTCCAGCGATGGAGGCGTCCTGGTCACAGCCCAACCTCTCTCGAAGGTGCTCATGCCGCGCCCTGCGCGCGCAGGGCCTCGGCGAGTTCGTACAGCCCGGCCAGGTCGGCGCCGTCGGGCAGCAGCGGCAGGTCGTAGCGCGGCGTGCCGACGGAGGCCAGCGTCTCGCGCTCCTGGTTTTCGAGCTCGACCCGCCGGGCGTGCTCGGCGATCTCCTTGGTCAGGGCCTCGGCCAGCGGCCCGGCGTCCCCCGTCCGCTCCGCCAGCCCGGCCGCCTTCAGCCCGGCCGCGAGCTCAGCCGTGTCGAACCGGCCCTGGAAGGCGGCCTCCAGTGCCGCGTCGGGCAGACCGGCCGGTCGGACCATGTTGATGAAGATCCCGCCGACCGGCAGCTTCGTCTCGCGCAGCTCGGCGATGCCGTCGAGCGTCTCCTGGACCGGCATCTCCTCCAATAAAGTCACGAAATGCACCGCGGTCTCCGGCGACGTGAGGACGCCCCGCACCAGGTCGGCGTGGTGCCGGATGGGGCCGACCCGGGCCAGGCCGGCGATCTCCTGGGTGACGTTGAGGAATCGCACGATTCGTCCGGTCGGCGGCGCGTCCATCACGACCGCGTCGTACACCCGCGTGCCGGTCCGGGGATCGCGTCGCCGTACGGCCTCGCTGGTCTTGCCGGTGACCAGCACGTCGCGCAGGCCGGGGGCGATGGTCGTGGCGAAGTCGACCACGCCGATGCGGGTCAGCGCCTTGCCCATGCGCTTCATCCCGTAGAACATCTCGAGGTAGTCGAGCATGGCCGCCTCGGGATCGATCGCCAGCGCGTACACGTCCCCGCCGTCCGGGGCCACCGCGATCTTCCGCTCCTCGTACGGCAGCGGGGGCAGATCGAAGATCTGGGCGATGCCCTGACGGCCCTCCACCTCCACCAGCAGGACCTTGCGGCCCCCGGCGGCCAGGGCGAGCGCGAGCGCCGCCGCGACGGTGGTCTTGCCCGTCCCGCCCTTACCGCTCACGACGTGCAGCCGCACGCCCTCCCAGTCGGTGTCCTGAGCGTCCCGAGTGCCCATGTCTCGAAGGCTACCCAAGGGCCACGTCGAGATTCGCGGCGGTCTCCGCTGTGTCTGTTGCGGTACGGCCCGGCACCCGGTTGGGTATGGAATGCCTGTCACCACGGCCCGTCCGGCAATCGGTATTCGGCATAGGAGGTACCGCCCATGGAGTCGGTGCTGTCAGCGTTAATCGTCGTCCTGGGCGTTCTCCTGCTCATCGCCGTGGCCCGTGGCGTACGCGTCGTGCAGCAGTTCGAGACGGGCATCGTCTTCCGGCTGGGCCGGATCCAGCCGAACGTACGGGGCCCCGGCCTGCATCTGATCGTGCCGATCGTCGACCGGATGCAGAAGGTGAACATGCAGATCGTCGCGATGGGGGTGCCCGCGCAGGACGGCATCACCCGCGACAACGTCTCGGTCCGGGTCGACGCGGTGGTCTACTTCCGGGTGATCGACCCGATCAAGGCGGTCGTCAACGTGCAGAACTACCTGTTCGCCGTGTCGCAGGTGGCCCAGACCTCGCTGCGGTCGGTGATCGGTCAGTCGGAGCTCGACCACCTCCTGTCCGACCGCGACGCGCTCAACGCCAGGCTCAGGGCGGTGATCGACGAGCCGACCGAGGGCCCGTGGGGCATCCGCATCGAGCGGGTCGAGATCAAGGACGTGGCGCTGCCTGACGGCATGAAGCGCTCGATGTCGCGTCAGGCCGAGGCCGAGCGGGAGCGCCGCGCGCGCATCATCACCGCCGACGGCGAGTTCCAGGCGTCCAAGCGGCTCGCCGCCGCCGCGCGCCAGATGTCGTCGGACCCGGCCGCGCTGCAGCTTCGCATGCTGCAGACGGTGGTGGAGGTGGCCGCCGAGAAGAACAGCACGCTCGTCATGCCGCTGCCCGTCGAGATGCTGCGCTTCTTCGACCGGATGGCCCCGGCAGCGGCGGCCGCGGCATCGTCGGCGGACGAGTCCGGCTCCGCCGTACCCGAGGGCTCGGCCGAGCCGGAGCCCGAGCCGCTGGAGGAGGCGATCCGGGAGCTTCCCTCGGTCGAGTCGCCGGACGTTCCGCTCGCCGGGCCGCGGATCGAGCCGCCCGCGTGGCACCACCGTACGGCCGACGGCGAAGGCGTGTGATCCCACCCGCGGACCCGGGAAATCGCTCGCTACTCTTGGCCCCATGACCAAATGGGAGTACGTCACGGTGCCGCTGCTCGTGCACGCCACGAAGCAGATTCTGGATAACTGGGGTGAGGACGGCTGGGAGCTGGTCTCGGTCATTCCCGGCCCCAACCCCGAGCAGCTGGTCGCCTACATGAAGCGGGCCAAGTCATGAGTGCGGGAAGCCCGGAGGAGCGCCTCGCCGAGCTCGGCCTGGCCCTGCCCGACGTCGTCCCCCCGGTGGCCGCCTATCTGCCGGCGGTCAGGACGGGCGATTACGTCTACACGTCCGGCCAGATCCCGGTGGTGGACGGCAAGCTCGGCGTCACCGGCAAGGTCGGGGCCGAGGTCTCGGCCGAGGAAGCGAAGGAACTGGCCCGCATCTGCGCGCTCAACGCGATGGCGGCCCTCAAGTCCGTGGTCGGCGACCTGTCCAAGGTCGTGCGGATCGTGAAGGTCGTCGGGTTCGTGGCGAGCGCGCCCGACTTCACCGGGCAGCCCGTGGTCGTGAACGGCGCGAGCGAACTGCTCGGGGAGGTCTTCGGCGACGCCGGCCGGCACGCCAGGAGCGCGGTGGGCGTGGCCTCGCTGCCCCTCGACGCCCCGGTCGAGGTGGAGCTCATCGCCGAGGTCCGCTGACCGTCGGGCCGACGTACGGGATATGCCCGGGGTGCGGGTGGGACTGACATTGCGCTGGTGGGGACCCATGGTGAAGTATCGGGACGGTTAACCGAATTTCGTTCTGTTCGGAGAAGACCCGCATGAGGATTCCGCTGCCGCAGGAGTTCGGGGAGCGGGCTCGCGAGATCCTCGCCGGCCGCGCCACCCCCGCCCGCGCCCATGACGCCGCCACCGTGGTGCTGCTCCGGGACGCCCCCCTTGAGGCGTACCTGCTGCGCCGCAAGGCCACGATGGCCTTCGCCGCGGGGGCGTACGTGTTCCCCGGAGGGTCCGTCGACCCCCGCGACTCCGATCGCGCGGTGGCGTGGGCGGGGCCATCGCCGGCCGAGTGGGCGGCGGTGCTCGGCGCCGACGAGGCCACGGCACGCGGCCTGGTGTGCGCCGCCGTACGGGAGACCTTCGAGGAGTCCGGCGTCCTGCTCGCCGGGCCGGACCCCGCGACCGTCGTGGCCGACACGACCGGGGACGACTGGGAGGCCGACCGCCTGGCGCTGATCGGGCGGACGCTCTCGTTCGCCGAGTTCCTCGACCGCCGCGGCCTCGTGCTCAGGGCCGACCTGCTCAAGGCGTGGGCGCACTGGATCACCCCGGAGGTCGAGCCGAGACGGTACGACACCCGGTTCTTCGTGGCGGCGCTCCCGCCGGGGCAGCGCACCCGCGACGTGGGCGGTGAGGCGGACCGGGTCGTCTGGCTGAGCCCGAGGTCGGCTCTCGACGCGGCCGTGAAGGGGGAGGTGTTCCTCATGCCGCCGACCAGCCGCACATTGCTGGAAATTTCGGCATTCGGGGCGCTTGACGAGGTTTTCGCGGCCGAGCGGAGGATCAGCACCATTCAGCCCGCCGCCGCCGAGGTGGACGGACGGCTCGTCCTGGTCTTCCCGGACGGCGGCGGCCCCGGCATCCCGAGCGGCCCCGATATCCCGAGTGAGCCGGGCATCCCGAGTGGCCCCGGCATCCCGAGTGAGCCGGGCATCCCCAGAGTCCCCGGCGTCCCCGGCGGCTCGAGCGTCCCGGGCGGCCTCGGCGGGGAGCAGGAGAGGGCATGAGCGGCCTGCGCATCCCCGTGGACGGGCCGGACGGCTCGGGTACGGAGCACGCGACCAACATCCTGGCCCCCAACGCGTCGCCCATGACGCTCGACGGCACGAACACCTGGGTCCTGGGCCGGGGGGAGAGCGTGCTCGTCGTGGACCCGGGACCGGACGACGAGGCCCATCTCAGGCGGGTGGCCGGCCATCTCGGCGAGCGACGGGTGGCCGCGATCCTGCTCTCGCACGGCCATCACGATCACAGCGGCGGCGCGGCGAGGTTCGGCGAGATGGTCGGCGCCCCGGTCCGGGCCCTCGACCCCCGGCACCGGCTGGGCGACGAGGGGCTGGGCGACGGCGACGTCCTCACCGTCGACGGCCTGGAGGTCCGGGTGGTCGGCACCCCCGGCCACTCGTTCGACTCGCTCTGCTTCTGGCTGTCCCAGGACCGGGCGATGCTCACCGGTGACACCATCCTCGGCCGGGGCACCACGATGATCGCCCCGGACGGGAACCTGGCGGACTACCTGCGCAGCCTCGACAAGCTGAGGTCGAGCGCCGAGGCGCTGGAGGCGGCGGCGCTGCTGCCGGGGCACGGGCCGGTGCTGCCCGACCCGATCGAGGCGATCGACGGCTACATCGCCCACCGGCGGCGGCGTCTGGACCAGATCCGCCAGGCCATACGAGACGGGGCGAGAGACGCCGGGGAGATCGTCGAGATGATCTACGCGGACGTCGACAGGTCGCTGTGGCCGGCCGCGCGGGCGTCGGTCGCGGCCCAGCTCGACTACCTCAAGAACCTGTGAAGCCCGGCCGGGGGCGGCCTACCTCGAACGGTTGAAGAGCCGCTCCCGGTCCATGATGACGACGGCCTTGGCCTCGATGCGCAGCCAGCCGCGCTGGGCGAAGTCGGCCAGCGCCTTGTTGACGGTCTCCCGGGAGGCCCCGACGAGCTGGGCGAGCTCCTCCTGGGTGAGATCGTGGTGGACGCGGATGCCGTCCTCGGTCTTCTGCCCGAAGCGGTCGGCCAGGTCGAGCAGCTGCTTGGCGACCCGTCCGGGCACGTCGGTGAAGACCAGGTCGGCCAGCACGTCGTTGGTACGGCGCAGCCGCTGCGCCAGGGCGCGCAGCAGGTGGAGCGCCACCTCGGGCCGGCCGGTCAACCACGGCCTGAGGTCGTCGTGGCCGAGGCCGGCCAGGCGGACGTCGGTCAGCGCGATGGCCGATGCCGTACGCGGGCGGGGATCGAACAGCGACAGCTCGCCGAACATCTCGCCGGGGCCGAGCACGCTCAGCAGGTTCTCGCGGCCGTCGGGCGCGGCACGCGACAGCTTGATCTTACCTTCGAGCACCACATAGAGCCGGTCGCCCGTCTCGTTCTCGCTGAACAGCGTGCGTCCCTTGGACAGTTCGACGACGGTGATGCTCGTTCGCAGCGCCGCGGCGCTCTCGCGGTCGAGTGCGGAGAACAGGGGCGCCTTGCTCAGGATTTCTTCGGTGCTCACGGTGCCTCCCTTGCTTGCCATTGTGGACCCCTGTCCACCGCGTAGGCTTACGGGGTGCCCCGTAAAGTCCCATCGGCGGGTGAGTCCCGGCTCGCGCTCGTACGCCGCGCTCGGCGGATCAACAGAATTCTGGCCGAAACTTATCCTGACGCCCATTGCGAGCTCGACTTCGGATCCCCTCTTGAGCTGCTGGTCGCCACGATCCTCTCGGCGCAGTGTACGGACAAACGGGTCAACATGGTTACTCCGGTACTTTTCGCCAAGTATCGGACGGCGGATGACTACGCCGCCGCCGATCGCGAGGAGCTGGAGGAGATCATCAGGTCGACCGGGTTCTACCGGGCGAAGGCGAACAGCATCATCGGCATGGCCCAGGCCCTGTGCGAGCGGCACGGCGGCGAGGTGCCCGGCAGGCTCGCCGACCTGGTCGAGCTGCCCGGTGTCGGCCGCAAGACGGCCAACGTGGTGCTCGGCAACGCGTTCGGCGTCCCCGGCATCACCGTGGACACCCACTTCCAGCGGCTGGTGCGAAGGTTCGGCTGGACCACGGAGACCGACCCCGTGAAGATCGAGCACGAGGTCGGCGACCTCTTTCCCAAGGCCGAGTGGACGATGCTCTCCCATCGGCTCATCTGGCACGGCAGGCGGATCTGCCATGCCCGCAGGCCCGCCTGTGGCGCCTGTCCGGCCGCGTCCCTGTGTCCTTCGTACGGCACGGGCCCCACCGATCCTGCCGAGGCCGCCAAGCTCGTCAAACCGGGGCCGTTCTCCTGAGACCGCCGTTCCTCTGCCGATAGGGCATGCTTACGGGGTAACGGGCGTAACCTGCGTTGGGGCAGTTACATCGGAGGTGGTCGTGGCTCCCGGGTGGTTGACGGACCTCGCGGCGAAGGCCGGGCACATGCCGCTGCCGAAGGCGATGCGGCCGCCCGCTAACGGCGAGGGACGGCGCGCCGCGGTGCTCCTGCTGTTCGGAGAGGGGCCGCAGGGACCCGACGTCCTGCTCATCCAGCGCAGCTCCCGGGGACGCGTGCACGCGGGCCAACCGGCGTTCCCCGGCGGGGGCGTGGACCCCGAGGACGGCGGACCGGTCGCGGCGGCCCTTCGGGAGGCCAGGGAGGAGACCGGTCTCGACCCCGGCGGCGTCGAGGTCCTCGGCACGATGCCGGAGCTCTACCTGTGGCGCAGCGACAACCGGGTGACGCCGGTGCTCGGCTGGTGGCGCACGCCCAGTGCCGTGCACGCCGCCTCACCGGACGAGGTCGAGTCCGTGGAGCGCGTCCCCATCGCAGAGCTGGTCGATCCGGCCAACCGGCTGCGGCTTCGCCACCCCGCCGGGGTCATGCCATCGGTCGCCTTCCGCGTGCGCGGCCTGCTCGTGTGGGGCTTCACCGCCGGAGTGCTCGACGGTGTGCTGTCCGCCGCCGGCTTCGAACGGCCCTGGGACCATTCACGGGTCGAGGACCTGCCCCCCGATGTCATCGCCCTCGCCTCCCGGGACCGCATCCGCGGCTGAGCGGCCGCCGCCGCCCAGGGTCAGGCCGAGCGACGCCCAGTCGGCCACGTCGTCGTCGGGGTCGCCGGCGAGCCTGTGCAGCGCCGCCACGCCCGCCGGATCGGGTGGGTCCCCCATCACGTGGGGCAGAGCGTAGGCCGCGCCGTACCGGACCGTGGGATGGGTGTGCTCGGCCAGCTCGATCACCGACGGCAGCGCGCGCCGGTCGCGCAGATGGCCGAAGGCGAGCAGCACCGCGTAGAGCACGCGGGGGTCGGTCTCGTTCGCCGCGAGACAGCGGAGCACGGGTAGTGTGCGGTCCATGAAGGGCCGGTCCCGGCCCAGCTCGCCGAGGATGTCGGCACCGAGCACCCGCTCGGCGGTCGCCTCGCTCGCGCACAGCCGTCTGGCCAGGGTGAACGTCTCCACGTCACCGCGTTCCTGTAGCGCTGTGATCACCTGCCACCTGACCGGTCCATCCGGATCTGTGTCAGACAGGGCGATTTGAATTAGTTGGTCGAGCCGCTCGTCGGCGGGCTCGTTCTGCCGTCCTTCGACTCCGTGACGTGGCCCCTCCGATTCCCCCATGACGTCACGATATCGATGAGACCTTGCCGACGCCCGCACGATGCGCAGCGTGGCTGGCTACCGTGGAGATGTGCGCGGCGATCTCCTGGATCTCATTCTGATCGGCCTGGTGGTGGCCTTCGCTGTTTCCGGATACCGGCAGGGCTTCATCATCGGGGCCTTCAGCTTCGTGGGCTTCCTCGGCGGCGCGGTTCTGGGGATGTTCGTCGCGCCGTCCGTGGTCGGGGCGATCGTCACCGGTGTGGTCGAGCGGGCGCTGCTGGCCATCGTGATCGTTTTCCTGGCCGCGACGATCGGATATTTCGCGTTCTCCACGATCGGCGTGGTGGTGCGCAGCCACGTGACGTGGGAGCCCGCCCGGATCGTCGACGCGTTCGGCGGGTCGGTGGCCGGTGGGCTGTCGGTCCTGGCCGTCGCCTGGCTGCTCGGGTCGCTGCTGGTGTCGATGAGCGTCGAGGTGGTGAAGGACCAGGTCAGCCGCTCGGTCGTGTGGCAGACCGTGGACGACGCCATCCCCGATGGCGTACGTGCCTGGCAGAAGCCGTTCCGGGACTTCGTGGACGCGTCGGAGTGGCCCCAGGTCATCACCGCGATCAGCGGCCGCAACGTGGCCCCGCCGGACCAGGGCGTGCTCCGCGGCAGCGCCGGGCTGGTCAGGGCCAGGAGCGCGATCGTCAAGATCCAGGGCACCGCGCCGAGCTGCGGCAAGCGCATAGAGGGCACCGGCTTCGTCTACGCCCGGCATCGGATCATGACCAACGCCCACGTCGTCGCGGGCGTCACCGACGGGCTCAGGGTAACCGACTCCCAAGGCGAGCAGCACGAGGCCAAGGTCGTGCTCTACAACCCGGACCGGGACATCGCCGTCCTCCTCGTCCCCGATCTGCGGACCGCGCCGCTGCGGTTCGACTACTCGGCGGAACGAGGGGACAGCTCGATCATCGCGGGCTATCCGAAGGGCCACGGCTTCACCCCGACCGCCGCGAGGGTCAGGGTCAAGCAGCGGGCGGAGTCTTTCAACATCTACAACGAGCGCAAGGTCAACCGGGAGGTCTACGCGATCCGCGGCAGCGTCCAGCCGGGCAACTCCGGTGGTCCGCTGCTCAGCCCGGAGGGCAAGGTGTACGGCGTGATCTTCGCCGCCGCGATCGACAAGAAGGAGACGGGCTTCGCCCTCACCGCCGAGGAGGTCCTGCCCGACGCGGAGGACGGCATCGTCGCCGTCTCCAGGGTCAGCACGGGGGAGTGCGACTGACTCCCGCGTTGATGAGGGTTCCGGCAGGGGATCAGTCCGGCGGGCCGGAGCGTACGCCTTCGGCGTCCTGTAGATGATCGAGGATCACCGCGATCGCCGTCGAGGCGTCGATGCCGCCCGAGTCGATCTCGGTGATGACGCCGTCGGCGGCCAGCGCCAGCGCGCGCAGGTCCAGTCCGTACGGCCTGCGGGAGCCGTACCCGCCGAGCCGGGCGGATCCGCGCAGCAGGAGCGCCGCGGCCCCGGAGAGGTTGCCGCGCTGCACGTGGGTGAGCCCGACGCAGATCTGGGCCAGGCCCTGCCAGAGCTCACGCTCCTCGGCCGGGCCGGACTTCCAGCGCGCCTCCAGCACCTCGTGGGCGTGGAACGGCCGCTCCACGGCCAGCAGCCGCCGCGCCTCCTCGATCGCCTGTCGTGCTCCGGGCGAGTAGTCGTCGGGGACCCGGGGCACTCCTATCGCGCCCCGGGGAAGCGGCCTGCCGTACTCGTCCCGGGGACGGGAGTTCCGGGGCCGGCCCGCTTCATCACGGTCACGCATATGGTCTCTCCGCACTACAGGGTCACGCCACGATCACGCTGTGATCACGTCGCGGGATCGCGGCACTTCAGGGCACTTTTCTACAAGATTCCACAAGATCACGTTTGGAGTTCGTCCCGGCGGGCCGTCTGGGAGACCCTGCCCGACTGCTTACGCGATGCGGATGAAATCGAGAACGGGTCACGCCGAGGCCGGGTCAGGCCGAGGTCTGAGTTACGCCGAGGTCTGAGTCACGTCGTGGTCGGATTACGTCGAGGTCAGGTTACGCCGAGGCCGGTCGAGGTCAGCGGTCGAGGTCAGCGGTCGAGGTCAGCGGTCGGGCTCGGGGTCGGCGAGCCAGGCGATCAGCTCGCCGTCGAACTGCGCTGGACGCTCCTCGTGCGGGAAGTGGCCGGTTCCCTCGATCAGCCGCCACCGGTACGGCGCCGCCACGTAACGGCTGGAGCCCTGGGCGGTGCGCGGCAGGAGACAGCGGTCGAGCGCGCCGTGCAGTTGCAGCGTGGGCGCCTCGATCTGGGTGCGCATGTGCCGGGCGTAGCGGAGGCCGTCCGGCCGGAACTGCGATCGCGCGAACCAGCGGTAGTACTCCAGGGCGCAGTGCGCGACCCCCGGGATCCGCAGCGCCTCCTGATAGGTGTGGATCGCGTCGTCGGACGGCCGTTCTGGGCCGGCCCACCGGCGGATGAGGCGGCCCACGCGCGCGCCTCCCCTGGCCGTTAGCCGCCGCTCCGGCAGCCACGGCAGCTGGAATCCCAGGGCGTACCGGCTGGCCCTGAGCTGCCCGAAGGGCTCGCCGAACAGGGCGGCGCGCAGACGCAGCGGATGCGGCGCCGACACCGGGACGAGCCGGCGCACCACCTTGGGATCGTGCACGGCCATCGTCCAGGCGATCAGCCCGCCCCAGTCGTGGCCGACCACGATGGCGCCCGTCTCGCCGAGGGCGCGTACGAGACCGGCCGCGTCCACGGCGAGGGTCGGCAGGTCGTATCCGCGTGGCGGCTTGTCGCTGGCGCCGTACCCGCGCAGGTCCACCGCGACGGCCCGATAGCCGGCGGCGGGCAGCGAGACCAGTTGGTGGCGCCAGGTCCACCAGAACTGGGGGAACCCGTGCAGCAGCAGCACCAGCGGGCCCTCGCCCGCCTCCACCACGTGGAAGCGGGTGCCCCCGGCGTGCACCTCCCGGTGGGTCCAGGGCCCGTCGACCCGGACCAGGGACTCGTCAGGAGGCATCGGCCGACGACTCCCTGCCGGGCTCGCCCACGCTCTGCTGCTGGGCGCCCACAGGCTCTCTGTGGGCGCCCACCTGTCCTGCGGTGGGGCCGGTGTACGGCTCGCGCACCGCCGCGGGCGGGGCCTCCTCCGGCCCGGCCTCGGCGGCGATCTCGGCTTCGGCGCCGCCCGCCAGGTTGCGCAGGCTGCGGGTCGTCCGGCGCATGCCGGCCAGCCCCTTCAGCCGTCGGTAGCCGATGAAGACCAGCAGCGCCGCCACGAGGAGGTAGAACACGGTGACGATCGCGAACGCCAGCCACTGCGCCAGCCCGAGCGCGATGAGGCCGTACGCGATCGCGAACGAGGCCAGGATCAGGCACAGGTGCGCGATGAACGCGGCGGCGCCGAACAGCCCGGCCGCGGTGCCCACCCGCTTCGCGTCGAACTTGAGCTCGGCCTTGGCCAGCTCGATCTCGGAGCGTACGAGGGTCGAGATTTGATGGCTCGCCTGGGCGACCAGCGCGCCGAGCGATTCGTCCTCGGGCATCGGTGACCTCCTATCAGCGCCTATCAAACATCATGTCGTGCCTGCCCGGAGAACGCGCAGCCGAACTCGACGCACAGCGGCGGGGCCCCCGGCCTTCGCCGAAGGGCCCCGCCGCTGTCGATCTCAGTCCTCGTTCTTGGTGGACGGCAGCTTCTCGGCGATCAGCTTCATCACCGAGCTGTCGGTCAGCGTGGTGACGTCGCCCAGCGAGCGGTTCTCCGCCACGTCACGCAGCAGGCGACGCATGATCTTGCCGGAGCGGGTCTTGGGCAGCTCGGGCACGACCAGGATCTGGCGCGGCTTGGCGATCGGTCCGAGGGTCTTGGCGACGTGGTTGCGCAGCTCGGTGGCGATGTCGTCGCTCTCCTCCGCGGTGCCGCGCAGGATCACGAACGCCACGATGGCCTGGCCGGTCACCGGGTCGGTCGCGCCCACGACGGCGGCCTCGGCCACCTTGGGGTGGCTGACCAGTGCGCTTTCGACCTCGGTGGTCGAGATGTTGTGCCCGGAGACCAGCATCACGTCGTCGACCCGGCCGAGCAGCCACAGGTCGCCGTCCTCGTCGCGCTTGGCGCCGTCACCCGGGAAGTACATCCCGTCGAACCGGGACCAGTAGGTGTCGATGTAGCGCTTGTCGTTGCCCCAGATCGTGCGGAGCATGGCCGGCCACGGTTCGCGGATCACGAGGAAGCCGCCACCGCCGTTCGGCACCGAGTTGCCCTGGTCGTCGACGACGTCGGCGGCGATGCCGGGCAGCGGCCGCATCGCGGCGCCCGGCTTGGCCGCGGTGATCCCGGGCAGCGGGCTGATCATGATGGCGCCGGTCTCGGTCTGCCACCAGGTGTCCACCACCGGGCAGCGGCTGCCGCCGATGTTCTCGCGGTACCAGACGTACGCCTCGGGGTTGATGGGCTCGCCGACCGAGCCGAGCACCCGGAGGGACGACATGTCGAACTTCGCGGGGATGTCGTCGCCCCACTTCATGAACGTCCGGATCGCCGTGGGCGCCGTGTAGAGGATCGTGACCTTGTACTTCTGCACGATCTCCCAGAAGCGGCCCCGGTGCGGGGTGTCGGGGGTGCCCTCGTAGATCACGCTGGTCGCGCCGTTGGCGAGCGGGCCGTACACGATGTAGGAGTGCCCGGTCACCCAGCCGATGTCCGCCGTGCACCAGTAGATGTCGGTCTCCGGCTTGAGGTCGAAGGTCGCGTAGTGGGTCCAGGCCGTCTGGGTGAGGTAACCGCCGGTGGTGTGGAGGATGCCCTTGGGCGTGCCGGTGGTGCCGCTGGTGTAAAGGATGTACAGCGGGTCTTCGGCGCCGTGCGGGACCGCCTCGTGCTCGGAAGACTGGCGGTCGACGAGGTCGTGCCACCAGATGTCCCGGTCGTTCACCGCGATGTCCTGCCCGGTCCGGCGGACGACGACGACGCGCTCGACGCCCGGGCACTCCTCCAGCGCCTCGTCCACGGTCGGCTTGAGCGCGCTGGGCTTGCCGCGCCGGTAGCCGCCGTCGGCCGTGATGACGATCTTGGCGTCGGCGTCGTGGATGCGGCTCTTGAGCGCGGCGGAGGAGAATCCGCCGAACACCACCGAGTGGATCGCGCCGATGCGGGCGCAGGCGAGCAGCGTGATCGGCAGCTCGGGGATCATCGGGAGGTAGACGGCGACCCGGTCGCCCTTGCGCACGCCGAGCTCCTCGAGCGCGTTCGCCGCCCTGGAGACCTCCTTCTGGAGGTCCGCATAGGTGATCGTACGGCTGTCGCCCTCCGGCTCGCCCTCCCAGTAGTAGGCGACCCGGTCGCCCAGCCCGGCCTCGACGTGGCGGTCGACGCAGTTGTAGGCGACGTTCAGCTCGCCGCCCACGAACCACTTGGCGAAGGGGGCGTTCCACTCGAGCGTGGTATCCCAGCGTCGGGTCCAGGTCAGTCGTTCCGCAGCGCTGTCCCAGAAGGCGAGCGGGTCCCGGTCGGCCTCCTCGAAGGTCTCCGCCGTGACGTTCGCGGACGCCGCCAGGTCGGCCGGCGGGGCGAACCGCCGCGTCTCGCTCATCAGGTTCGACAACGTCTGCTGGGTTTCCTGACCGGGGGTTTCGGTGGCCACTCCGTGCTCCTTACCGCATCTCATGGATCGACTTCTGTTCGGCCGCCTCGGCCAAGCTGGGGTATGCCCTGTCCCACTTCACCAGGCTCGGGGCGTCAAGTACAAGTAAGCGAGGCGCCTCCCATCGCGATCAGCACAACTAGTGCTATGCGGCAGAATTTAGTGATATCTGGGGATGAGGAGCAGGCGAGGTGCTCTTCCCTGCGCTCAACGGCCCGACCTCTTCGCCGAACGACTTTCTACCGCTCGGTATGGTCGGTGCCTGTGAACGACCCGCTGGCTGTCATAGCCGAACTCCCCGGAGTGCCCGAAGCCGTGCAGCAGGCCCGTGCGGCCGCCGACCGTCTCTACCGGCATCGGGTGCTGCGGCGGCGAAGCCCCGAGGTGTCTGCGGAATCGGCGCTGCGCGGGGCCAGAGCCTCGGCGGCGCTCGAGGGTGTCGACGTGCCGCTGCAGGCGCTGCGGCTCGGTGAGGCGGCCGACGCGGTGCCGCAGGGTGCCCTGCGGGTCTCGGCCGAGCTGGGCCGGCTCGGCGCGACATGGCGCTCGGCGCCCCGCCAGGTTCTGGCCCGGCTGCACACTCTCGCCGCCGCCGGCCTGATGGCCGATCCCGGCCGGCCGAGGACGGCGCCGACGACGGCCGACCCGCTCGGGATCGGCCCCGCCCCCGGTCCCGAGGACACCGCGGCACGGATGTCCGCGCTGGCCGGGCTGCTGTCGGCCCCGACGAAGGCCCCCGCCCTCGTCCTGGCCGCGATCGTCCACGCCGAGCTCGCCGTGCTGCGGCCGTTCGGCGTGGCGGACGGACTCGTCGCGCGGGCGGCCGGTCGCCTGACGCTGGTGGAGCACGGACTTGATCCCAAGTCGCTGATAGCGGTCGAGGTGGGCCATCTCGAGCTCGGTGACGCGTACGCGGCGGGGCTGCGGGCCTATCTCACGGGAACGGCCGATGGCGTGGGGGAGTGGGTCAGGCACTGCGCCGAGGCCGTCGTCGTCGGCGCCCGGGAGACGACCGCCATCTGCGAGGCCCTGTCCAGATAAGAGGTTCTGGCCGGGGAGGGAGTTCTGGGGCGCCGCCGGGCGGTCCTGGAAAAGCCGACGGCGCTCCTGGTATGGAACGCCGTCGAGAGTACGTCCCTCCCGGGTTACCAAGCGTGCACCTCTCTTTTGCCGGATCGGGTCAAGCCCGTCTCGGCACGCCTCCCGCGGCTGGTCGCGCGTGGGTACCCGGTGGTCGTACGCCGGACTCGTGAGTCCGTAACCCCTTTCTACGTCCGATTCCCCGTCTTGGAAACCCCTGGGACCAAGACCATTACGGAGGTCGCCAACCTTCCCGAATTGTCGGTTTTATCCCTTCCAAGGCCTGGTTGTGAAGGGGTCATATAGGCAGATGGCGACTGGTCGATATGGGGGATCTCCGTCACCTGTCGTTCCAGCTCTCCCTTTACTCCCTGCAGCCCACCGCCGACAGAGAGCCTTACTCGAGGCAAAAATCTTGCTCAGATTTTGCGGGGCTCTCGACTAACTCCACGCTTGTCAGGCAACATACGGTGTGTCCCTGCTTCCGGAAGATTGTGCATAGGTCGGGGATGAACGGACCGTTGTGACGCCTTGACCTGCTCTTTGAGGCTTCTTCCGGTAAGGGCCGGCTCTACCCCCCCAGAGCCGGGCCAGTCGGCGACCCCCGCTCTCCCCCCCGGCGGGGGTCGCCCCCTTTCACCGGCTCACCTATCTTCGGCCCGGGCCCGCCCCCTTCGCTCGGCTCACCCGCCCTCACCTCCTCCATTCCTCCCTGGCAGGCCCCCCACCCCCCTTGGCGTGATCTTGCGAATTCTCGCAATGGGCTCCCCCGACCAGCCGAAATGCCTTCGCTGATCTTGCAGAAACTCGCAGACCTTACGGCTGAACTGCGCGAACGGCTTCGGTGACCTTGTAGTACGGGCACGGCGGCCGGCTTATCCACAGAACGTGATTCGGCCCCTCGGGCCGCGGCTCCGGTCCCGGAAAGTGGTCTCCCACGACAGACAGGGAGGCACGATGCAGCCGCGGCCCTTGGCCATCACCGGTGATCGGGAACTACTCGACGACCTGCTGCGCATCGGGGCGGCGGCGGGCGTGGAGTTCGATGTGGTCCACACGCCGACCCGGGCCAGGCCGTACTGGAACCGAGCCCCGCTCGTGGTGGTGGGCGGCGATGCCGCCGAGGGCCTCGCGGCCACCGGACCTCCTCCCCGGCAGAACATCGTCCTCGTCACGCGAAGCGCCGCGGATCCCGACATGTGGCGCCGCTGTGTCGCGGTGGGCGCGCAGACCGTGCTGGAGCTGCCCCAGGCGGAACGGCTGCTGGTCGAGGAGTTGGGCGAGGTGGCCGAGCCGGCGATGAAGGCGGGCCTGGTCGTCTGCGTCGTCGGCGGCAAGGGCGGCGCGGGCGCCACGGTGCTGGCGGCCTCCCTCGCGCTGACCGCCTCGCGTGGCGGGTTGCGCACGCTGCTGGTCGACGCCGATCCGCTGGGCGGCGGCATCGACGTCGTCCTCGGTCAGGAGGAGGCCATGGGCGCCAGATGGCCGGACATCGCCGGCCGGGAGGGAAGGGTGAGCTTCGCGGCCCTCCAGGACGCGCTGCCCACGTTCGGCGAGCTCACCGTGCTGTCCTGGCATCGCGGGGAGCCGGAGCGGGTGCCGCGTGAGGCGATGCGGGCCGTGCTCGGCGCGGCTCGGCGCGGCTGCGACCTGGTGATCGTCGATCTGCCCCGCCATGTGGCCGAGGACGACGGTGTCGCGGAGGCGCTGGCCCGAGCCGCCGTGACGCTGGTCGTCGTGCAGGCCGACCTGAGGGGAGCGCTCGCGGCCGCGCAGACCCTCGCCCTGCTGCGCCGCCACACCGGGGAGTTGCGCGTGGTCGTACGCCCGGGTGGCATCGACCCCGAGGTGATCCGCGCTTCCCTCGACGTCCCCTGCGTGGGGGTGCTTCCCGAGCTTCGCGGTCTGGTCGCGACCCTCGACCGCGGCGATCCGCCGCCGCTCGGCCGCGCTCCCCTCGGCCGGTTCTGCTCCGATCTGCTGACCGGGTTGGTGGAGGCCGCATGAACAGACCCGCCGCCGGTCCGGTGGACCCGCCGGCGCCGCCCGGCCGGCTTGCCCTCCCCGTCCCGCCCGTTCAGCCCGTTCAGCCGGTTCCGGCGGAACTGGTCGAGGCCGTGCGGGTACGGCTCTCGCTGGCCGGGGCCCCGCCCACGGCGGCACAGGTGGCCGCGGCCCTGCGGGCGGAACGGGCGGTCCTGGGCGACGCCGAGGTCCTGGCCATCGCGCGGACCCTGCGTGCCGACCTCATCGGCGCCGGCCCGCTCGAAGGGCTCCTGGCCCAACCGGGGGTGACCGACGTGCTGGTGAACGGGCCCGCCGAGGTGTGGATCGATGACGGTCACGGTCTGCGCAGGACCGCGGTGACCTTCTCCACCGACGACGAGGTGCGGCGGCTCGCCCAACGCCTGGCGGCCGCGGCCGGACGGCGTCTGGACGACGCGTGTCCCTACGTGGACGCACGGCTGGCGGGCGGGGTGCGGCTGCACGCCGTCCTGCCGCCGATCGCGCCGGGGGGCACCTGCCTGTCGCTGCGCCTGCCGCCGCGGCGCACTTTCGAGATCGAGGAGCTCGTGCCGGGTGTCGGCGCGGCCGTGCTCACCGCCATCATGACGGCACGGCTGGCCTTCCTCGTCACGGGTGGAACGGGCACGGGGAAGACGACGCTCCTTTCCGCGATGCTCTCGCGGGCCGGCCAGGGCGAGCGGCTGCTGCTCGTCGAGGACTCCGCCGAGCTCAACCCAAGGCATCCGCACGTCGTGCGCCTGGAAGCCCGGCCGCCCAACCTGGAGGGCGCGGGCGGCGTCGGCCTTCGTGATCTCGTACGGCAGGCCCTGCGGATGCGTCCCGACCGTCTCGTCGTGGGAGAGGTGCGCGGCCGTGAAGTGATCGATCTGATGAGTGCCCTGAACACGGGGCATGAGGGAGGCTGCGGGACGCTGCACGCCAACAACGCGGCCGACGTGCCCGCCCGGCTCGAGGCCCTCGCCTGTGCGGCCGGTCTGTCCCGGGAGGCGGTGCACAGTCAGATCGCGGCGGCTCTCGACGTCATCGTGCATCTCGTCCGGCTCCCGGGCGGGCCGCGCCGCGTGGCGGAGATCTGCCTCCTGGAGCGTGAACCGTCCGGTCTGGTGGCGGCGGTGCCCGCGCTCGCCTTCTCCCCAGACGGCGGTGTCGTACCGGGGCCCGCCCTGGCCGCGCTCACGTCCCGGTGCCCGCAACTGGAGGAGACATGGACGCGCTAGCCGTGCTGGCGGCGGGAGTCGCCGCCTGGGTGTGGTCCGGCCCGGACGGCGCCTATGCCAGGGCCGCCGATCTGCTGGTGCCGTGGGTCCACGGGTCGCTCCGGCGGAGACGGGCGGTGTGGCCGCGGTGGAGACGGCACCGGGCCGCAGCGGCGCGCGCGGCCGCGTGGCGGGCGGCATCCATCGAGCTGTGTCAGTGCGTCGTGGCCGAGCTCTCGGCCGGCCGCACCGCAGGGGACGCGCTCGCGCGGGCCATTGCCGCGGTCAGCCCGCCGGACCCGGCGGCTCTCGCGCCGGTCGCGGTGGTCGCCCGCGACGGCGGCGATGTGGCCGCCGCCCTGCTGCGTGCCGCACCGGTCCGCGGCGGGGAGGGGTTGATGCGGCTGGCCGCCTGCTGGCGGGTGAGCGTGATGGTGGGCGGCGGGCTGGCCGGGCTCATCGAGCGGGTGACCGTGTCGCTCCGCGATGCCGAGGCGCACCGGCTTGACCTGGCCGCCCAACTCGCCGGGCCTCGCGCGACCGCCCGGATGCTGGCCGCGCTGCCGGTCCTCGGCCTGCTCATGGGCGCCGCCCTCGGCATGGACCCGCTGTCCTTCCTGCTGGGCGGTCCGGCCGGATTCTCCTGCCTGCTCGTCGGGCTGGCGCTCGACGCGGCGGGCGTCTGGTGGACGCACCGTCTGGTCGCCCGGGCGGAGAGCACGGAATCCGCCCGGAACGCGCCGGGTCCCCGCTCAGGGAGCCGGGGGCCCGGCGGGGACCGGGCACCCGGAGTGAAGGTGGCGAGCGAAGGCATGATGCCGATCGATCGAAGACGGCGAGCGGACCGAGCATGGCCGTGACGACGGTGATGGCGGCCGTCCTCATCGGACTCGCCGCCTGGACCTGGGCGTCGGCGCGGTCACCTGCAGATCGGTTCCTCGCGGTGACCCGCGAAGCGGAGACCGTCGATGAGACGGCAGGCACATCAGCGCGGACCCGCGGTGCGGGGCCGATGCTCGCCACGTCAGTGGGGCTCGCCGGGTTTCTCGTCGTGGGCGGGTTCGCCGGGCTGGTCGTGGGCGGGCTGTTCGCCTGCTGTGTGCTCGTGGTCGCGGCGAGACGGGAGCCGGCCGAATTGCGCCGCCGCCGTGAGCGGATGGCGGAAGACCTTCCCTTCGCAGCCGACCTGATGGTCGCCTGCCTGCGGGCCGGCCGTCCGTTGACCGGCGCCGTCGAGACCGTGGCAGAGGCCGTCGGCGGCCCCCTCGGAGAACGCCTGGCGTGGGTGGGCGCGCAGATGCGGCTCGGGGCCGATCCGGAAACGGCCTGGGCCGCGCTCGCGACTGAGCCGCCGCTCGCCGCGCTCGCACGGACGATGAGCCGAGCGGCGCAGAGCGGAGCGCCGGTCGCCGACGTGCTGCTTCGGCTCGGGGACGACGCCCGGCGTGCGGCGTGTGCGGCCTCCTCAGCCGCGGCCAGGAGGGCGGGTGTCCAGGTCGTGGCGCCTCTCGGGCTGTGCTTCCTGCCGGCCTTCGTGTTCCTCGGAATCGTTCCCGTGGTCGCGGGTCTGGCCGCCCAGATCTTGCTACCGTGATCGCTGTTTCTCCGCGTCCTGTGGACAAAGTTATCCACAATTGTGGAAATCTTGGCGTCACCTGTGCGCAGAAGCGACTCACCTGCTGAAGTTATCCACAATTTGCTAGTTATCCACAGAGCGTGGTTCGCCTGCTCCACAGGGAGCCGCAGTGCCGCAACCTTGGCTCGGTGGGCGGAGGAGCCGCCCCCAAGCCTGGGGAGGATCGATGGTGAAGTGGACGGCCGAGCCGACCGCGGCTGTTTCCCGGATCGGCATCACGGCGTCCGGGGCCCGATCGGGAGCGCGCCCGCCGGTAGACCGCGGCAGGACGTCCGGGGACGGTGGCAGGACGTCCGGGGACGGCATCTTGGCGGCCACGGGCGGTGACATGACCCTCGCCGACCGGGAAGCGCCGGAGATGGGCGCGGCGTCGCGCTCGGGGTCGTGGCTCCGGCGGCGGAGCCGCTCGGTGCGCGGACGCGTCCGGGCGACGGCGCTACGGATGGCCTTGATCGCCCGGACGAGAGCCGAGGCGGGCATGTCGACGGCGGAGTACGCCGTGGGGACGATCGCCGCCTGCGGCTTCGCGGCCCTGCTTTGGAAGATCCTCACCAGCGGGGAGGTCAGATCCATGCTGTCCGCGCTCGTTCAGAAGGCGCTCAAGCTGGCCGGATGATGGCGCGGACGGTGCAGGGCCGGCGGCGGGCCGGGCCGCGGGAACGGGGGTCGGTCACGGCGGAGACGGCGGTGGTGCTTCCGGTCCTCGTGATGGTGCTCGCCGTCGCGCTCTGGGCGGTCACGGTGGTGGGCGCTCAGCTGAGATGTGTGGACGCGGCCCGGGCGGGTGCTCGGGCCGCGGCCCGCGGTGAGGCACTGGAGGCCGTACGCCTGGCGGTGCTTCAGGCGGCTCCGGCGGGATCCCGCGTCACGGTCGAGCCGGGATCGGAGGTCACCCGGGTGGATGTCTCGGTTTCCGTCCGGCCGCCGTGGAAATCGGGGTTCGCCTCCGTGGAGGTCACGGCTTCGGCCGCGTCGGCCACCGAGAGCGGGGTGTTCCGATGACGGAGATGACGGAGGTCGGGACGGCGCTTCGCGCGGAGCGCGGGTCGGCGACGGTCTGGGCCGTCGCCATGATGGCGCTCATCTGCGTGGCGGCCCTGGTCGTCGTCCAGATCGGGGCGGCCGGCGTGGTCCGGCATCGGGCGCAGAGCGCGGCCGACCTCAGTGCGCTCGCCGCCGCCTCCTGGATGTTCGCCGAGCCGGGCCGGGCCTGTGAGCGGGCGCGGACGGTCGCGATGGCCAACGGCGCCCGGCTGAGGTCGTGTTCGTTGTCCGACGGCGTCGCCGCCGTCTCGGTCATAGTGGCGATCACCCTCCCGCTCACCGGGAGCCGTACGGTGACGGGGACCGCCAGGGCGGGGCCGGTCAGCGCGGCGGCGCGGTCGATAGCGATGAGATCACGACCTCTTGGACAATACGTCCAAGAGCGGATCACTGGACTAGGCTCCGCCCGGGGCCGTACGCACTCCTTCGGGCGGAGGGCCGGCGGCTCCGCGGGAAGGAGTGCCGCCGTGACCACGGTTAGCAGGCTGGCCGCCGCGGCGGTGTACGTACCGCTCGTGGTGACGTCCGCTCTCGTCGTCGGCGCCGCACCCGCGAGCGCCGGGGACGGCGAGATCCTTTCCCCGGCCGATGGGGAGGTCATCAGCTCGACCGGGCCGGTGACCGTTTCGGCCAAGACCGACTGGTATCAGGTCAAAATGGCCCTGTACGTCGAGGGGCCGTCGGTGCCCCGCCAGAAGATCGGCTCAGCGGGCGGCAACCAGACGATCACCGGCTCGTTCGATCCGGGGAACGCTCCGAACGGGGCCTTCACGGTGACACTGGCCGGAGAGATCACGAAGAAGACCTACACAACCTCGACGTTCACGCTCAGCCGCCCGCCTGAGGCTCCGTCCGGAGTGGACGTCCGGCTCAAGGACGAATCCACGGTCGTCGTGAGGTGGGCCAGGGGGAACGAGCCCGACCTGACGTCATACGAAGTGACCTCGAAGGAGGCGGGCAGGACGGCCTCGGTCGATGTGGCGGCCGCGTGCGAGGGTTCGTTCTGCCAGGCGAGCCTGCCGCTGTCCGGCAGGACCGTCGGCCGGAACGTCGACGTGTCCGTACGAGCGTTCCGTTCCGACGGCAGAGGCGGCACCATCAGGTCGTCCCTCTCGGGGACGGCCTTCGTGGGCGTGCCGCCGGCCAAGCCCACTCCGCCTCCGTCTCCGTCACCGAAGCCCGATGAGAGGGCGCTCGGGCGGGAGCGGACGTCGGCGCCGCGGGAGGACACGACCGCGAGGCTTCCCTCGACCGCGAGCCCACCCACGACCGTGCCTCCTAACGCGGTGCCCAAGTCGTCCGACGGCCCCAAGAACGAGCGCAGGTCGCCGGACGCGCGCAGGAGCGGTGGCGACCAGAGCGAGCCGGAGGCGGTGCCGAGGGAGGAGCCCGCCCCGCAGGCGACGGACCTGGTCGCCGCGGGCGCCCGGTCTTCCGGCTCGCGATCCGGTGGGTTGAACTACGGGATCTACATCGTGGTGGCGGTCGCCCTGCTCCTCATCGGGGCGTATATGGGCGCGTGGTTCCACCGCAGGCGCGCTGTCGCCGTCTCCGGGGAGCCGGTGACCGCCGCAGGGCCGGGAACCGCGCATGCGCCGAGCGAGGCCGCGGCGAGGGGCATCCCTCCCGGCCCGGTCCCTCCCGGCCCGGTCGCCCACGATCCGGTCGCCCACGACAGCCCGACCGCCGACGATCCGGTCGGCCCCGGCCCCGGCCCCGGCCCCGGCTCCGGCCCGGTCGGTCCCGGCCCCGATTCGGCCGGACTCGGCCCCAGCCCGGTCGGTCCCGACTCGGCCAGACTCGATCCGGCCGGGCCGGGTCCGATCGCCCCGGGTCCGGCCGTGCTCGGCCGCAATGCCTTCGAGACGGCCGCCCTCCGGTCGGCCGGTGTCGATCAACGGCCCGGCTCGGTCACCGGCCCTCCCGGCGGGGTGGTGCTGTCCAACAGCGGCGGCGCTCCGCGCGATCCGCTGCTGCCCCGGCCCTACGTTCTACGCGGTGACGCGCTGGGGGAGAGGCCCAGGCAGCCGGAGCCCGATTACTGGGCGGCGGACGAGGAGGACGGCGGAGATCCCGCGTACCCGGCCCGCAGCAGCCGCGACCCCTGATGCCTCCTCAGACGCTCCCCAGCAGCACGTCGAGAAGGCGGAGGGCGCCGGCCTTGTCGAGCGGTTCGTTGCCGTTGCCGCACTTCGGGGATTGGATGCAGGACGGGCAGCCGTGGTCGCACTCGCAGGAGGCGATCGCGTCCCTGGTGGCGGTGAGCCACTCGGAAGCCCGGGTGTAACCACGCTCGGCGAAGCCGGCCCCGCCGTCGTGGCCGTCGTAGACGAACACCGTGAGCAGGCCCGTGTCGGGGTGGAGCTCGGTGGAGACCCCGCCGATGTCCCATCGGTCGCAGGTCGCGAACAGCGGCAGCAGACCGATGGCGGCGTGCTCGGCCGCGTGGGCGCAGCCGCCGAGGTCGACGGGTCCGCCGGCCGGAGCGCGCACCACCGAGGTCAGCGCCGAGTCGGGCAGCGTCCACCAGACGGCGCGGGTGCGCAGGGTGCGCGGCGGCAGGTCGAGGGGTTCCTCACCCAGGATCTCCCCGGTCTGGGTGCGCCGCTTCAGGTACGAGACCACCTGCCGGGTGACCTCGACCGAGCCGAAGTGCAGCTCGCCCGGACCGAAGGGCCGGGACCGCAGCGACTCGATGACCCTGATGTCGGTCACGTCACGCGCGAATGTGGAGTAGTCCGGCTCGGCCGCCGAGACCAGCGCGACTCCGGCGTCGAGATCGAGCAGATCGACCACGAAGGTCTCACTCTGGTGCAGGTAGACCGCGCCCGCGTGCACCATCGAGTGGGCCGAAGGCTCGTCCACGCTGCCCAGCAGCCGCCCGGTGGCGGCCTCCACGACCTGGACCGGGACGCCGCCCGAGCCTCTGATGTCGGCCAGGTCGGTGGCGCGCTCCCGGCTGGTCCAGAACCAGCCGGCGGCCCGCCTGCGCAGCAGCCCGCGGTCGACCAGCTCGTCGAGCACCTCCGCCGCTGCCGGTCCGAAGGTCTCCAGGTCGGCGGGGGTCAACGGGATCTCGGCGGCGGCGGCGCACAGGTGCGGCGCCAGCACGTACGGATTGTCCGGGTCGAGGACGATCGCCTCCACGGGCCGGCCGAACAACGCCTCGGGGTGGTGGACGAGATAGGTGTCCAACGGATCGTCGCGGGCGATCAGTACGGCCAGCGCGTCCTGCCCGGCCCGTCCGGCGCGGCCGGCCTGCTGCCAGAGCGAGGCCCGGGTGCCCGGCCATCCGGCGATGAGTACGGCGTCGAGCCCGGAGACGTCCACGCCGAGTTCCAGCGCGTTCGTGGTCGCCAGCCCGGTGAGCGCGCCGGATCGCAGCGCCTTTTCGAGCGAGCGGCGGTCATCGGCCAGATAGCCCGCCCGATAGGCCGCCACCCGGTCGGCGGCCGAACCGGGGTGCCAGGGCTCGGGGTCGGCCTCCTCCAGGTTCCTCCTGGCGGTGAGCGCTACGGTCTCGGCGGCGCGCCGCGACCGGACGAAGACGAGCGTGCGGACGTTCTCGATCACCAGGTCGGTCAGGAGGTCGGCCGCCTCGGCGGTGGCCGTGCGCCGTACGGGAGCGCCTCCCTCACCGCGCATATCGGTCAGGGGCGGCTCCCAGAGCGCGAACGTGGTCGAACCCCGGGGAGAGGCGTCCGTGGTCACCTCGGCCATTTCCAGGCCCGTGAGGCGTGTCCCCGCCACCGCGGGGTCGCTCGCGGTCGCCGATGCGAGCAGAAACACGGGGTTCGCACCGTACCTGGCGCAGACCCGGCGGAGCCGGCGCAGGATCTGGGCGACATGTGACCCGAAAACGCCCCGGTAGCCATGGCACTCGTCCACGACCACGAGCCGCAGCCGTCGCCAGAACGAGGACCAGGACTGGTGCCGGGGCAGCATCGATCGATGCAGCATATCCGGATTTGTCAGGACGTAGTTGGCGTTCTGGCGAACCCATCGGCGTTCCTTCATCGGGGTGTCCCCGTCGAAGGTCGCGGCCCTCACCTCGGTCAGACGCAGTCCCTGGACGGTCCTGACCTGGTCGGCGGCGAGCGCCTTGGTGGGGGTCAGATAGAGCACGGTGCCGCCGGAGAAGATCTCCGCGACCGCCGGGACCAGGTAGGCCAGGGTCTTCCCGGAGGCCGTACCCGTCGCGAGGATCACGTTTTGGCCACGGTGGACGTGCTCGGCGGCGGCGAGCTGGTGCTCCCACAGGCCCGAGACGCCCTGGTCCTCCAGCTGCGCGACCAGGGGTTTCGGCGCCCAGTCCGGCCATCGGACCTGACCTGCCTGACGTGCGGGGACATGCTCCACGTGGGTGACGCGCTGTCGGCGCGCGGAAACTGCGAGCAAGCGGGTGAGAAGAGTGCCTGTTCGCTGGGTATAGGAAGAAGTCGGAGTCACTGGTTTCCAGTTTGGCATCTCTGGGGAGAGTCGCCCAGGAGTCGTGATTTCGTATAGACACGGAGTCGGGGCGTGGTTGAATGCCGCGCGTCGGGGTCGTGGGTCCTGGAACCACCGGGACCGCTCGACCCCCATCGAGACGAACGCACGTAAGGCGCTGGAGGATCTGTGGATCTGAAGTTGGACCACCATTCCGAGGACAATCTCACCATCGTCGATGTCGAGGGTGAGATCGACGTCTACACCGCGCCCAGACTGCGTGAGCTGCTGATCGATCTGGTCAACAAGGGCAACTTCCACCTGCTCGTGAACATGGAGAAGGTGGACTTCCTCGACTCGACCGGCCTCGGGGTGCTGGTCGGTGGGCTCAAGCGGGTGCGGGCGCATGACGGTTCGCTGGAGCTCGTCTGCACCCAGGAGCGCATTCTGAAGATCTTCCGCATCACCGGTCTGACCAAGGTCTTCGGAATCTACTCCTCTGTAGACGAGGCCAAGGAAATGCACGGCCGGGACAAGTGACGGCGTAGGAGCCTGCGACATGGCCACCGTCGAGCTGACGTTCAGTGCTCTGCCCGCCCATGTGCGTACGGCACGGCTGGTCGCCACGGCGATCGCCAGGCGCACCGGGGTGGACGAGGCGATCTTGGACGAGGTGCGGCTCGCCGTCGGAGAGGCGTGCTCCCGGGCGGTGGAGGCGCATCGCCTTCACTGCCCGGACGAGCCCGTGCGCATCGAGTTGCGCGATGACGAGGGGCGCTTCGAGGTGACCGTCACCGACGTCGCCCCGAGCGATGACGTGGCGCCGCGTGTCCTCGCGGCGAACGGCAACCCCATGCCTGAGATGGCCGGTCTCGGGCTCGCGGTCATCGCGGGACTGGCGGACGACGTCGAGGTGCTCCCCGGGCCCAAGGGCATGTGCATTCGGATGAGTTGGCCGGCGTCCTCCGACGGGGTCACCGCCACCGCCTGACCGGGAATCCGGGCGCCGCCCTGCGGGGTGGCGCCCGGTTTTGGCGTGTCCGGGTACATTTGGGGCATCTGAAAATGTTATTCCGGCCAGCCGTACGGTCGGTGGGTCCGCGGCCTGACCAACCCGGTCAAGAGGCCGACAAAACCCGGCAAATGTTGTTCCATTACTGGGTGAGGTCTCGATTACCATGCAGGGGGGCCTTCATATCCGCGGCCTCGCTGCGTAGACTCCCGGCACCGGCCAAGGTATTGCGGATGCAACCGGAAGCGGCATTGCCAACCACCCGGATGTGCGCCGTAAAGGCCAGACAACATCGCAGCGCCTCCGGGCAGGAACCGAACCCCGTCTGGCCGAGGAGGACGGATGTCTGCCTACCAAGCCGCTGGCGAAGGCGCAGCGGTGGCTCTTAACGGATCTCATCTCACACTGGTCGTCGTGGTCGCCGCGGTGGCCCTCCTGGCCCTGGCCGTCGCCGGAGGCCTCGTACGGGAGGTGCTCGCCGCGGGACAGGGCACCGAACGCATGCAGAACATCGCGCGAGCCGTACAGCAGGGAGCGGCGGCCTACCTGACGCGTCAGTTCCGCACGCTCGCCGCGTTCGTCGTCATCATTCCCCTGCTGCTGTTGCTGCTGCCCGCCGAGTCGACGGGCGAGCGGATCGGCCGCTCGGTCTTCTTCGTGGTCGGCGCGCTGTTCTCCGCGCTGACCGGCTTCATCGGCATGTGGCTGGCGGTACGCGGCAACGTACGGGTCGCCGCGGCGGCCAGGGAGTCCGGCGAGAAGGTCGCCATGCGCATCGCGTTCCGCACCGGCGGCGTCGCGGGCATGTTCACGGTCGGCCTGGGCCTGCTGGGCGCGGCCATCGTCGTGCTCGTCTACAAGGGCGACGCGCCGAGGGTCCTCGAAGGATTCGGCTTCGGCGCCGCACTGCTCGCGATGTTCATGCGGGTCGGCGGCGGCATCTTCACCAAGGCCGCCGACGTGGGCGCCGACCTGGTCGGCAAGGTCGAGCAGGGCATCCCCGAGGACGACCCGCGCAACGCGGCCACCATCGCCGACAACGTGGGCGACAACGTCGGTGACTGCGCCGGCATGGCGGCCGACCTGTTCGAGTCGTACGCCGTCATGCTCGTCGCGAGCCTGATCCTCGGCAAGGCGGCCTTCGGCACCGAGGGACTGGTCTTCCCGCTGATCGTTCCGATGATCGGTGTCATCACCGCGATCATCGGCATCTTCACCACCGCGCCGCGCAGCCGCGACCGCTCCGGAATGTCCGCCATCAACCGCGGCTTCTTCATCTCGGCGGCCATCTCGGCGGTCCTGGTGGCCGTCGCCGCCTTCGCCTACCTGCCGGCGACCTTCGCCGAGCTGTCCGGTGTGAGCCAGGAGATCGCGGCGGTCACCTCCGACCCGCGCCTGATCGCGATCGGCGCGGTGCTCATCGGTCTGGTCCTGGCCAGCGCGATCCAGATCCTCACCGGCTACTTCACCGAGACGAACCGCCGCCCGGTGAAGGAGATCGGCGAGAGCTCCCTCACGGGTCCGGCGACCGTCATCCTGTCCGGCATCTCGGTCGGTCTGGAGTCCGCCGTCTACTCGGCACTGCTGATCGGTGGTGCGGTCTACGGCGCGTTCCTGCTCGGCTTCGGCAACGTCACCGTCGCCCTGTTCGCGGTCGCGCTCGCCGGCACCGGCCTGCTGACCACGGTCGGCGTCATCGTGTCCATGGACACCTTCGGACCGGTCGCCGACAACGCCCAGGGCATCGCGGAGATGTCCGGCGACGTCGAGGGCGAGGGCGCCCGCGTGCTCAACTCCCTGGACGCGGTGGGCAACACCACCAAGGCCATCACCAAGGGCATCGCGATCGCCACGGCCGTGCTGGCCGCCACCGCCCTGTTCGGCGCGTTCCGCACCGCGGTGGAGGGTGAGCTCGGGCGGGCGACGCAGGCCGTCAAGGACATACTCGGCTCGTTCGCGGACTTCAGCCTGTCGGTGGACGCGCCGAATGTGCTGGTCGGCCTGGTCGTCGGCGCGGCGGTGGTGTTCCTCTTCTCGGCCCTGGCGATCAGCGCGGTCGGCCGCGCGGCCGGCCGGGTGGTCTACGAGGTGCGCGAGCAGTTCCGCAGCAAGCCCGGGATCATGGACGGCAGCGAGCTGCCCGACTACGGCCGGGTGGTCGACATCTGCACCCGTGACTCGCTGCGCGAGCTGGCCACGCCCGGTCTCCTCGCGGTGCTGACGCCGATCGCAGTCGGCTTCGCGCTCGGGTACGCGCCGCTGGGCGCCTTCCTCGCCGGCGCCATCGCGGCCGGCACGCTGATGGCGGTCTTCCTGGCCAACTCCGGTGGCGCCTGGGACAACGCCAAGAAGCTCGTCGAGGACGGTCACCACGGCGGCAAGGGCTCGGAGGCCCACGCCGCCACGGTGATCGGCGACACCGTCGGCGACCCGTTCAAGGACACCGCCGGCCCGGCGATCAACCCGCTGATCAAGGTCATGAACCTGGTCGCGCTGCTGATCGCCCCGGCCGTCGTCGCCTACGCCGACAACGTCGCGGTCCGCGCGAGCGCGACCGTCGTCGCGGTGGCGATCGTGGTGGCCGCCGTCGTTATCTCCAAGCGGCGCTCCAGCGGCATCGTCCCCTCCGGTGAGGGCGACCGCGAGAGCCGCGCCTCGGAGGCCGTCGCGGGCTGATCGTCCCGCCTGATCGGCAGACCGAAGGAAAGGTCCCCCGCTCCCGGAGCGGGGGACCTTTCTTCCTAGACTGGGTCGCTATGGACAAGCCGAGCGGCGCGCGGACTCTGGGGCTGATCCTGCTCACCATGGCGGTGATGTTCGCGGTGATAATCGGCCTCGCCGTCTGGGCGGCCGGGTGAGCGGGGCCGGCCACGGCGGTGCGGTGAGGACGCTCGTCGTGATGCGGCACGCGGAGGCGGGCCACGTTCCGGGCCTGTCGGATCGGGAACGCCCGCTCACCGAGGCGGGCGAACGCGACGCCCGCGAGGCGGGCGAGCTCATCGGACGCCTGAAGCCGGACCTGGTGATCTGCTCGCCGGCGGTGCGCACTCTGCGGACCGCCGAGCTGCTGGGCCTCGACGCGCCCGTCGAGACCGAGCGGGAGATCTGGGAGGCGTACCCGGAGGAGCTGCTGGACCTGCTGCGCCGTACCGATCCGGACGTGCACACGCTCGTCCTGGTCGGACACAACCCGGGGGTGCACCAGCTCGTCCTGGGTCTCACCCGCACGACGGGCGATGGCTTCCCGCCCGGGGCCGTCGCCGTGATCCGGCTCGGGGAGTCGTGGGCCGAGGTCCGGTTCGGCACAGAACAGCTGGTCGAAATGTGCCATCCTGACCGTTTTCGGGAAGAGGCGACCTGAGAGAGAGCTAGGGGAGACCTGAGGAAGGGCGGGCGCCTCTCGGCATGAAGGTCGTGCGACTGCTCAAGCCACAGGACGGACGCCTCGCGCTGGGTTTCGGCCTGACCGGAGCCGCGTGCGTGGTCATCCCCCTGATGGTCGGCCTGCTCACGGGTCACGCCACGAGCGGTGCGGTCGTCGGGCTCGGGGCGTGGCTGGTCACGGGCCGGGCCGTCGTGAACCCGGCCGCCGTCCGCCTGCCGTACCTGCTGGGTGTGGTGGTCTCGATCGGTGTCGGCACCGCGCTGGGGATCCTCGTCGCCGGTCAGAACTGGCTCATGGTGCTGTCCGCCGCGGCCGTGGCCGGGCTCAGTGGGCTGATCCCGTCGATCGGGGTCACGCCCACGCTCACCCTGCTGCTGACCGCGGCGAATCCGCTGCCGCTCGATCCGCTCGCACACACCGCCCTGCAGATGCTCGGGGGACTGCTGGCGAGCATGATCCTGACGCTGCCGTGGTGGTGGCGGCAGACGCGGCCGCTCGTCACGGTGCTGTCCGACCTGGCCGATGCGCTGGCCGAGCTGGCCGAGGCCGTTGCCCAGCCCGATCTCGCCGCTGATGAATGGGACGTCCTGCGCCGCCGGGCCGCCGCCGCGCTCGTCGACGCGGACCGGCGGGCGCGGGCACGCAGCCGCCGGCAGCGACGCTCGCAGGTGGTCGACGATGTGGTCGCCACGCTGCGACGGGTGTTTCACGAGGTGGTGGCCCTGCATGGGCTGTGCGGGTCGCTCAACCGGCAGGCCGGACGGGTGGGGGACAAGGTCGGGATGCGCGAGCTCGCCGCCGCTGTCGCCTGTGCGCTGCGTACGTTCATGACGCCGTCGGATGTGGTGCGCCGTTCATGCCGGGCGCGCGAAGCGGTCTCCGGCTTCGCCGTACGCGTGCACGACCTCCGAGCCGGATCCGCCGGCAGCGAGCACGACACGCTGGTACTCGTCATCCTGCGGCAGATCGTGCACGCCGCCGAGCGGATCGACCAGGCGTTGGCCGGGTCGGCGGTGAGCGCACGGATGGCCTGTGCGCCGGGGCTCTTCCTGCCGGCGATCGCCGACCTGGCGGTCCCGCCCACCGCGGAGCTGCGATCGCGGCTCGGCTTCGACAACCCGCGGGTACGGCACGCTCTCCGGGTCGTGCTCGGCACGGCCTTCGCCACCCTGATCATCGTGCTGTACCGCCCTCCTTTCCCGCAGTGGCTGGTCATCGCGGTGCTGGTGACGCTGCAGCCGACGTACGGGGAGACCCGGTCGAGGGCGTGGGCCCGCATCGCCGGAAGCACGGTCGGCGGGCTGGTGGCCGCGGTGATTCTGCATCTCGCGCCCGAGCACTGGCCGCTGGCGCTGCTGATCGGCGTCTCAGCGGCGTTCGCCTTCGGTCTCGCCGCCACGCATCAGGCCTACTGGGCGACGTTCATGACCATGTGCGTGCTGCTGCTGCTCGACTTCCAGGTCCAGCAGACGGAGGTGGTGGCCGAGTCGCGAATCGTACTGACCATCATCGGCGGACTGATCGCGGTCGCCTGCACCCGGCTGCTGTGGCCCCGAGGCGAGACGGCCCGGCTCGCCGACCGGGTCGCCCGCATGATGAACTCCCACGCGGCGGCTGCGCGTGTGCTCGCGCAGCTCAGCCGGGGAAGGACGGCCGCGGAGCGAGCGGAGGAGGCCATCGTCGAGGCGGCGAGGGACGCGAACGCGGTCACAGACTCACTGACCTATGTCGTTCATGAGCCCACCAGGATGATGGCGGCCGGCCGGAAGAGCCCGACCGGGAAGGCGCCGGCGGGCAGAACGCGGGCCGGTCGGGCGCCGGGCGGCAAAGAGGTGTCGGAGGACGTCGAGCAGGTGCTCGGCACGGCACAGCACGTACGCGACGACATGTTCACGCTGACTTCGGTGCTGCGCGACCAGACGGGCGGCGAGGGCGGGGTGCCGTACGTGCTCGAGACGCTCGCGGACCGGATCACGGAGGCCGCGGACGCGGTACAGGCCAGGGTGCCGTACGCGATGACAGGCGAGGCGAACCGCGGGCTCGCCGAAGAGGCGGAGCGGCTCGGGGCACTCGCGGAGCGTCGTCTCGCCGAGATCGCGGCGGACGAGAACGAGACGCCGACACGCTTCGCGCTGGTGCATCTCGCGGCGGTGGACCACGCATTGCGCTCGCTGTACGCGGACGCGTCCCAGCTGTGCGAGGCGGCCCCCTCCGCCTTCGAGGCCGGCTGAAACTTCGGACGGGGTCGAACGGGAGCCTTTCAGACGGGCATGGGCGGCATGCCGTCTTCGGCGTCGGCCGCCTCGACCTCCTCGCGCGAGATGCCGAGCAGGTAGAGGATCGTGTCGAGGTAGGGGACGTTGAGCGCCGTGTCCGCCGCCTCCCGTACGACCGGTTTGGCGTTGAACGCGATGCCGAGACCGGCGGCGGCCAGCATGTCGAGGTCGTTGGCTCCGTCGCCCACCGCCACGGTCTGGCTGAGCGGGATGTTCGACTCGGCGGCGAAGCGCTCCAGCGCGCGGGCCTTGCCCGGCCGATCGACGATTTCGCCGATGACCCGGCCGGTGAGCCTGCCGTCGACGACCTCCAGCGTGTTGGCGGCCGAGTAGTCGATGCCCAGGTCCTGGACGAGCATGTCGGTGATCTGGGTGAAGCCGCCGCTGACGACCGCGAAGCGGTAGTCGAGACGCTTGAGTGTCCGTACGAGCGTGCGCGCCCCCGGCGTCAGCACGAGCTCCTTGGCGACCTTCTCGAAGATCTCGTCGGACAGCCCTTCCAGCAGGGAGACCCGCCTGACCAGCGACTGGGCGAAGTCGAGCTCGCCCCGCATGGCCTCCTCGGTCACCCGGGACACCTCGTCGAGACAGCCGGCGTGCTTGGCCAGCAGCTCGATGACCTCGTTCTGGATGAGGGTCGAGTCGACGTCCATGACGATGAGCCGTTTGGCGCGGCGGTGCAGTCCGCTGCGCTGGACGGCCACGTCCACCTGCTGTACGGCTGCCTCGGCCGCCAGCGCCACCCGCATGGCCTGCGAGTCCGCACCGGAGACCGCCATCTCGATGCAGGTCACCGGGTAGCTCGACAGCCGCTCGATCCGGTCGATGTTGGCGCCGCACGCGGCTATCCGCCCGGTGATCCCGGCCATCGCCGCGGGCATCAGGGGCGCGCCGACCACGGTGACGTGGAGACGGCCGCGGCGGCGGCGTTTCTCCTTGGACACGGTGCCCGACGCGATCTCCACGTCCATGTCGAGGTCGGCGGCCACCTGCTCGACGGCCGTCCACAGGCCGCCGATGGTGCCGCCGGTGCCGGTGGGCGGGCCCCCGGCGTACGCGACCAGCACGCCGAGGGTGAGTCGGCCGCGGATGACGACCTGCTCCACGTCGGCTACGGTCACGGGAAAAGCGGTCAGTACGGCGAAGAGCCGTGAGGTGACGCCGGGGCGGTCCGGACCCGTCAGCGTGATCAGGAGCGTGCGCTGGTTCACGTTGTTTGAGGTTACTGTGCGGGCTTTCATGACCGTACAGCAGGTGCCCGAACCGCCCGGCGTCAGGACGTCATCCACGCCACTCGGCTACTTCACGACCTTGGTCGCGACCTTCTTGCCGTAGAACCAGCTCTTGTAGCCGAGTTCCTTCAGCGCCCGGGGGTCGAGGTTCTCCGCACCGGTCGGCACGTCGAAGACGATCGCCCCGAGGGTCGCCTCCGCCTTGCCGCGGTAGCCCTTCTTCATCTGGATCGTGAGGTTGAGCCAGTCGTAGTCGCCGACCTCCAGGACGTACGGACTCCAGCAGACGACCGCACGACCTTCGATTTCACAGGCCGAGTCCTTGGGACCGGAGTACCAGACCTTCTTGACCCCCTTGGGCAGGATTCCGGTCATCCAGTAGTAGTCGGCGTGGTGCGGCCCCGTGTTGACGGCGCGGATCTTGTACGTGATCTTCCTGTTGACCTTGACGGCCTTGGGGTGACTCACCTTGACCTTGAAAACGGAGTAGGGGTCGTCGAGCTTCGCGGCCACCGCCCGCGCCGCGGCAGGCGCGGCGGGAGCGGCCGAGGCGGCCGGCGCGGTGGTGAGGAACACGGCGCCCGCGAGCGGGGCGACCAAGGCGATCTTGGCTATCTTGCCGATCGGGTTGTGCATGTGTGGTTTGTCTCCCTGAAACAAGGGGGAGCTGATGAACCCCCGTGAAAGGGGATTTTTACCATCTTTTTGCCTAGACCGGAAAGATATTTCAGATCAAGATCTCATGTAGCCGGCTAACGGACGATCGTGCTGCCCGTCTTGACCCACCGGATGTCGGAACCGAACTCGCTCATCAGCTCGGCCGGATCGGTGTTGAGGGGCGTGTCCACCACGGCGCCGCCGAAATAGCCATAGAGCTTTCCGCGAGCCGATCCCTTCACCCAGACCTTGGCCCAGAACGTGTAGCTCTTGCCCTTCTTGAGACCGGGGAGCACGCAAAGGGCCCGGGTCAGCTCCCGCGTGCACTTCTCGCGATAACGGGAGTTCTTGGGGACGTAGATCCGCACCTTCGAGGCGTTCTTGGGGAACTTGACCGCGAAGAAGATCTCGTCAGTCCTGGTCCTGAGGTTGTTGACCAACTTGACCTTGTAGGACGACACCGTGCGCCCGGCACGCACCCGAGAGGGATAGCTGACCTGGATCCGGACGGGAGCGGCGGCGGCCGTACGCGCTCCGGCCTCGGCCGTGGCGCCGGTGTGGGCGAGGGAGTGGGCGGGGACGGGTACGGCGGCGGCCGGGCCGGGGGCGGCCAGCGCCACCGCCAGCGGAACGATCACAACCGCCGCGGACTTGCCGATTAGGTTTCGCATGCCCGTCAGCTTTTACGATCCGCATAACGATTCGATCAATGTGGTCGTTCACAGGACCGGGCCGCCGACAGGAGTGCCGCGATCCCGCGATGGGCGGTGTTCCCACCCGTCCAGGACGGCTCGCCGATGTCGGGGTGCACAACGCGCCGCGGCATGCCGACGCGCGGGCATCGCCGTACGGCCGTCGCCGGCCGGGGCGAGGCCGGTGCGTTCAGATCTGGAAGATCGCGTGGTGGGCCGCGATGCGGGCGCGTCGTACGGCCCGGTCGAGATCGCGCAGTGCCTCCCCGCGTCCGGCGATCTGCCCGGCCGTCAGCCCGCGTTCGTCGGCGAGGCGCAGCGCGAGGGCGAGCCGGGCGGCGAGGACGCCGACTCGGTGGGCCCGCCCCGGATAGCCGGGCGCCAGCGGGACCTCGGCGTCGTCCTCGCCCTGGACGGCCGCCGGGAGGCCCTGCGCCGGTCCTGCGACGGCCAGCAGCGCGTCGGTGGCCGACCGCATGGCGGTGGAGAGCGCCCGTTCCGCCTCCGCCAGCGACGGCAGGTCGGGCGGAGCAGCGGACGCCTCGTGGACGGTCCAGCGAACCCCCGAGTAGGACGAGCCGCGCCGGTCAGCGGCCGGCACCAGGCCGAGGCACCGGCCGGACAGTACGGCGATCACGGCCTGACCCGCGTCGATGGCGATGCCGTTGAACGCGGGGGGACCGGTGAGCCCCAGAGGATCACCGGGAGCGGGCAGGGCCAGCCGCAGCGCGCGCAGCCCCTCGATCCGCCGGTCCGTGAGGAACGCGCGGAGCGTGCACTCGCCCCCGCCGGCCGCCGTGTCGCCGGCCGTCACCTGGGGGCCGGCGGCGGCTTCCAGCCGGTCCACCACGTCGTCCAGCCCGGTATGTCCGGCCAGCCAGGAGTTGCCCCAGGAGACCAGCGTCGCGGAGACCGGTGAATCGATGCGCACCCGATCCACGATATGCGCTCACCTGCCATAGTTTTATGGCAAAGAACCTTGGGAGGGGGGCCACATGGGCGGTCAGGTGCTTCGGTTTCAGGACGTGGCCGTCCGCAGGGACGGAGCCGTCCTGCTGCGGGGCATCGACTGGAGCGTCCGGGAGGATGAGCGCTGGGTCGTCATCGGTGCCAACGGCGCGGGGAAGACGACCCTGCTGCAGGTGGCCGGGGCGCTGCTCTACCCGTCCGAGGGCGTCGTCGAGATCCTCGGAGAGCGGCTGGGCCAGACCGACGTGTTCGAACTGCGGCCCAGGATCGGACTGGCCAGCGCCGCGCTCGCCGAGCGGATCCCGCCAGACGAGAAGGTCATCGATCTCGTGCTGACCGCGTCGTACGCGATCCTCGGCCGGTGGACCGAGGAGTACGACTCACATGACGTGACCCGGGCCGTGGAACTCATCGACCAGTTCGGCTGCGCGCATCTGATCCGCCGCAGGTTCGCCACGCTGTCCGAGGGCGAGCGCAAGCGCGTGCAGATCGCCCGGGCCATGATGCCCGACCCCGAACTGCTGCTGCTCGACGAGCCGGCCGCCGGGCTCGACGTGGGCGGCCGGGAGGATCTGGTACGCCGCCTGGGCGCGCTGGCCAAGGACCCCAAGTCCCCCACGATGGTGCTGGTCACCCATCATGTCGAGGAGATCCCCGCTGGGTTCACCCACGCGCTGCTGCTCCGGCACGGCTCGGTGGTCGACCAGGGGCCGCTCGAGTCGGTGCTGACCGCCGACAACCTGTCCCAGACCTTCGGCGTGCCCCTCTCCGTCGACCGGGGCCGGGAGGGCCGCTGGTACGCCCGCCCGCAGTGACCTCTCGTACGGATGTTTCCCTAGAGTCGGGAAAAGACGTATGAGGGAGTAAGCCAGTGACGCCGTTAGAGGTGGTCGCGGTGTTCGCGGCCGGGATAGGGGCCGGGGGCATCAACGCCGTGGTGGGATCGGGGTCACTGATCACGTTTCCGACGCTGCTGGCCCTCGGATTCCCGCCGATCGTGGCCAACGTCTCCAACAACGTGGGCATGGTGCCGGGTGGCGTCACCGGCGTGGTGGGCTATCGGCCCGAGCTCAAGGGGCAGCGCGACCGGCTGATCCGGCTGGGGACGGCGTCGGTGCTCGGCTCGCTCGTCGGCGGCGTGCTGCTGCTGTTCCTTCCGGAGAAGGCGTTCCAGGTGATCGTGCCGGTGCTCATCGGCCTCGCCTGCGTCCTGGTCGTGGCTCAGCCGAGGCTCAGCCGATGGCTGGTCCGGCTGCGGGTGCACCCCAACGGCGGGCCGTGGCTGTGGCTGGGCGTGCTCCTGGCGGGGGTGTACGGCGGCTATTTCGGCGCGGCCCAGGGAGTCGTGCTCATCGGGCTGCTCGGCCTCTTCCTCGACGAGGACCTCCAGCGGATCAACGCGGCGAAGAACATGCTCTCGCTGCTCGTCAACGGCACGGCCGCGGTGCTGTTCGCGGTGATCGCACCGGTGGACTGGACGGCCGCGCTGCTGGTGGCGCTCGGCACGGCCGTCGGCGGCTTCCTCGGCGCACGGCTGGGGCGTCGGCTCCCCCCGATGGTCCTGCGCGGCTTCATCGTCGTCGTCGGAGTCGCCGCGATCGTGAAACTGCTGGCTTGACCAGCGACCGTCCGTCAGTCGGCGGGACGGACCTGGACGATGCCGTCCTGACGTAGGCGCGTCTTGAAGGACGGTTGGCGTGCGGTGGCCGGGCCGTGCACCACGGAGCCGTCGGAGATGCGGAAGACGCTGCCGTGCCACGGGCAGACCACGCACGGGTCGCCCCCGTTGACCGTGACGTGCCCCTGGTGCAGGGGGCCGGCGAGATGGGCGCAGTCGTCGGCCAGCACGCTCACCCCGTCGCCGAGGCGCAGGACGAACAGGTCGATGTAGCCCAGACGCCGCCGGACCGGCCGGCCGTTGGGCAGGTCCTTGAGCGCGCACAGATCGTGCCAGCCGAGCGGCATGAGGTGGCTGACCGGCTGGGCGTGGTTGCCTCCCGCACCCTGCCGATAGGCGAGGTGACCGCCGAGATAGCCGCCC
>BCRI01000009.1 GCA_001552515.1 Sphaerimonospora mesophila NBRC 14179 = JCM 3151
CCACCCCCTGGGACGCGGCCAGGTTCCGTACGGTCATCGACGAGTCGCTCCGCACGGCGGGACTGGTGGGCGCGCCCTCGACCTGGGTGCTGTCCAACCACGACGTGAAACGGCACGTCACCCGGTACGGCGGGGGCGAGCTCGGCCTGCGCCGCGCCCGCGCGGCCGCCCTGCTCATGCTCGCGCTGCCCGGCTCGGCCTACATCTACCAGGGCGAGGAGCTGGGGCTGCCCGAGGTGCTCGACCTGCCGGAGGAGTATCTGCGCGACCCGCAGCGGCTGCGCGCCCCCGACAGCGGCCGGGACGGCTGCCGGGTGCCGCTCCCGTGGACCGCGACCGGGGAACCGCCGTACGGCTTCGCCCCGCCGGGGATCTACGAGAGCTGGCTGCCGATGCCGGGCGAATGGCGGGACCTCAGCGTCGAGGCCCAGCTCAGGGACGAGACGTCCATGCTCGGCCTCTACCGGGCGGCGCTGGCGATCCGGCGCGGCCGCCCCGATCTCGGCGACGGCCCGCTCGGCTGGCTGGACGGCCCGCCCGGCACGCTGGCGTTCTCCCGCGGCGGCTCCTTCGCCTGCCTGGTGAACATGACGTCCGAGTGGGTCGAGATCGGCGCGGCGCCCGGGACGCCACTCCTCGCGAGCGACCCTCAGGCCGGGCACGGAGATCCGGTCCGGCTTCCCCCGGACTCGGCTACCTGGTGGGATATCGGTCGGTAATGTCTAAACCCATGAACAACACCACGCGGCTCGCCGACATCGCGGCTCAGGCAGGGGTGAGCGAGGCCACGGTGAGCCGCGTGCTGAACGGCAAGGCGGGGGTCTCCGCCGCCACCCGGCAGGCCGTGCTGACCGCGCTCGACCTCATGGGCTACGAGCGCCCCCAGCGGCTGCGCCGGCGCAGCAACGGCCTGATCGGGCTGGTCATCCCCGAGCTCGGCAACCCGATCTTCCCGGCGTTCGCGCAGGCCGTGGAGAAGCCGCTGACCCAGCACGGCTACACCCCGATCCTGTGCACCCAGGAGCCCGGCGGCGCCCCCGAGGACGAGTTCACCGAGATGCTGCTGGACCGGGGGGTCTCCGGCATCGTCTTCGTGTCCGGTCTGCACGCCGACACCACGGCCCGGATGGACCGGTACGCCCGCCTCACCGACCGCGGCCTGCCGATCGTGCTGGTGGACGGCTACAACGAGACGATCCCCGCGCCGTTCATCTCACCCGACGACCGGCTCGCTGCCCGCCTGGCCGTACAGCACCTGGTCGATCTCGGGCACGAGCGGATCGGCCTGGCCCTGGGGCAGCGGCGGTACGTCCCCGTCATCCGCAAGATCGAGGGGTTCCGGCGGGCGATGTCCGAGCTGCTCGGCCTGGCCGACGTCGACGACCTCATCCAGCACTCGCTGTTCTCGGTCGAGGGCGGGCAGGCGGCGGCGGGCGCGCTCCTCGACCGCGGCTGCACCGGCATCTTCTGCGCGAGCGACCTCATGGCGCTCGGCGCGATCCGCGCGGCGCGCGAGCGCGGGCTGTCGGTGCCGGGTGAGGTGTCGGTGGTCGGGTTCGACGACTCGCCGCTCATGGCGTTCACCGATCCGCCGCTCACCACGGTGCGCAAACCGATCGGCGCGATGGCGGCCGCCGCCGTGCAGACGCTGCTCGAGGAGATCGGCGGCACGCCCGCCAAGCACGTGGAGCTCGTCTACCAGCCCGAGCTCGTCGTGCGCGGCTCGACCGGATCCGGCCCACTCGTTCATCGCTGACGGCGTGTCCCAGAAAGGGGCGGGCCCGTGACCGCCGGGTTACAAGGTCACGGGCCCAGGTTTCCATGAACGTGACTCCGGATTGCGGGCACGAGCATGGCCGTCGGCTCCGCCGAGGGAGGATGGCTCGGCCGACGAGGTATGCGAGATCAGGGACTGGTTCGCAGACAGGCGGCCTCCGCGGCGAGTTTCTCGATCCGAGGATAGTCGCCGGCCGCCAGCAGGACGGCCGGCGTGACCCAGCTTCCCCCGACACAGCCCACGTTGGCCAGGGCCAGATAGGACGGCGCGTTCGCCGGCGTGATCCCGCCCGTCGGGCAGAACCGGACATCGGGCAGCGGACCGGACAGGGCCTTGAGATAGGACACGCCGCCGGCCGACTCGGCGGGGAAGAACTTCATCTCCCGCACGCCCTGCTCCGCCAGCGTCATCGCCTCCGTCGCCGTGGCCACCCCCGGCAGGTACGGCACGCCGGACGAGACCATCGCGGCGAGCAGCGACGGCGTGGTCCCGGGGGAGACGAGGAACCTCGCGCCGGCGCCGAGCGCGGCGGTCACGTCGTCGGCCGTGCGGACCGTCCCGGCGCCCACCACGGCGTCGGGCACCTCCGCCGCGATGCGCCGGACGGCTTCGAGCGCGGCGGGCGTACGCAGCGTGATCTCGATGACCGGCAGTCCGCCGGCCACCAGGGCCCGGGCGAGCGGCACCGCCGTACCGGCGTCCTCGATCACGACGACCGGCACCACGGGGGTGAGGTCAAGAAGGCTCATGACGGCTCCACATTAGATGACTTGCGCATCGGGAGGACTTCCCCGGATGCCTGCTGCGTCAGCCAGGCCGCCGCTCCGGCCAGCGCGGGCTGCCCGGCGACGATCAGTGAGGTGGCGATCGGGGCGAGATATTCGCGCAGCGCAGGGATGCTCTCCTCGAACCGCGCACGGAACGCGCTGGCCGGGATGCGGCCGGCGATCCTCGGCAGCACGCCGCCGCCGAGATAGACGCCGCCCCGTGCGCCCAGCGTGAGCGCGACGTTGCCGGCGAACCCGCCGAGCAGCGCGAGGAACACCTCGACGGTCTCGACGCACAGCGTGTGCTCCGACGCCACGATCTCCGAGGCGGTCCGCGCCCGCGGGTCGACCCCGCGCACCAGCGCCAGACCTCGATGGAGCCGTGACAGCCCCGGGCCGGACAGCAGGTGCTCGGCGTCCACGTACGGCAGGCCGTCGGCGCGCAGCGCCCGGACGACGTCGATCTCCAGATCGGACACGACCGGGACCGACACGTGCCCGCCCTCGCCCGGCAGCGGCACCCATTCCGTGCCGTACGGCACCAGCCCCCCGACGCCGAGGCCGGTCCCCGGACCGAGCACCGCCTTGGGCAGGCCGGCCGCCGGGGGCGGGCCGCCGAGCGGCACGAGGTCGTCCTCCGCCAGGTGCGGCAGCGAGAACGCGAGCGCCTCGAAGTCGTTGAGCAGCACCGTGTGCGGAATGCCCAGCTCGGTGACCGAGCCCGACCATCCCGCGTTGGTCAGCCGGTAGCGGTCGCCCTCGACCGGTCCGGCTATCGCCAGACACGCGGCCCCCGGCCGAACTCCGCCCGCATGTTCTGCGAGATAGGCGGCTACGGCATCGGCAAGGCCGAGATGCTGGGAAACGTTGAGTACGGCTATCGCCTCCGGCTGCCCGCCGGGGCGGGTCACCAAACCGAATCGCGCGTTCGTGCCGCCGATGTCGGCGACCAGCCAGGGCGGCCTCATGCGACGTCTCCGAAGGCGTTCCCGAGGACGTCCGTACGGGCGTCGGCGCCGAAGGCGGGCCCGGCGGCGCCACGCGAGACGGTCGCCGGGAAGACGCTCGCCCCGTGGTCGGCCGGTCCGACCACGTGCCGGAAGGCGGCGAACAGCTCCCGCCCGGTGCCCTGCCACCGCTCGTCGCCGGGCGGGGCGCCCGCCGGGGCGCGGCCGGACAGGTCGGCGAGGACGGTGAGCGTCCCGGCGGACGAGTCGAGACGGATCATGTCGCCGTCGCGTACCAGGGCGATCGGCCCGCCGTCGGCGGCCTCCGGCGACAGGTGGATCGCCGCGGGCACCTTGCCCGAGGCGCCGGACATCCGGCCGTCGGTGACGATCGCGACCTTCCGCCCCCGGTCGAGCAGGACCGCCAGCGGCGGGGTGAGCTTGTGCAGCTCGGGCATCCCGTTCGCGCGCGGGCCCTGGTAGCGGACGACCGCGACGAAGTCCTGATCGTCGAGCTCGCCGTCCTCGAACGCGCGTAGCAGGTCGAGCTGGTCGTCGAACACCCTGGCCGGGGCCTCGATCACGAGGTGCTCCGGCTTGACGGCCGACACCTTGCTGACGGCCCGGCCGAGGTTGCCCGACAGGATGTGGATGCCCCCGTCGGGGGAGAACGGCTCGCTCACCGGGCGCAGCACCTCGCGTACGTCCAGGCCGTCGAGGCCGTCACCGCCCACGGGGACGGCGGTGCGCTCCGCCCAGACGAGCTCTCCCTCCTTGAGCTCGGGGGCGCTGCGGTAGTGGTCGAGGCCGGGGCCGGCCACGGTGAGCACGTCGCGGTGCAGCAGCCCGGCGTCGAGCAGGGCGCCGATGAACACGGCCATGCCGCCCGCGGCCTGGAAGTGGTTCACGTCCGCCTGGCCGTTGGGGTACATCCGGGCGAGCAGCGGCACGACCCGCGACAGGTCGGCCATGTCGTCCCAGGTCAGCGTGATGCCGGCGGCCGCGGCCACGGCGACAAGGTGCATGGTGTGGTTGGTGGAGCCGCCGGAGGCCAGCAGCGCCACGACCGCGTTGACGATCGTACGCTCGTCGATGATCTCGCCGAGGGGGATGTACTCCCCGCCGTGCGGAGTGATCTCGACCGCCCGCCGGGCCGCCGCCCCGGTGAGCGCCTGCCGCAGCTCGGTGCGCGGGTTGACGAACGTCGCGCCCGGCAGGTGCAGGCCCATCACCTCCATCAGGAGCTGGTTGGAGTTGGCGGTGCCGTAGAACGTGCAGGTGCCGGGGGAGTGGTACGACGCGGCCTCGGCCTCCAGCATCTCGGCCCGGCCGATCGCGCCCTCGGCGAACCGCTGCCTGGCCCGCGCCTTGACCTTGTTCGGCAGGCCCGAGGGCATCGGCCCGGCCGGCACGAACAGCGCGGGCAGGTGGCCGAAGCGCAGCGCGCCGATCAGCAGCCCCGGCACGATCTTGTCGCAGACCCCGAGCAGCAGGGCGGCGTCGAACATGTCGTGCGACAGCGCGATCGCGGTCGCCATCGCGATCACGTCGCGACTGTAGAGCGACAGCTCCATGCCGGCGCGCCCCTGAGTGATGCCGTCGCACATGGCCGGCACACCGCCCGCGACCTGCGCCACGCCGCCGGCCGCGCGGACCGCCCGCTTCAGCTGCGCCGGATAGGTCTCGTACGGCTGATGCGCGGAGAGCATGTCGTTGTAGGAGGTGACGATCGCCACCCCGGGCTTGGCCGTACCACGCAGGTCGAGCCTGTCCGCCGCCGGGGCGGCGGCGAAGCCGTGCGCGAGGTTGGCGCACGCCAGTCGGCCGCGGGCCGGCCCCCGCTCGCGCAGCTCCTGCCCGGCCCGCCCGATCCGGTCGAGGTAGTCGGCACGGCTCACCCGACTGCGACGGCGGATCCGGTCGGTGACCCGGTTGATCACGTGGTTCGTCACGCTAGGGAGCGTAGCGGGGAGTTATGTGTTATTTCAAGCCTACTTTTGTATGTTGAGATGAATAAGTCATTGAGCTTCGGTCAGTGGATGTGCTTAACTTCGAGGGTGACGCGACTGGCGACCACCGGCGAGGTCTTCCAGCTCATCAGGAGCGGCGAGGGGGTCACGCGTGCCGACATCGGCCGCGTGACCGGACTATCGCGTCCCGCCGTCGCCGCGCGGGTCGCCGAGCTGCTCCATCGCGGGCTCATCGTGGAGGACGCCGTGGGCCCCTCGACGGGAGGCCGCCCGCCGGTCCGGCTGCGCTTCGCCGCCTCCGGGGGAGTGGTCCCGGTGGCCTCGCTGGGCGCGAGCCGTACCCAGATCGCGCTCTGCGACCTGGCCGGCGAGGTGCTGGTGCGCACCGATGTGGAGATCGACGTCGAGGACGGTCCCGACGTCGTGCTGCCCCTGCTCATGGACACCTGGGACAAGCTGCTCGACGGGCGGGGCCCGGTCGTCGGCATCGGGCTCGGCGTCCCCGCCACCGTGGAGTTCGCCGCCGGGCGCACCGAGAGCGCCCGGGTCATGGCGAGCTGGACGGGGGTGGTCATCCCGCCGATCATCGCCGAGCGGTTCCCCGTGCCCGTCCTGGTCGACAACGACGTGAACGTCATAGCGATGGGCGAGCACCGCGCGGCGTACGCGGCCGACCTCGACGACCTGCTGTTCGTGAAGGTCTCCACCCGGATCGGCGCCGGGGTGATCTCCGGTGGGAGCATCCTGCGCGGTGCGCTCGGCGCGGCCGGTGAGATCGGCCACATCCAGGTCAGGGACGGCGGGGGAGTGCTCTGCCGCTGCGGCAATCTCGACTGCGTCGACTCGGTCGCCAGCGGCACCGCGATCCTGCGCGACCTGCGCGCCAAGGGCCGGGACGTACGCTCGCTCGCCGACGTGACCGCGCTCGTGCGCGCGGGCGACGCGGAGACCATGGCGGTGGTGCGGCTGGCCGGCCGCCGGCTCGGTGAGGTCATCTCGACCGCCGTCAACCTGCTCAACCCGGCCGTCGTCGTGCTCGGCGGCGACGTGGCGGAGATGTTCCAGCCGCTGGTCTCCGGCGTCCGCGAGGTGGTCTATCGCCGGTCGACCCAGCTCGCCACCCGCAGCCTGCGCATCGAGCGCAGCCGCCTCGGCGCGGGCGCCGGCATCACCGGCTGCGCCCTCATGGTCCTCGACCGCGTCCTGTCCGCCGACGCCATCGACCGCGTCGCCTGACCGCCCACCCCCCATGGTGGTGATCTTGCGATTTCTCGCAGCCACGCCGTGAGCAGGCACGTTCCGTTCGTGATCTTGCGGTTTCTCGCACGCATATCCCCTGAGCGGCGGAAACGGCATTCGTGATCTTGTGCTGGGCGCCGACCGCAAGATCACGAAAGGTGAAGGCGCACGTCAGACGGCCTGCGTGCGAGAAAGTGCAAGATCACCGAAATGATCTGCGCAGGTCCGGTGGCGTCCGTGCAAGAATTCGCAAGATCACGGGGGGTGGCTCTAAAATCCTGGCGATCTAGATAAGTGCCAGGTGTTCGATCTCGGGGAGTGCGCGTGCGTGAGCGAGTCCGCCGTGTGGTCGAGTCGCGGCGGTTCCAGCGGCTCATCATCGCGGTGATCCTGGTCAATGCGGTGACCCTCGGTCTCGAGACCTCGCCCTGGGTGCTCACCCGGTACACCACCGAACTGCACATCGTCGACCATGTCGCGCTGTACGTCTTCGTGGCCGAGCTGCTGGCCAAGGTCTACGTCTACCGGCTGCGGTTCTTACGCGACCCCTGGAACGTTTTCGACGCGCTCATCGTCGCCTTCTCGTTCCTGCCCACGGCGGGCGGGCTGTCGGTGCTGCGGGCCCTGCGCGTGCTGCGGGCCCTGCGCCTGATCTCGGTGGTGCCCTCGCTGCGGCGGGTGGTCTCCGCGCTGCTCAGCGCGGTGCCCGGAATGACCTCGATCGTGCTGCTCCTCGGGCTGGTGCTCTACGTCGCCGCGGTCATGGGCACCAAGTTGTACGGCACGGCCGCGCCGGAGTACTTCGGCGATCTGCCCACCTCGCTCTTCACGCTGTTCCAGGTGATGACCGGAGACGGCTGGTCGGAGATCACCCGCGATCTCATGGACACCCACCCGTCGGCCTGGCTGTATTTCGTGGTGTTCGTCCTGATATGCACCTTCGTGGTGCTCAACCTCTTCATCGCCGTGGTGGTGAGCGCGATGGAGGAGGAGAGCCGGGAGGAGCGCAACGAGGACGCCACCGTGCTGGCCGAGGTGGCCGCCCTGCGTGCGGAGATCCAGGGCCTGCGGCAGACGCTCATCGACCCCTGACCCCGGTCCGTCGATCTCGACGTACGGGCGCGGGCGGGTCCGCCGCCCATTCTCTCGAGCCTCCGGCCCGGTCAGATGTCGAGGAGCTTCGCGACCTGCTGCTCCAGGGGGATCGCGTCGAGACGATTGTCGATCTCGGCGTACGGCACGACCGGCGGCTCGTCGACACGGATGGCCTTCAGGTATTCGTCGAAGCGGGCGAGCTTCCCGCCGTCCCGGTGCAGCCCGCGGCGGACGAGGCGGTCGCGCAGGGTGGGGCCGTCGGAGCGGATCCACACCAGCCGCACCTCGGGACCGCCGAGCTCGCGAACCCAGGTGTGCCATCGGGCGGCGTCGTGGACCTGACCGGTGAACGGCCCGCTGAGCATGACCGGACAGCCGTGCGAACGGATCTCCCTGGCGGTCTCCGTCATCCCGCCGTATTCGTACCGTTTGATGTGTTCGTCGTACCAGGGGCCCTCCCGCTCGTCCGGCGGCCTGCCGTGGCCGGCGAGCACGGCCTCGACGAAGCCGCCGTAGAGCGTGTCCTTGTCCAGCAGCGCCGGGACCGGGTCGAGCCGGGCGAGCAGGAGCCCGCACACCGTGGACTTGCCCGCGCCCGGCGGCCCCGAGACCACCCACGCCGGTGCAGCGGCGGTCATTCTGGCCGGCCGTACGGCTCGATCCGGTCCATCGGGGCTATCGGGGGATCGGCGTAGGGCCCCGACGCCTCCGGGTGACTCCCGGCCACCCGGAGGCTCGCCGCCTCGGTCACCCGCATCGCGTACAGATCGTTCACGGGGTCGACGGGAATCAGGCCGTAGCCCGTGTCCACCTCGTCCTCGGCGAGATCGAGGTGCCGCCTGGCGGACTCCAGGTTCGCGCCGTGCGGGAGCCGTACGGTGATGAGTACTTTCCGCAATCTCGCTCCCCGCTGCCCGGCCGCGGTCTCAGGCCGCCCTGGCGGCCCTGCGCCGCAGGGCCGCGATGACGCCGGCGGCGTCCACGACACCGTACCCGTAGTCGTGGTCATAGCCTACGTCGCTGCGATCATCGGCGGTACGGCGCAGCAGGGTCCTGAGCTGGCTCGCCGACAGCTTGGCCGACGGCCACCGGGTGCGTACGGCGGCGACGAGACCGGCCGCGACCGGACAGGCGGCGGAGGTGCCCGAGTCGGGCTCCGTGTCACCGAAGGCCTGGGAGCCGGCGAAGTGGGTGTACGCGCAGAGGTCCGGCTTGCGTTCCGTGAGCCGTCCGGGCCCCTGGGAGGAGTAGCCGACCCGCTCCCCGTTGGTGTCGATCCCGCCGATCGACAGCACCTTGGGATGGGAGTTGGCCCCCACGATGGGCCGGTCGGGGAAGGCGCAGCGCGAGTCCCGGCAGTCGCGGCCGCAGTTGCCCGCCGCGAACAGGATGTCGGCCCCGGCCTCGGCGAGGCTGCCGACGATCAGGTTGAACGGGTGGGCGGGGTTGTCCGAGTAGTTGCCCGGGCTGCCGGGCGGGAAGTCCCAGCGCGGGGAGAACGACCCCCAGCTGTTGCTGACCACGAGCGCGCGCGACCGCGCGGGCTGGGCCTCCAGCACGTCACGCAGGTGCGCGTACGCCGCGATCGCGTCGGAGAGCAGCCCGTCGAGCGTCGATCCGCCGCGCCGTCGCGACAGCAGCACCGGGATGTCGAGGAGCGACGCCTTGGGCGCGGCGATGAGCGCGTCGAACGCGCACATCGTGCCGTGGTCGATCGGATGCTCGCCCGGCTTTCCCGACACACCGTGGGGACTCCAGCTCCGGTCCTCGTCGACGGTGATCTCGTGCCCGAGCACGCGCTCGGCGTGGGCCGCGTTGATCCCCGTGTCGACGACGGCCAGGGCGACTCCGCCGCCGTCGAGTCCCTCGTCCGCCAGCTCGGCCACGTGCAGCAGCCGCTCCACGTCGTGCCAGTCGCCGACGGCCGGGTCGTCACCGCAGGTGAGGCAGCTCTCGATGACCGGGTCCGCGTAGACGGCGACGACCTCCCGGCGGGTCATGGGCAGCAGCGAGACGCGGGTGGAGATCTCGTCGTCGGCGATCTCGCCGCAGACCACGACGGACGCCTCGTCCGGGCGCATCGAGAAGGTCAGCGGCTGGTTGAGGGAGAGCGGGTCGGCGCCGGGCGTGGCGGGGACCGGACGGGGCACCGCGACGGGCGCGAACGCGTGGTCGAGGACGACGCCCGGCAGCCCGTCCGCCACATCGGAGGCGGTGACGGCGACGGTGGGGTCGGCGACCGCCGCGACCAGGTCGGGCGACGGGCGGACCTGGATGAGAACGCGCATGACGATTCGCTCCGTATCGTTTCCGTTACGCGACGTCACCACCTTCCTCCATGCGGAGGGCCACGTCCACTCATTCCGGCGGTCCGGCCCGCCCGCGCCGCGCTGAAAAAAGATCGGGATGCCGCCGGTGGGGCGGCATCCCGAGATGTCAGCTCAGAAACCGCACAGTTCGGACAGGCTCTTGGCCTCCCGATCGTCGTTCTGCGTCGGAGTCTGCGTCGGCCGCTTCGCGATCAGCTGGGACTTCGAGGGGGAGGGGGACGCCGAGACCCGGGACGTGGTCGCGCCGGGCGTGGCGGGGGCGCCCGAGGGGGACGCGTTCGCCGCGACCGTACGGCGGTCGGCCATGGACTCGCGGATCGCCTTGAGCGTGAGCGTCCTGATCTTGTGCCAGTCCGGATTGCCCGGCCAGATCAGCGGCGGCACGAACTGCAGGCTGGTGATCTTGGCGTCCTTCACCTTCAGCCCGAGCGGGACCAGGTGCTCCAGCAGATCGCGCGGAATGTCCGTACGGAACATGTGCCGGGTGGCAGTGGCGATCTTGGTGAAGTTGGTGAGCACGGTCGCCGGGTTGGCCTGCTGAGCGAGCGCACCGATGACGCAGCGCTGCCTGCCCATCCGGGAGAAGTCGTCGCTGTCCACCCGGGACCGTCCGTACCAGAGCACCTCCTCGCCGCTCAGCCTGCGATGGCCCGCCTTGATCGTGCCGGCCGTGCCGAACTTCCCGCCCCACTTGATGTCCCGCTCGACGCGGATCTGCAGACCGCCCATCGCGTCGATCAGCCGGGCGAAGCCGAACATGTCGACCATCGCGTAGTAGTCGATTTTCAGGCCCAGCGTGTGCCCGATCGCGTCCTTCAGAGCCTGCGGACCACGGTTCCGCCCGCCCATCACCTGGGGGTTGTTGTCCGCGTAGTACCAGACGGCGTTGAGCAGGCCCTGCTCGGCGGTGAACCCGTTGGGGAACTGCTTGTGCAACGGACTACTGGCCGGGAAACGGACGTACTGCAGGTTGCGCGGCAGGCTGAACAGCACGGTGTTGCCGGTGGCGATGTTCACGCTGGCCACGGTCATGGAGTCGGTCCGCACGCTCTCCCGGTTGCCCGCCGCGTCCCCGCCGAGCAGGAGGAAGTTGATCCGCTTGCGGCCGTTCCACGGATCCTCGGCCCTGATGGGAACGTGGGTCGGCTGGCTCCCGTCGGAGGGGGCGCTGATGGCGTCGAGCGTCTCGCCCACCGCCTTGATCGCGCTCGCGGTCAGCGCGAAGGGCGCCATCACCGACACCGCCAGCACGCCGACGACGATGCCCGACACGATCTGGCCGTTCTGGGGCAGACGCTTGGGGCGCAGCGCGACGAAGGACAGGACCATCAGGGTGAACCACGCGAGCGCGCACACCCCCGAACCGATCATGATGGTCGTGAGCGTGCTCGACCTGATGACCGCGCCCGCGTCGCCCGTGAATCGCAGCCCGTAGAGCAGGATCGCGACCAGCACCACGCCGAACACGGCCAGCAGCACGAATCCGGTGCGCCGCCGGCCCGCCCGGAGATGGGCGGCGCCGGGGACCAGGGCGGACAGCGCGGTCCAGCCGATCAGCGAGGCGGTGGTCAGCGGCCGGGCGTAGCGGGGACCATGTGACCCCTGCCCCTGCCGGGACGGCCCGGGTGAAGGCCGCTGCGACGAGGGCCCCGGCGATGGAGGTCCCTGCCGGGGGCCGGGCGATCCAGGCGCCCGCTGTGCTCCATGCCTCTGCTGTGCTCCATGCCTCTGCTGTGCGCCAGACCCCTGCTGTGCGCCGGGCCCCTGCTGTGCGCCGGGCCCCTGCTGTGCGCCGGGCCCCTGCTGTGCGCCGGGCCCCTGCTGTGCGCCGGGCCCCTGCTGTGGCCCGGGTCCTTGCTGGGGGCCCCGCTGCCCGCGCGTGCGCTGACCCTGCCGGCTCTGTCCGCTCGCGCGCTGCCCACGCTGGGCCGGGTCACGCGGTCCGGCTTCGCGTTGCTCCTGCCCTCGCTGCCGTGGCGCCTGGGGCGACTGGGGCGCCTGTGGCGCCTGCCGCGACGTCTGCGGCGGCTGCGGGGGCTCGCCACCCTGCCGTGGCCGTGGCTCTGGCCGTGGCTGTGACGTGTCGCGTCCCGCTCCGGACCGCTCCGGGCCCCTGCCCGCCGTCCGCCCCCTGGCCCGGCCCGACGATCGGCCCGTGTTCCGGCGCGCCGGGCGTTCCGGGCCGTCGGCTGGCTCAGCGGGCCCCTCGCCGCGCATGGTTCACCGCTCTCCACCCTCCGTGAAAACTTGGCTAGGGATTCTAGCCCCCATACCTGGACAAGATTGACATAAGCCAAATGCTGCGGCGTGCCGTCAGGACACGTAGGACGAGCCCATGACCCACGTGTTGCACTGGTGGACCTTCGGCCGGGTGTAGCCCTGGCGGAACCACACCGCGTTGTTGCGCGTGCTGCCGTGGTCGCGCGGCCCGCCCGGCTGATCCCCGATGTATCCGTACGCCCACAGAAGCGTGTTGCGCCGGGCCGGGGTGATCGGATAGCTGCGCTCAACGGAGCGCATGAACATGGCGCCGAAGCAGGTCGCCTGCAGTTCGTGCCGCCGGGTGAGGGCCAGTTGCGCGCTACGCGAGCTCGACTCCTGATAGCGCGCCCACCAGGAGTTCGAGATGCCGGTGAGGTGCTGGATGTGGTGGCCGTACTCGTGGCCCATCATGCTGATGATGATCCCGTTCCAGGATCCGAGCGGGCCGTACTCCTTGGCCATCGCCGAGGTCGAGGCGTAGATCGTGCTGTTGCTCGGGCAGTAGTACGGCACGTTGCTCCCGGGCATCGGATAGTCGCCGCAGGCGCCCCTGCCCCTGCTCTGGGCGATCATGTAGCCCGGGGCACTCCACTCGATCCCGACCCGCCTCAGTGCCGGGGCCCACGCCTGGCCCATGCACCTGCCGGTCTTCAGGATCAGCGCCTTGAACTGCGCGTGGTTGTAGATGCTCGCGTTGCCCGCCGGGCACTTCGGCCGGGCCAGCGAGCCGGCCTGATAGACCGTGTTGTTCTTCAGGGTGCGGTTCAGCCTCGGGGCCGGCTTCTCGGAGACGTCGTCTTTGCGGGTGGGCCGGGACGTGGGTCTCGCGGTCGGGGGCTCGGCGGCGGTCGGTTCGGCGGTGGCGGTCTCGGACGTGTGGGTCGGCAGCGCGATCGGCTGCCGCTTCGTCGCCTTCTGCACCGCGCCGATCACGACGATCACCAGGAACGTGAACGCCAGCACGCCGATCACCCCGCCGATGGTCGCCGCCGCGCTGGACTTGCGCTTGGGCGGCTGCCAGTTCGGCGCATGGCCGTACGGCGACCGCGGGCCGTACGGCGGGTGCGGCTGCCCCGGCGGCCACCCGGGCCGGGGCGGCCCGCCCGCGCCGGGCTGCTGGGGCCAGGGCTGAGAAGGCCCCGGCTGTGGCGGCCAGGGCTGCGGAGAGACGGGGGGCGGCGGGTAGGGCGGCCGACCGGGGAGACCGGGTTGAGCGGACCCGCCGGGCGGTGGCGGGTAGGGCGCGTTCGGCGGGGGGCCGGGCGGTGGAGCCGGAGGCGGAGCGGGTGGCGGGTAGGGCGCGCGGCCGGCGGGCGGCCGTCCCGGAGGGGGGTGCTGTCCCGGCGGATGGCCGGCCGGTGGGTACTGCGCGGGTGGCGGCTGGGGCGGTTGCTGATATGGCCCGACCGGATAAGGAGCGCGCCCGCGTGACGGCGGTGGTGGTGGAGGGTACTGCGACGCCAAGACTTTGCCCCCTTTACAGATTCGGGGCGAAATCATACTGATTTTCCGATCAGTCGTGGATGTCGCACTCGCTTGAGTACGATACGTAATCAGGCGAAGTGATCTCGGTAATGTTCCGGAATCGTTTGGCCGATCTGCCTTAGCTTTTTCGCATGAATCTGCAGCAGCTTCGTTACGTGGTGGCCACGGCGGAGCATCGCACCATGACTGACGCGGCCAAGTCGCTGTACATCGCGCAGCCGGCGCTTTCCCGTGCTATCCGGGATCTGGAACGCGAGCTCGGGGTGACGCTTTTCGCGCGTTCCGGCAGAGGGGTCGTCGTGACCGCGCACGGGCGCCAGGTCGTCAAACTGGCCAGGGAGGCGCTCGACGCGGTCAAGGAGATCGAGTTGCTCGCCCGGCAGTCCGCGGTGTCCTCTGACGACCTGCGCATCGCGGCGACCCCCAGCTTGGAGCCCGGTCTCGCCGGACGCCTGCTGCCCGCCTACGCGTCGCAGCATCCGGAGATCCGCGTGCGGATCGTGCGGTGTGACGGCCGGGAGGACGTGGTGAACGCGGTACGCAGGCAGCGGGCCGACCTCGGCCTCACCGATCTGCCGGTGCCGGCCGACCTGGTCAGCCATCCGTTCGAGCGGCAGGAGATCGTGCTGATCTCGCCTCCCGGCGCGGATCTGCCCGACCCCGTGCCGATGGCCAGATTGAACGGGATGCGCCTCGTGCTGCCGGCGCAGGGGACCGCCCGGCGCCGGGAGTTCGATCACACCTTCGCCGTGTACGGCATCCGGCCGCTGGCGACGGTGGAGTCGGACGAACGCCGCGGCTGGCTGCGCACGGTTCGTACGGGGAAGGCCTCGCTGCTGTGGTATCGCGGAATGGCCATGCGCGCGGAGCGGGCCGGACTGGTGGTCCGCTCACTCGATCCGCCGGTCACGAAGGTCATCGCCATGGTCCACACCCGGCGCAGGCTCCCCGCCACTGCGCAGGACTTCCTCATGCTGACGGAGGGTGGCTCAGCCGCCTGATTGGAGCGCTCCAAAAGCCATGAAGCGGACATCCGTAACTGTCGGTGCCGTTACCGCTCAGCCGTACATCACGGACAGGAAGCGGACGAGGACCGCCTCGCGGACCGGCGCCGGCAGCGCGTCGAGCACGGCGTTGACGGTCGCCATGGCGGGCTGTCCGGCACCACGCAGGTCGATGCCGACCGAGGCGGCGAGCTCGGCGAACGTTTCGTCGTCGAGCGTGTCGAGGTCTATCGAGGCGATCAGTTCGGGCAGGCCTTCCGGCACGGCGGCCGGACCACGCAGCCGGGCGGTCCCGGCCGCCGACGCGATCACCTCGAGCATGGCGTCGACCCCGGCCAGCGTGACCCCGGTGACCGTGATGTGCAGATTTGCCGGGATCCCCGCGTAGGAGAGCTGCGGCTGGAGGAACCAGCCCAGACGCCGCGCCTCGTCGGCCAGCACGAACACGTCGATCTCGGGAGATCCCGCGATCGCCACCAGCGACGCGTCCGGCTCGCCCAGCACCCGCAGCCCGGGGATGCCGCCGATCCCGGCGACGAGCCGCCGGGTCGCCGCCAGCGTCCTGCGGCCCAGCTCCAGATAGCCCTCGCGGCCGAGCGACTGGAGGGTGGCCCACGCCCCGCCGAGCGGCCCGGCCGAGCGTGAGCTCTGCACGGTCGCGTTGATGATCGTGTAACCGGGCCAGGCGGCCGACGCGAAGTACGCGGCGCGGCGCAGCTCGGCGTCCCGGAACAGCAGCACCGAGGCGCCCTTGGGCGCGTAGCCGAACTTGTGCAGGTCACAGGAGATCGAGGTCACCCCGGGAACGCCGAGATCGAAGGGCGGGATCGCCGCGCCCGCCTCGCGCAGCCAGGGCAGCAGCCAGCCGCCCACGCAGGCGTCGACGTGGCACGGCACCCCCCGCGAGGCGGCTAGCCCGGCGATCTCCGCCACCGGGTCGACGACGCCCTGGGGGTAGGCGGGGGCGGACGCCACGACCAGGGCCGTCCGCTCGTCGATCGCCTCGGCGACCGCGGGCACCGACGCACGGAACGTCTCGGCGTCGACCGGCACCGGCACGGTCTCCATGCCGAGGTAGTGCGCGGCCTTGTGGAACGCGGGATGCGCGGTGACCGGCAGCACCACGCGGTCGGCCCCCGAGCGGGCGTCCCGCGCCGCCTTCACGGCCAGCATGATCGACTCCGTGCCGCCGCTGGTGAAGATCCCGGGAGCGCCGGGCCGTCCGAGCAGCTCGGCGGCCGCGCCCACCACCTGCTTCTCCAGCGCGACCATGCTGGGGAACGCCGTCGGGTCGAGCATGTTGACCTCGAGCATCTCGGCGTACGCCCGGTGTGCGGCGTCGTGCACCTCGGGCCGCCCGGTGTCGTAGACGTACGCGGTCACCCTGCCGCCGCGTACCGGCAGGTCGTCGGCCCGCAGCGCGGACAGCTCGGCGAGCAGTTCGGACGCGGGCCTGCCGTGCTCGGGAAGCATCGTGGTCTCTCCAGGGTGAGCTCAGGGGGGCGGCGGCGAGGAGCCGGTTCAGGCATCGGCGAGCGGGAGCCGTACGACCGCGCGCAGCCCGGGGGCGGCGTCCTCGAGATGGACGGTACCGCCATGGGCCATGAATCGATCGTTACGAGGCGTCGTCAGCCGGCTTCGAGAACGAAGAACAAGAAGCTCAGGAACCTCGTGCCGGTGATCTCACGGAACTCCTCGGGGAACACCTCGCGGGCTTCCGGCACGAACGGCGGTTCGCTGATGACGCTGATGCGAAAGCCGGCCGCGGTGAAGGCTTCGGTCATCGCGTGCAGCGGCCGGTCCCAGAAGCTCATCTGGGCGGTCTGCCCGCCCATGGTCCATTCTTGGGTCCGGTTACGGGTCTCGAAGTACGTGGGCTTTTCCCCGGCCATGTGCTGCATGAGGGTGCTCATGAACGGGTGATCGACCGAGATGAGGAGCCTGCCACCACGCCTCAGCACGCGTCGCAGCTCGGCCAGTGTCGGTCCCCAGTCTTTCAGGTAGTGCAGCACCAGGGACGCGATGACGTCGTCGAACGCGTCGTCGGGGAAGGGCAGTGGGCCGGCCAGGTCGACGACCCGAAGATCCGCGTCGGCGCCCAGCCGCCGTCGGGCCAGCTCCAGCATCCCGGCGCTCGCGTCGACGCCGGTCACGATGGCGCCTCTATCGCGCAACACGGAGAACAGCGGACCCGAGCCGCAGCCGGCGTCGAGGATGCGCCTTCCGGTCACGTCCCCGGCGAGCTCCAGCATCGCGGGCCGCTCGTAGTACGCGTTGAGGAGACCGGTCTCGTTCTCGGCCGTGTACCCCTCGGCGAGCATGTCGTAGTCGTTGAATCGCGACGAAGACGCGGCCTCGACATGCATCTCGGGCATAGAAGACATGCGGGCCATTGTGACGCAGCCGGTGCAGCGCCGGGGGTCAGCGCCCGGTCGTGCCGTCGATCAGTTCGCGGAGGATGCCCGCGTGGCCCGCGTGACGTCCGCTCTCCTCGATCACGTGGGTGAGGGCCCAGCGGACGCTGGGAGCGGGGCGTCCCGGCCGCGGTCGAGGGACCGGTGCGTCGAGGTCGGTGCCCGGGATCGTCGTGATCTCATGCGGAATCGATCGGATACGCCGATGACCTGTGATAACGCAGGATCCCCCGACCGAGGTCTCGGTATTATCACGATCTTGGATCATGGCCGGGGACGGTTCACGGCTCGGGTGCCGGCGAGGGACTACGGCCGTTGCTCGCATCGTCGGCTCCCGCGTCCAGCTCGGCGATGCCGGTGTTGTGGTCGCGGAGCATGCGCATGACGGTGCCAGAGGAGGGGGGCCGGCCCCTCTTGGCCCCCACGCCGGGTGCCCCGGTCTTGGCCTCGGCTGCCACTCCTTCGCCGGACAGGAGGCGATCAATGAGGGCCTTAAGCGTCTTGGCGTCGTCCGGGCCGAGCCGGTCCAGCAGGTGACGTCGGGTGGCCGTCTCCAGTGTCGGCAACGTCGCGTTGATCGTGTGCCTGCCTGCCGGGCGTAGCGCGACCTCCATCCCGTTCGGAAGCTTGTCGCGGGTCACGTAGCCGCGGTCGGCCATCCGGGTCAGCAGGTGCGACAGCCGCGTCCGGTCCCAGCCGAGGGCGGCGGCGAGGGCGTTCTGCCGCAGACTCCCGCCGGACTCGTGCAGGCAGGCCAAGACGCTCAATTCCGGCTCGGAGACGCCGGACGCCGCGGTGGTTTCGGCGACGACGGCGGCACGGACCATCTCATGGGCGCGTTTCCATCGCAGCCACAGCTCAGTCGCCTCACCCGGCCCAACTGTTGACATATCAACACCTTCTTTTCTAGTGTTCGACCCGACCAGACGGCTCGATGTACAAGGACTTCTCCGATGCTCGATCCTCGGCGGCACTACGCCGGCCTGCGCCTGGTGGCGCTACTACCCCTCCTTCTGTTCCTCCCTGCCGTGATCGCCTTCTTCACGGACCCGGAGGTGGCGTGGGGAGAATACCTGGGTGTCTTCTTCCACCTCTCGATCCTCTTTCTGGTATCGCGCCTGGAGGCGGCGCCCTGGGCCAAAGCCGCGGGCTACGGCTGGGTGGCACTCGACGTACTCGCCGGCATCCTGATGATCAACGCGATCGAGTACGACACAGCCTGGGCGGTCCGGCTCGGCGGCCACGTCCTCGCCGGTGTCTGGATTGTGGCGAGTTCCCTGGTCAGCCGTTCCTGGCCGGTCCGCGTGGTCGGCGTCATCACCGGCGTCTGGCTCGGCGGCTACTCCTTCGTCGGCACCCTTCTCGCTGAGGAATTCCTGCGCCCGGCCGGAATCATGATCCTGGTCTGGTTCGCCCTCCTGGCGATTTTCCACCGCGACGATCCCGGGCACCCGGTGGCACCGACCAGCCCCGCACCGGCGGTTCGATCCGCTCCTCGCGCAGATGCTTGAGCAACTCCTCTCGCACCCGCTCGGGCCGTCGCTCGGCGTGCGCGACGCGCTCGGCCGGCCAGACCGCCAGCTTTGTCGCGTCTGCGGTCGTACAGGTGCGAAAGCCCAGGTGCGTGCGGATCTGACTGCGGTGGTACTCGATCGTCGAGCCGGACCACTCGTAGAAGCCGAGCTCTGAGGCGGGAACCTGAACCCGCTTGGCCACATGCTCGACCACGTCGTCCGGCGGACTGAACGACCGCGCGGGAACCGGCCGTGCTGCGTGCAGAACTTCAGCAAGATCGCGAAGCCGAGTCGCGTGGCGTCGCGCTTTCCGGCGATAAGGTCGCGCTCTTCGTCCAGGATCGTCCCGTGCTCGACCAGCTCGTCGACGTGCATCCGGGTTCGGGGCACCTGCGCCAGCGCCTGAATGAACCCTCCAGGTCGGTGGCACGTCCCTTCGGTATGAAGAGATCGCGTTTGACCGTCATCGCGCTGCTCGCGTCGTTGTGCGCCTGCGGCCAGTCCGGTGCCGGTCCGATGTTCGCTGTGGCCTCGACCGAGACGATCGTGTTGCCGCGGGCCGATCAGCCCACACCGCATCGGCCCACCCTGGAGCGGCTCAAACGAGAGGCGGCGTCGTCGGGCCGGCCCCTGGAGGAGGTCGTCAAACGGTACGCGGCCCGGGTGGCCGCTACCTCGTCCCCCAGGCCGACGGACTTCGACGGTTACGACCCCGCGGTGACCGAACCGGACGTGACGATCGACGGCATTCCCTACGCCGAGCTGGTCGACATCGGGACCATCGCAAAATCGGAGGGCATTTCCTATGAGGAGGCCATCGACCGCTTCGGCGCACAGTCGTCCAACAGCCGGGTGATCGACAAACTCAATGCGGAGTTCCCTGACGAGATCTCCGGCGTCGGATACGTCGACGACCATCGGGGGCTGCGCGTCGGCTTCAAGGGTTCCATCCCGGCTCGCGCGATCGAGCTGGCCAGGACCCTCCCCATGGAGGTCACCCTGATCGGCGGCAAGGGATTCTCCACCGCGGAGCTCCGGCGGGCCCAGGACACGGTCGTCTCCTGGCTCCGATCCCGTCCCGAGGTGGCCACGATGACGGCGCACCCGGATGACGAGACCGGCCAGGTCAAGGTCACCGTTCAGCCGAAGGTGATGCCGGACGATACCGAGGAGTTCAAGCGTCGGCTTCAGCTCCCGCAGCCGGACAATCCGCACATCACCGTCGAAGTCACGCTCTCCGCGGGGCCATCGCGTGGTCTCGCTTCACATCTAATGACATAACCGCCTAAGTTGCTGCCCGCGGCGGAGATTTGTCGCTAATGTTGCCGCGAACCTCTCACTAGGTGGTGTGCATGCGGCACTTCTTCGGGCTGCTGCTGGGCGTTTTCGTCGCCGCGGCCCTGCTCCTCGGTGGCGGATGGGCCTCCCAGGAGGTGATTCGAGGCGCGGTGCAGAACGTCGATCCGATCAAGGAACCCCGCATGCTGATCGCGATCGGTGCGATGGTGGCCGTGGGTCTGCTGCTCGGGCTGGTCCTGGTGGGCCGGGTGTCCCCGCTGGCGACGTTCATCCCGTCGATGGCGCTGCTCGCCTGGACCGTTGTCTATGTCCTGGACGTCTCGCGGGCCGCGTCCCTCGCCCCCACCGGCGCCTCCGTGCACCATGAGCTCGCCCAGGCGGGACAGGGGACGCTCACCCTGCTGTCCAGCGGGGTCTACGCCATGGTCGGCATCGCGCTGTTCCTCCCGGTGCTGATGCCGTCCCGGTGGGCGCGCCAGGTCGGGAGCGAGGAGGAAGAAGAGGACGAGGAGGGCCTCGGCTTCTGAGCCTCCGCTATCGGGGCTCGCCGGTCGGCGACGCGCCGTTGCGGTAGAGGTGCGCCACCACGTCCTCGATCGAGGTCTCGCCCGGCACGGTGGCCAGCAGCTCGCCGACCGTGCCGTCGAAGGCGAGCCTGCCGTGGTCGATCAGCAGCACCCGGCGGCACAGCCGTTCGACGTCGCCCAGGTCGTGGGTGGTGAGCAGGACCGTGGTGCCGTACTCGGCGTTGCGCCGCCGCAGGAAGTCGCGCACTCCCGCCTTGCTGACGATGTCGAGGCCGATCGTCGGCTCGTCGAGGACGAGCACCGCCGGGTCGTGGAGCAGCGCCGCCGCGAGGTCGCCGCGCATCCGCTGACCGAGGCTGAGCTGCCGGACCGGGGTCGTCAGGAACCCGGCCATGTCGAGGAGAGTGGTCAACTCGTCCAGCCGCTCCCGGAACGGCTTTCGATCTACTTTGTAAAGGAGGCGGATCAGTTCGAAGCTGTCCCTCAGCGGCAGATCCCACCACAGCGTGGTCCGCTGGCCGAAGACCACGCCGATCCGCCGGGCGAGAGCCGTACGACGGCGGGTGGGGTCGAGGCCGGCCACGGTGACCCGGCCCGACGTCGGCGACAGGATGCCGGTGAGCATCTTGATCGTCGTGGATTTGCCGGCGCCGTTCGGGCCCAGGCAGCCGACGAACTCCCCGGCCTCGATGCGGAAGGACAGGTCCCGTACGGCATGCACGACGCGGCCGCGCACCTTGAAGGCGCGGCCGAGAGCGGCGGCCTCGATCATGGTCAGCTCCCCGTCGATCGGTAGCGGCGGATCCCGGCGCGCCAGGCGAGCGCGGCGACGAGCGCCAGCGCGACGGCGGCGGCCGGGGAGAGGAAACGCACCCAGTGCGGCAGGCCGAGCGGGTCGTCGCGACCGAGCACGTACAGCCCCGGCTGCCAGTTGACGAACGCCAGCGGCAGGATGAACGTGACACCCCGGACGATGTGGTCGCCGTAGACGCTCAGCGGATACTGGGTGAGCATGCCGCCCCCGTAGGTGAACGCGTTGGCGACCTCGGGGGCGTCGGTGAGCAGGAACTGGACGGCGCCGCCGAGGGCCCAGACGGACGTGAAGATCACGATGCCGCAGACGACCATCACCGGGATCATCCAGGCGCGGCCCGCCGGCACGTCCAGCCGGGGCAGCGCGATGCCCAGCACGACGGCCGCCTGGGCCACCCGGCCGATCCGATGCGGCATGAACCGGTCGGCGGCCACCTGTACGAACGGGCTCACCGGCCGGATCAGCATCGCGTCGAGGGTGCCGGCCCTGATGTGCTCGCTGATCCGGTCGACGTTGCTGAACAGCAGGTCGGCGATGGCGAAGGCCAGGCCGGCCGAGCCGTACAGGAACATGACCTCGGTGAGGCCGAAGCCGCCGAGCGAGGAGGTGTTCGCGAAGATCACCCAGATCACGGCGATGTCGAGGCCGCTCACGACGAACCCGCCGACGGTCATGAGGGCGAACGAGAGCGGGTACTGCGCGGCGGCCCTGGTCCACGTCCACACGAGCAGCGCGTAGGTTCTAACCACGGGGACCTCCCGCTTCGGCGGCGCCCGCGGGTCGCTCAGCCACCCTGGATCACCACCTTCCGCCGGGCGGCCGCCGTGAGGGCCGCGCCCAGCCCGAGCAGCACGGCCGCCCACAGGCACTGGAACGCCAGGGCCCCCGCCAGGCCGCCGGTCCGGTCGCCGATCCTGCCCAGGTACACGTCGGCGGGCACCTGCACCATCGCGGCCCAGGGCAGCGAGCGGGCGAGCGAACCGAGCCACCCGGGGAAGATCACCAAGGGCAGCATCATCCCGCTGAAGAACGTGGTGAGCACCATCGACATCACGTTGAGGCCCCGGTCGTCCAGCACCCAGCAGGCGGCGAGCGCGATCAGGTAGCGCCAGCCGAAGCTGACGACGACGGCGAGGACGAGGCACACCAGGAAGGCGGCCGCCTCGGCCGGCGGCTCGATCCCGAACAGCAGCGCGCCGGCGAGCGTGGGCGGGAGGCCGCGGGCGAGGAAGAGGTAGGCGGCCCGGCCCAGGTCCTCCGACAGGGTCCACATCTGCAGGGGCGCCGGGCGGACGAGATCGAGCGCGATGTCGCCGCTGCGGATGCGCCGGGGGAGCTCCAGACCCCCGCCGAACAGCTGCATCGGCCCGATGAACGCCTGGGTGAGGAAGCAGAAGGTGACGGCGTCGCCCACGTCGTAGCCGCCGAGCCCCGGCCGGGACTCCCACAGGGCGATCAGCACGTACGCGCGCAGCACCCCGAAGACGGTGTTGGTGAGCGCGCCGGCCGCCGCCGCGCCCCAGTAGGTCGCGTGCCTGCGGAAGCCGTACCGGACGAGTCGCAGATAGAGGAAGAAGGCAGGACACCTCCCAAAGTCGGGCCCGGGGGATCGGGCGGTCGGGGTCGGACGGTCCGGAGTCTGGCGGTCGGGAGTCTGGCGGTTGGGAGTCGGCGGGGAGATCAGGACGCGTCGGTCCGGACCGTGTGGTCCGGGGAGTGGCTCGAGGGGTGGTCCGGGCGCGTGGTCCGGACCGTGGAGATCGTAAATCATCATGCGGCCGCGTGCACTTGATTACCGAGCGCTTTCCTGGGCAGCGGGAAGCACAGGGGGATGTCCTGCCCACAGGGCTCCCACCAGGAGCGTTACCTGACCGTAACCAGTCTGTGAGGAGGGTGAAACATACCGACCGGTAGAACCGTTACCTATACGGGAATGTCCCTTTTGGGAGGTTTTGAATGGGTGACGAGCTGAACCGTGATGTTCATCCTGATTACCCCGTGAGCTGGCAGGCGGCCGCCCTCAACGGACTGCTCCGGGGGACGATGAAGCCGATGACCAGCATCCTCCTCCGCAACACCACGGGCATGACGGTCGCCAGCCGGGTGATGGGCCTGGGCGAGCGCGTGCCGGGCATCCTTCCCAAGCACGTGACCATAGAACAGGAGAGGTTCGGCGCCTGCTCCGGCGAGTGGGTGCGCGCCGGCGACGGCATGGACGAGGGCAAGGTCCTGCTCTACTTCCACGGTGGCGCGTACTTCCTGTGCTCGGCCGCCACGCATCGCCCGATCACCTGGCGGCTGTCGCTCACGGCCGGGCGGCCGGTGCTCTCCCTCGACTACCGGCAGGGACCGGTCCACTCGCTCGCCGAGTCGCTCTCCGACGCGCTCGCCGCCTATGAGTGCCTGCTCGATCGCGGGTACGCCCCCGAGGACATCCTGCTGGCCGGCGACTCCGCCGGCGGCCATCTCACCCTGGCCAGCCTGCTCGCCCTGCGCGACAGGGGCATGCCCCTGCCCGCGGCCGGCGTATGCCTTTCCCCCTGGACCGACCTGAGCAGCTCGCGCCGCAGGGTGAACCACTGGAGCGACCCCATGCTTCCCGCCGGGCGCGTGGACTGGCTCGCCCGCCGCTGGACCGACGGCCTCGACCCGCTCGACCCCCTCGTATCCCCCGTCTACGGCGACTACACCGGCATCCCGCCACTGATGATCGTGACGGGTTCGACGGAGGTCCTGCGCGATGAGGGCCACCGGGTCGCGCTGAGCGCGCGGGAGAACGGCGTGCCGGTGACCTACGAGGAGTGGCGCCGGATGCCCCACGTCTTCCCGATCCTCGCCGACCTCCTCCCCGAGGCACGCATGGTGTTCAAGCACATCTCCCGATTCTTCGACGCCGTCGAGGCGGCCGGCCGCGCCGGAACCGCCGTACGCTCCGAGAGCGAAGCCGCCGCCTGAACCGGGCCGAGTCGGCCTGCGCCTGCAGCGGGCCGGGGGTGGTCTGGTGCATTCTTGGTCGGGTGGACGCAGCTCTCGAACTCAACGATGTGACAATCCGTGTGGTCGGCCGGACGCTCGTCTCCGGGGCGGACTGGCGGGTCGAGTACGGCCAGCACTGGGTGATCCTCGGCCCCAACGGGGCGGGGAAGACCACGATGCTCTCGGTCGCGGCAGCCGTACGGCACCCGAGCTCGGGCACCGTAACCGTGCTCGGACGGCGGCTCGGCCGGGTCGACCTGCGGGAGCTGCGGCGGGACATCGGGCTGGTGGCGGCCAGCCAGCGGCTCGTCGACGAGGCACTGCTCGAGGAGGAGGCGGCCGACGCGCTCACCGTCGTACTGACCGGGCACACCGGGACCAGCGCCCCGCTCTGGGACAGGTACGGCGAAGCCGAGCGGGAGCGGGCCGAGCGGCTGCTGGCCGACCTCGGCTGCAAGGACCTGGGGGACCGGCCGTTCCGGGTGTGCTCGCAGGGGGAGCGGGCCAGGATCCGGGTGGCCCGGGCGCTGATGGCCGACCCGGCGATCCTGCTGCTGGACGAGCCGTTCGCGGGCCTCGACCTGCCCGCCCGCGAGGACCTGATCGAGGCGCTGGAGGATCTCGCCGCGGCCCGGCCCGGCCTGACGACCGTGCTGGTCACCCACCACCTGGAGGAGGTGCCGGCGACCACCACCCACGCGCTGCTCATGAAGGACACCCGCATCGTCGCGGCCGGTCCGGTGCGTGAGGTGCTGACCGGGGCCAACCTCTCCGACTGCTTCGGGCGGCGGCTGCGGCTCGACACGGTGGACGGCCGCTGGTACGCACGCGCGCTGCGCTCCTCCGCGTGAGGAGACCCGCGTGAGGAGATCCGTGTGAGGGCGATGCGTGTGAGGGCGATGCGTGTGAGGGACCCCGCCGCGGTCCGTCGGGTCCGGGAGTGACCCGCGGTTCCGCGGCGGGGCCGGTTTCGACCTGCTGCCGTACGCTGCCCGTGCGAGTTAGTGAGCCTCGGCGAACTGCGACTCCTCGGTGGAGCCCTTGAGGGCCGTGGTCGAGGAGTCCGGCGCGATGGCCGTGCTGACCAGGTCGAAGTATCCGGTGCCGACCTCGCGCTGGTGGCGGGTGGCGGTGTAGCCGCGCCGCTCGGCGGCGAACTCCGCCTCCTGCAGCCCGACGTAGGCCGTCATGCCCTCGTCGGCGTAGCCCCTGGCGAGGTCGAACATCGAGTAGTTCAGCGAGTGGAAGCCGGCCAGCGTGATGAACTGGAACTTGTACCCCATGTGGCCGAGCTCCCGCTGGAACTTCGCGATCGTGGAGTCGTCGAGGTGCTTCTTCCAGTTGAACGACGGCGAGCAGTTGTAGGCGAGCATCTGGTCGGGGTACTCGGCCTTGATGGCCTCGGCGAACTCCCTGGCCACGTCGAGATCGGGCGTGGAGGTCTCCATCCACAGCAGGTCCGAGTACGGGGCGTAGGCGAGGCCGCGTGCGATGCAGGCCGCCACGCCGTTGCGGACCCGGTAGAAGCCCTCGGCGGTGCGGTCGCCGGTGACGAAGGCCTGGTCGCGGGGGTCGACATCACTGGTCAGCAGCGTCGCGGCCTGGGCGTCGGTCCGCGCGATGATCAGTGAGGGGACGTCCGCGACGTCGGCAGCCAGACGGGCCGCGTTGAGGGTCTTGATGTGCTGGCCGGTCGGGATCAGCACCTTGCCTCCCAGGTGGCCGCACTTCTTCTCGGAGGCGAGCTGGTCCTCCCAGTGGACGCCGGCGGCGCCCGCGGCGATCATCGCCTTCATCAGCTCGAACGCGTTGAGCACGCCGCCGAAGCCCGCCTCGGCGTCGGCCACGATCGGGGCCAGCCAGTAAGGGGCGTTCTCGTCGTCCTCCGACCAGCTGATCTGGTCGGCGCGCAGCAGCGCGTTGTTGATGCGCCGGACCACGGCCGGCACCGAGTTGGCGGGGTAGAGGCTCTGGTCCGGGTAGGTGTGCCCGCTCAGGTTGGCGTCGGCGGCGACCTGCCAGCCGGACAGGTAGATCGCCTTCAGACCGGCCTTCACCTGCTGCACGGCCTGGTTGCCGGTGAGCGCCCCCAGCGAGTGGACGTAGTCCCGGGTGTGGAGCAGGTGCCAGAGCCGCTTGGCCCCCAGCCGGGCCAGCGTGTGCTCCTCCTGGACGGAACCTCGCAGCCGGATCACGTCCTCGGCGGTGTAGGTCCGCTCGATGCCCTTCCACCTGGGGTTGGTCTCCCAATCCTGCTGCAACTGCCGGGCGGCAGCGGCGATGCGATCCGACATGTCCAGATCACTCCCTTGTTGCGTGCTCTGTCGTCACCTGGGGCTTGCTTCCGAGTCTGTTGCCCCGAAGAGAGATCAACAAGGACATCTGTCACGGAAGAACGCAAAATATTCTGCTAACACGAAGACTCGACAGTATTCAGCGGTGAAGAAATGACGAGTTTTCCCGATGGACTAGACCAATCAAGTGGTGTGGACCACCTATCGGTGGAAGATCCGAGGATTTTTCGCCTAGGATCGGTTCATGGCCTCGATTCTTGGCGAAGAACCGCTGTCTTTGACGCAGGAGCTCGACCTCCTGGCCTTCGGGCAGCGGCTCAAGCACCTGCGCAGGCAGCGTGGTCTCACCCTGACCGAGCTCGGCCAGCGGGTCGGGCGGGCGCCGAGTCAGCTCTCACTGCTGGAGAACGGCAAGCGCGAGCCGAAGCTGTCGCTGCTGAAGTCGCTCGCGGCCGCGCTGAACGTGCCGGTCGAGGAACTGCTGCGCAGGCAGGCGCCCAACCGGCGGGCCCAGCTCGAGATCGCCCTGGAGGAGGCGCAGCGCGATCCGCTGTACGCCGCGATCGGGCTCAGCCGGCTCAAGGTCTCCGCGCGCGTGCCCAACGACGTCCTGGAGCACATCCTCGGCCTGTTCCAGGAGCTCAAGGCCAGGGAGGCCAAGGGTACGGCCACGCCGGAGGAGGCGCGGGCGGCCAACGTGGAGCTCCGGCGCAAGCAGCGTGAGCTGGGCAACTACTTCGAGGAGATCGAGAAGGCGGCGGCCGAGGCGCTCGACGCCGTGGGCTACCGCGCCGGCGCGCTGTCGGAGAGCACCGTGCAGGCGCTGGTGTCGCACTTCGGGTTCACCCTGCACACCGTCCAGGACCTGCCGCGTTCGGCCAGGTCGGTGACCGATCTGCGCAACCGGCGGATCTACCTCAAGCGCGAGCATCTCGGCGGCATGCACAGCCCTCGGACCGTGCTGCTGCAGACGCTCGGCCACTTCGCGCTCCAGCACCACAGGCCCCGTGACTTCGCCGACTTCCTGCGCCAGCGGGTGGAGGCCAACTATTTCGCCGCCGCCGTGCTGGTGCCCGAGACCGCCGCAGTGCCGTACCTGCGGGAGGCCAAGCAGGACCGGGCGCTGTCGGTGGAGGACCTGCGCGACGTGTTCGCCGTCTCCTACGAGATGGCCGCGCACCGGTTCACCAACCTCGCCACCCGCCACCTCGACCTGGTCTGCCACTTCGTGCGCAACGACGCCGACGGGATCATCTACAAGGCGTACGAGAACGACGGCATCGTCTTCCCCGCCGACGAGCAGGGGGCGATCGAGGGGCAGCGGATGTGCCGGCAGTGGTCGGGCCGCCAGGTCTTCCGCTCGCCCGACCGCTTCTCGCTGTACTACCAGTACTCGGACTCGCCCACCGGGACGTACTTCTGTATCGCCCACGTCGACCCCTCCCAGGAGAAGGACTTCGCCATCACGCTCGGCGTGCCGTACCGGGAGTCCCGCTGGTTCCGCGGCCGCGAGACGACCGTACGGACGAAGTCGAAGTGCCCCGGCGGCGACTGCTGCCGGCGCCCGCCCGCAGAGCTCGCCCAGCGCTGGGAGGGGTTCGCCTGGCCGTCGGCGCGGGCCAACTCCCACGTGCTGACCGTGCTGCCGCCGGGGTCGTTCCCCGGCGTCGACGAGGCCGATCTCTACGCCTTCCTGGAGCGGCACGCGGCCATGTGACTCGAGATCTCCGCAGTGATAGGGTTACCCGCCAGTAACCGTTACTTCCGGTAACCCTCACCGGACTGCAGGGATGGTCCATGAGCGAGCAAAACGGCGCTTTCCGCCCCGAATTGAGCGACGACCTGCGCGAGTTGCGCGACTGGGTGCACGGCTTCGCCGCCGACGTGATCCGCCCGGCGGGCGCGGAGTGGGACGAGCGCGAGGAGACCCCCTGGCCGATCATCCAGGAGGCCGCCAAGCTCGGGCTCTACTCGCTGGACTTCTTCGCCCAGCAGTGGTTCGAGGAGTCGGGGCTCGGGCTGCCGGTCGCCTTCGAGGAGTTGTTCTGGGGTGACGCCGGCATCGGCCTGTCGATCGTCGGCACCGGGCTGGCCGCCGCCTCCCTCGCGGCCAACGGCACCCCCGAGCAGATGGGGGAGTGGCTGCCGCAGATGTTCGGCACTCCCGACGACGTCAAGCTCGGCGCGTTCTGCGCGTCCGAGCCGGACGCCGGCAGCGACGTCGGCGCCATCAGGACCCGGGCCGAGTACGACGCCGCCAAGGACGAGTGGGTGATCAACGGGGTGAAGACCTGGGCCACCAACGGCGGGATCGCCAACGTCCACGTCGTCGTCGCGTCGGTCGATGCCGACCTCGGCACCCGCGGCCAGGCCTCGTTCGTGATCCCGCCGGGGACGGCGGGGCTCGCCCAGGGGCAGAAGTTCAAGAAGCACGGCATCCGCGCCTCCCACACCGCCGAGGTCGTCCTGGACGGCGTTCGGGTGCCCGGCCGCTGTCTGCTGGGCGGCAAGGAGAAGCTGGACGAACGGCTCGCCCGGGTGCGTTCGGGGGCCCGCGCCGGCGGTCAGGCGGCCATGCGGACCTTCGAGGCCACCCGGCCGCTGGTCGCCGCCATGGCCGTCGGCACCGCGAGGGCGGCGTTCGAGTACGCGCGTGACTACGCCCGTGAGCGCGAGCAGTTCGGCCGCAAGATCGGCGAGAACCAGGCGATCGCCTTCCTCCTCGCCGACATGGCCACCAGGGTGGACGTGGCACGGATGATGACCTGGCGGGCCGCCTGGATGGGCCGGAGGGGCGGGCCGTTCCCCCAGGCGGAGGGCTCGATGAGCAAGCTGGTCGCGAGCGAGACCGCCGTCTGGGTGACCGAGCAGGCCATCCAGATCCTCGGCGGCGCCGGCTACACGCGCGATCACCCGGTCGAGCGCTTCCACCGCGACGCGAAGATCTACACCATCTTCGAGGGGACGTCGGAGATCCAGCGCCTCATCATCGGCCGCGCCGTCACCGGCCTGCCCGTTCGGTGAGTATGTCCGTTCACTGACCGCGGCGGCGGCGGTCATGCTCGGCCACCCCGGCAGCGGGGGCCGGTCGGCGGCCGTCCCTCGGGACGCCCCGGCAGGTGGTCGAGCGCGTGCGGCCGCGGCCCGGTCGATCCGCCGGCAACGGGGAGCCGGGGACCTACGGGGGTAGGGGATGCGAGCAGTCGAGGAAGACGGGGAAGCGGGCGGGGGCGGCGGACCGGGCACGGCCCCCCGAACGGTCACATGGGCGCGGGGGACGTCCGCCGTGCTGGCCGTGCTGTCGGTGTCGCTGACCGCGGCCGGCACCGCGATCCAGTTGTCGGTGCCGAAGGAGTGGGCGCCGTGGCCGCCAGCGGCGCCCGACCACGGCGCGGGCCTGACGTTCCCGCTGATCGGCGCGTTCCTGATCGCGCACCGTCCCCGTCTCAAGCTGGCCTGGCTGATGTGCGTCGGCGGCCTCGGCTGCGCGGTCAACGTGATGGCGATCGGGCTGCAGTTCACGCAGGCGGCGGCCGGCGACCTGGAGAGCGCGGGGTGGCTGCGCATCCTGGCCATCGTGGGCTGGATGACCGGGGGGTGCCTGCTGGGGATCCTCACGCCGCTGCTCTCGCCGGACGACCGCCTGCCCTCCCGCCGCTGGCTGCCGGTGGCGGTCGGCGGCGTGGCCGTGTACTTCGCCGACGGGGTGCGCAACATCGTGCGGCCGACGCCGCCCGCGAGCACGTACCGCTGGCCCGAGGTCATCCCGAACCCGCTGGCGATCGAGGTCCTGGCCCCCTACCACCCGGCGCTCACGGGTTCGCTGACCCTGCTGATGAACGCCTGCGTGGTGCTCACGGTGCTCTCCCTGTTCGTACGGCTGAGGCGCGCGACCTCGACGGCGCGCAGGCAGATCGCCTGGCCGCTGTCCGCGTTCGTCGTCTATGCGCTGTTCCCGCTGCTCGGCGAGGACCACTGGCTGCCGGCGACGATCTGGACGGGACTGGTTCCGGTGGCGATCGCGTTCGCCGTGCTGCGCCACCGCCTGTACGGCATCGACACCGTCATCAGCCGGACCGTCATCGCGGCCGGCCTGATCGCCGCCGTCGGCGCGGTGTACTTCGGCATCGGCGCCCTGGCCGGACTGCTCGTGTCGGACTACGACCAGGTCGCGGGGCTGGTCGCCGCGCTGGCGACGGGCGCGTTCTTCCAGCCGCTGCGCGGGCGCCTGCGCCGGTTGACCGACACGATGCTGTACGGCAGGCACGGACGGCCCGAGGGACTCGCCGGAAGGCTGGCCCGCGAGGTCGGCGAGACGGAACCGGCCAACGCGCTGGCCGCCGTCACGGCGGTGGTGCACGACGGCCTCGGCGTCACCGGCGTCGCCGTCGAGTCCGGGGGCAGGCGGGTGGAGTCGGGCGAGACCGGGCCCGGCCCGCGCGTCGTGCCGCTGGTACGGCACGGCGAGCCGGTCGGCCGGATGCTGATCGGACCGCCGGGACCGCGGCGCTTCTCCGCCGCCTACACCGAGCGGCTGATCAGGGTGGCGACCCCCTTCGTCGCGGACGTCGCGCACGCCATGCTGATGGCGGCGCACCTGCAGCGTTCCCGGGAGCACATCCTGAACGCACGAGAGGAGGAGCGGCGCAGGCTCCGCCGCGACCTGCACGACGGCCTCGGCCAGGCGCTCGGCAACATGGCGATGTCACTGAACATCGCCCGGATGTGCCTGCGGGAGGACCCGTCCTCGGTCGACCGGATGCTGCGGGACCTGTGCGGCGACATGGACGCGGTCACCCGGGAGATCCGCGAGCTGGTCTACGGCCTGCGCCCGCCCCGACTGGACGACCTCGGCCTGCCCGGGGCGGTGCGCGCGCTCGCCGCGGAGCCGGGGCCGCCCGTCGAGGTCGAGGTGACGGGCGAGACCGGTGACCTGCCGGCCGCGGTGGAGGTGGCGGCCTATCGGATCGTGCAGGAGGCGCTGACCAACGTGCGCAAGCACGCCGGCGCCACCCGGGCCTTCGTCACGCTGACCCGCTCGGAGAACGCGCTGATCCTGCGGGTGCGAGACGACGGCAGGGGGCTGCCCGAGCGGCGGCGCTCCGGCGTCGGCTTCGCCTCGATGCGCGAGCGCGCCGCCGAGCTGGGCGGCACCTGCCTGATCGCCGGCTCGTGCAGGTCCGGTGCGGAGGGCGGCCCGGGAACGCGGGTGGAGGTGACGCTCCCGCTTCCCGAGCGCTCCGGCGCAGAACCCACCCTGATGATCACGTGACCGCGGCGGGACGCGAAAGTGCGGGCCGGACGGCATGCGTGGGGCGTACTCGCCGTACGGGGGCCGGATCGCCCGGCCGCCGCGTAGGATCGACTGGTGACCGAAATGACCGAAACCACACCTGGTTGGCTCTCTCCGGAAGAGCTGGAGTCGACGCGCGCGCGAATGCCGATCCTCTACGTCGACGCCGTGCCGGTGCGAGTCGACGACACCGGAGTGGTCACCCATGTCGGCCTGTTGCTGCGCATCGGATCGGACGGGACGGTCAGCCGCGCCCTCGTGTCCGGCCGCGTGCTCCACTACGAGCGCGTCCGCGACGCCCTCATGCGCCATCTGGAGAAGGATCTCGGCCCGGTCGCGCTGCCCCGCGTCCCGGCCTCCCCGCAGCCGTTCACCGTCGCCGAGTACTTCCCCACCGCGGGCGTCACGCCGTACCACGATCCCAGGCAGCACGCGGTCTCGCTCGCGTACGTCGTGCCGGTGGCGGGAGACTGCCGCCCCCGTCAGGACGCCCTCGACCTGGTGTGGTTCACGCCCGAGGAGGCGGCCTCGCCGATGGTGCTGAGCGAGATGTCGGGCGGGCAGGACGTCCTGCTGAAGCAGGCCCTCGCCCATGTCGGCCGCCTGCCCTGACCGTCCCATCGCCCATGCCGGGCCGCCCGCGATCCACTGCTCATGGTCCTGAGCGGGCGGGACTTTCGCCGCTGCCCGGACACGGCGGGGCAGGATGTCATGGAGAGACGCCGATATCGGGAACAGGAGGGGCGTCATGATCGTCGCCGGGGTGGACGGTTCGCAGGCCGGGCTGGAGGCGGTGGCCTGGGCCGCGCGGGAGGCGGTGCTGCGCGGCATGCCGTTGCGGCTGGTCCACGCGATCCCGCGCTGGGTGCTGGAGAGCGGCGAGGCCGTCGAGGGAGGCCAGGGCGGCCGCTACGCCGGGGTCGCCAGGTGGATGCGCGAGGGGGCCGACACGGCGCTGGCCGCCGCCGTCGACCGGGCTCGGCGTGAGGCGCCCGAGGTCGAGGTGGACTCCGCCCACCTTCCCGGGGATCCGCGGACCGCGTTGATCGACGCGGCGGCCAAGGCCGATCTCCTCGTGGTGGGCAACCACGGGCTCGGCGGCTTCCGCGGGCTGCTGCTCGGCTCGGTCGCGTACGGCGTGGCAGGGCAGGCCCCGTGCGACGTCGTGATCGTGCGTGAGACGCCAACGCCGCCGCGCGGCGAGGTGGTGGTCGGGGTGGACGGCTCGCCGGTCGGCGCGGCCGCGCTCGACTTCGCCTTCGCCGAGGCCGCGCTGCGGCGGGCGAGGCTGCGCGCGGTGCACGCCTGGACCTGGTTCGAGGCGGGCGGCGGCATCGTCCCCGTGCCCGACGATCTCGACGTCGAGCAGACCGAGGTCCGCGTGGTCAAGGAGGCGCTGGCGGGCCGCCGGGAGCGCTACCCGGACGTCGAGGTGACCGAGGAGGTCGTCCGCGGGCATCCCGTCGAGGTGCTCGGCGAGGCGTCGGAGCGCGCCGACCTGCTGGTCGTCGGCTCGCGCGGCCGCGGGAACCTCGCGGGGCTGGTCCTCGGCTCGGTGAGCCACGCCCTGCTGCACCACGCCAGGTGCCCGCTCGCGGTCGTAAGCGGCCGGTAGCCGACCGGGGCCGGGGGGCGACGGGCGGATCAGCGGTCACCCCGCGTCCGTGTCGTCGCCCTCCTGCCAGGTCAGCATGTCGATCACGTCGAGCACGCCGTTGACCCGCTCGACCATCCGTACGAGGATCCGCGCGTCGGCGGGACGGGGCATCGTGCCGCCGAGCGTCACCACACCGTCGTTCACCTGGACGTCGACACCCGAGGTGTCCGCCCACAGCGCGTCGTCGAGGATCTCCTCGCGGATCTCCCGGGCGATCTCGTCGTCGGACTGGGCGAAGACCTTGACCAGGTCGTGCCGGCTGACGACCCCCTCCAGCCGGCCCTCGTCGTCGACGACCGGCAGCCTCTTGATGCCGCGCTCGGCCATCACCCGGGCCGCGCTCACCACGCTGGTGTAGGGCCTGATCGTGATGGCGGGGGCGGTCATCAGCTCGGCCGCCGTCTCGCCGAGTGCCTTCTCCTCGGCCCCCGCGCCGGGACGGGCCGCCAGGTCGCGCAGGCGCGCCAGCAGAGGCGGCCGGTAGCCCTCGCGGTAGTACTGCTCACGGAACTCCTCCTTGCGCAGCAGATCGGCCTCCGACACCACGCCGATGACGTGGCCCTCGCCGTCCACGACCGGCACCGCGCTCACCTCGTGGGCGACGAGCACCTCGGCGATGTCACGGAACGGTGTGCTGCCGTTGACCGAGGCCACCTCACGGGTCATCACGTCCCGCACCTTCTTGTGCATGTCGGTTCCCTCCGCCGTCATCGGTGTCCGCTCGCCTCCCCTGGGAACCGTTCCCCGCGAGTGCGGTCGAAAGTCCCGCCGGGTCAGGACCTTCACCGCTGATCGGGCGGGACGCCGGCGGACAGGCTGGTAGGGACACGGATGGGAGGAAGTTCCGATGGGCATGAAGGTGAAGGACGTCATGGGAAAGGTGGCGATCGCCGTTCGCATGGACGCGTCGTTCGCCGACCTCGTCGACACGATGAGGCGGTTCAAAGTGGGCGCCGTGACCGTGATCGACGCCGACCGGCGGCCGGTGGGAGTGGTGTCCGAGGACGACATCCTCCTCAAGGAGATCGATCCCGGTGGAAGCCTGTTCGAGAGCCGCAGGACGCGGGCCGAGCGCCGCAAGGCGGCGGGCACGACCGCCGGTGAGATCATGACCACTCCGGCGATCACCGTGACCGGGGGGACGCCGGTACGCGACGCGGCGAGGCTGATGCACCGCAACCGCATCAAGCAGCTGCCCGTGATCGATTCGATGAGCGGCCGCATCGTCGGGACCGTCCACCAGGGTGACCTGCTGCGCGTGTTCGCCCGGCCGGAGGCGGACATGCGGGCGGAGATCGAGGAGATCGCCGAGCGGATGGCGGTCGAGACGGACGACCTGGAGATCGTCGTCGCGGCCGGGATGGTCACGCTGCGCGGCACGGTCGCCCGGCGGTCGCAGATCCGGCCGTTCCTGCACGCGGTACGCGGCGTCGACGGCGTCATCGAGGTGGACGCGGACGTGGCGTTCGAGATCGACGACCTGCTGATCGCCCCGCCGCTCCTGTGACCTGGCGGTAGACCACCGGATGGAGGGACGCCATGGACGCTCGGATATCCGACGAGACCACCCGCGCGGTGCACGAGGCGGTCGAGGCCGCCGTGTGGGCGCCCTCGCCGCACAACAGCCAGCCATGGTCCTTCGTCGTGTCGGGGGACGAGATCGCCCTGCGCGCCGACCCGGACCGCAAGCTGCGCGTCGCCGACCCCGACGGCCGCCAGATGGTGGTGAGCTGCGGGGCCGCCCTGTTCAACGTGCGGGTCACGCTGCGCGCGCTCGGCTATCACCCCGAGGTGCGCAAGCGCCCCGATCCGCAGCGCCCGCTGCTGCTGGCCACGGTCCGGCCCGCCCAGGCGGGAGCGCAGGCGAGGGGAGAACCCGACGAACACGCCCGCCTGCTCCACGCCGAGATCGAGCGTCGCCGGACCCACCGGAGCGGTTTCACCGGGCTGGCCGTCGCCGACGAACTGGTCGACGTGCTGGTCGCCCAGGCGGCCGACGAGGGGGCGCGGCTGCGGCCGATCCGGGCGGAGGAGGACGCGCGGGTGCTGGCCGCGCTCACGGGCGCCGCCCAGGACGTCCAATCCCGGGACCGCCTGTTCAGCCTGGAGATCATGCGATGGGCCCGGCCTCCGGGGAGCACCAGGCAGGACGGCGTGCCGGCGGGAAGCTATCCGGCGGCCTCCGGACGGACGCGGCCGCAGTATTTCGCCCAGCGCGACTACGCCAGAGGCCACGACTGGGGGGTCGAGTCCGACGAGCCCGGCGCCACCGGCCTCGTCGCCGTGCTGACGACGCGGGGCGACGACGCCGACGACTGGCTGACCGCCGGTCAGACGCTGCAGCGGGTCCTGCTGTACGCCTCGGCGTACGGCCTCAGCGCCGCCTTCCACACGCAGGCCCTGGAGCTGCCCGACCTGCGGGAGTTCATCCGCAAGCACGTGTGCGACGGTGCCTACCCTCAGATGATCATGAGGTTGGGCTTCGCGGTGGACGAGGCGGGCAGCGTACGCCGTCCGCCCGCCGAGGTGACCGAGGAGCAGGCCTGACGGCTCCCCGAGCCGGCCGGTCCGCGGCCGGCGCCTCCGCCCGGCGCGGCGGGGAACGGCCGGAGCCGTCCCCCGGCGGATGCGGGCTCGCGGGTCAGTACGCCACGGTGAAACGCATCCGGTGGTGCCGCGGCCGTTCGGCCTCGTCCAGCAGCGCCACCGCGAGGTCCTCCAGCGAGATCCGGGAGTCACCGTCGGCGTCGACCAGCAGGTCGTCACCGCCTATCCGGTACCGGCCGGTGCGCTCACCGGGCACGAGCAGCTTGGCGGGGCTCAGATAGGCCCAGTCCACGACGGTGTCGGCCCGGCAGGCCGCCAGCTGGTCGATGCACGCCAGCGCGATCGGCCGCAGGTAGGCCGGGTAGCCCACCTCGTTCATCAGGATGCCGCCGCCCTCGACGGCCAGGCTGCCGGCGCCGCCGACGAGCAGCAGGCGCGTGCCGGTCTTGGCGCACGCCGTCAGCAGCGTGTGGGCGACGGTGACGAGCTCGTTCTCGTTGCCGGGCGCCGGGCAGGTCGCGGTGATCACCAGATCGCGTCCGGTGATCAAGGGGAGGACCGCGTCCAGGTCGGTCGCGTCGCCGACGCGCCCCTCCACTCCGGGTGGGAGATCGGCGAACGCCGCCGCGTTCAGGGCCACGCCCGTCACCTCGTGTCCGCGGGACACGGCCTCGGCGACGACGCGGCGACCCACGTTTCCGGTTGCTCCGAACACTGAGATGCGCATGCCTGTGCTTCCTCTCGACCTTGTCGGTTGCTTTGGGCGGTAACCTTTTCGATGTGGCAGATCACGTCGACCACGTCCTGCGGCAGTGGGCTGCCGCCTGCCCTGACCTGGACGTTTCCCCGATGGCGGTGTTCGGTCGGCTCTCGAGACTGACCCGGCTCGTCAACGGCGAGCTGCGCCGTACGTTCGCGGAACACGACCTCGACCCCTCGTCGTTCGACGTTCTGGCCACCCTCCGTCGTGGCGGCCGGCTGACCCCGGCCGAGTTGATGCGTTCATCGATGATCACTTCAGGTGCGGTCACCCAGCGCCTGGACCGGCTGGAGGCGCGGGGGCTGGTGGTCCGGACGCCCAACGAGTCCGACGGCCGCGGCGTTCACGTCGACCTGACCGACGAGGGCCGCAAGCTCATCGACCAGGCCCTGCCGGATCACGTGAACGCCGAACAGCGCTTGCTCGCCGGGCTCACCCCTGATCAGCGGGAGAGCCTGGCCGACATCCTCAGGCGGCTGCTGGTCTCGCTGGGCGACGAGGTCTAGATCCGCTTGGTGCCCCACACCACGATCGACGTCAGGACCACGAGACCCGCCGCGACCCACAGCACGCCGCTCACGGTGACCAGGCCCACGATGAGGCTGCCGAACAGCGCGCCCAGTGCGATCGCCAGATTGAACATGCAGGTGTTCAGCCCGGTCGCGGCCTCGATGCCCTGGGGCGCCGCCTTGATGATCCAGGTCTGCACGCTCACCGGCAGGCCGCCGAACGCGAAACCCCACAGGATCAGCAGGATCGATCCGCTGATCGTGTTCCCGCCGATGAACGGGAGCAGCGCCAGGATGACCGCGAGCGCGATGCTCACCACGATGATGGTGCCGCGGACGTTGCGGCCGGACCACGAACCGGCGATGAGGTTGCCGATCATGCCGGCCACGCCGTAGGCGAGCAGCAGCGGACCGACGTACGTCGCGTCGATCCCGGAGATGTCCTGCAGGATCGGGCTGACGAAGGTGAAGGCGCCGTAGTGTCCGGCCACCAGCAGGAAGGTGGCGATGACGCCGACCCGGACGGCCGGTGTGCGCAGCTGCTCGGCCAGCGTGCGCAGCCGGACCGGCTCGGTCGCCGGCATCCGCGGCAGCAGTACGGCCAGTGCGATCACCAGGAGGAGCGCGACCGCGGCGACCGCGCCGAACGCGATGCGCCAGCTGGTGAGCTCACCCACGAACGTGCCCGCCGGGACGCCGATGACGTTGGCGGCCATGGCGCCGAAGAAGATCAGCGAGGTGGCCTTGGCCACGTACGCCTCGGGGACCAGCCGGACGCCGAGACCCGCGGCGAGCGCCCAGAACCCGCCGATGCTGACGCCCACGAACAGCCGCGCCACCATGAGCACGGCGTAGTTGGGGGTCACGGCGGACACGACGTTGGCCACCAACGCCAGCAGGATCAGGCCGAGCAGGACCACGCGCCGGTCCAGTCCCCGGATCGCCACCGGCAGCAGCGGCGCGGTGACGGCGGCGACCAGGCCGGACACGGTCACCATCAGGCCTACTTCGCCGTCCGAGACGTTCAGCCCGCCGCCGATCGCGGTGAGCAGGCCCATGGGCAGGTTCTCGACGGTTACCACCAGGAAGGTGCCGAGCGCGACGGCGGTCACCGCTATCCAGCTCTTGATGGGCACTCGTTCCGGTCTGGCGGTCCCGGCGGAGACGGACTCGACGTTTGTCATTCGGGTTACTCCTACTCCTATGAGCTTGGGCCCGGTCCGGGCAGGCGGGAACAACCGACCGACCGGCGCGCATCGGTCGAGTTCGGCTCTGACTGTCGGGTGGGGTCGGCGGTCAGGATCTTGATGCCTGCCGGGCCCGGTGACAGACATCGGGCAGGCCACCGATCAGGCCGCACCCTGCAAGGCTGATTTTGCTTAACGCTAAGATACTATAGCTTAGTGCTAAGCAAAATAACCAGCCGAGAGGAGAACGCAGGTGGGCACGGTGACGACGGATCACGTCGACTTCGTGCTGGAACAGTGGCAGAAACAGCGCCCCGACCTGGACATGTCGGCCATGGAGGTGATCGGGCGGCTGCCACGGCTGATGCGGTTCTTCACCGCGGCACTGCGGCGGACGTTCGGCGCGCACGGGCTCGATCCCGCCTCGTTCGACGTCCTCGCGACGCTGTATCGCAGCGAGCCGCGCTCTCTGTCGCCGGCCGACCTGATGCGCGCCTCGATGGTCACGTCCGGCGCCGTCACCCAGCGCCTGGACCGGCTCGAATCCCGAGGACTGGTGACGCGCACGCCGAGCGCCTCGGACGGCCGCTGTGTCCGTGTCGCACTGACCGAGGAGGGCGTCGCGCTCATGGAACGGGTGCTGCCCTACCACGTGGAGACCGAGAACCGGCTGCTCGTCGCGCTCGACCCGGCAGATCGCGAGACATTGGCCGACACCCTGCGCGACCTCCTCATCTCGCTGGGCGACCTGCCGGACTGAACTCCCTATCCCAGCTCATCCCTCTGCCGTAAGGAAGGATGTGAAGAAGTGTCCGCTGAAGATGATTCAGCGCTGCCCGCCGCTGCGACCTCCGACGGCTTGACCGCTTTCGGCGCCTCGCTGCGTGCCGCACGGCTGCGACGCGGACTCACCCTCCGGGAACTGGCACGCCGGACGCACTACAGCCACAGCTACATGTCGAAGGTGGAGAACGGCATCAAGCACCCGTCGGTGGAACTGGCGCAACGCTGCGACAAGGTGCTCGAGCTGGACGGGGAGCTGGCCGAGTCGCTCACCGTCCGCGCACTCACGCCGGCGGCGGTGGACGCCTGGCCGCGGCCGGCGCAACTGCCGCGGGGGCCGGTGCAGTTCGTCGGCCGTACGAGGGAACTGGCCGAGCTGACCGCGGCGCTGCTGCCGGACGACAGGCAGGCGGGTGTGGTGCCGGTGGTCGCGGTCGACGGGCCGCCCGGTGTCGGCAAGACCGCGCTGGTGGTCCGATGGGCTCATCAGAACAGCCACCTGTTCCCCGACGGGGTCCTGTTCGCCGATCTCGGCGGGTACGGCGGCGACCTTCAGCCGCCCGACGCCGTGTTGAAGGTGTTCCTGCACGAGCTGGGCATCGGTGGGCTGCCGTCCGGGACCGGACAGCCCGCGTCGTTGTTCCGGTCGTTCCTGCACGGTCGCAGGCTGCTGATCGTGCTGGACAACGCGGCGGACGCCCAGCAGGTGCGGGCGTTGCTGCCCGGGGCGCCGGGATGCGCGGTCGTCGTCACCAGCCGGCAGCGCCTGTCCGGCCTGGCCGTACGCGACGGCGCGCAGCGGATCACACTGCCTCCCCTGGGGCAGGCCGACGCGGTGGCGTTGCTGGCCGAGATGATCGGCCGGGCTCGCGTGGGCTCGGAACCCGAAGCGGCTGCGGCGATCGCGGGCTGCTGCGCGGGCCTGCCGCTGGCGCTGCGGTTGGCCGGGGAGCGGCTCACCAACCTGCCGGCCAAGTCGCTGCACGCGTTCGCGGCGGAACTGGCGGCGGAGGAGCACGCTCTCGACATGCTCACCGTCCTCGGCGACCCCCGTTCCGCGGTCAGGACGGTGTTCTCCTGGTCCTACCTGGCGCTCGCCCCCGCGGATGCGCGGGTGTTCCAGCAGCTGGGACTGCACCCCAGCGCCGAGTTCAGCACCACGGTGGCGACGGCGGTCACCGGCCTGCCGCCGGTGGAGGCCGAGCGAGCGCTGGAGCGGCTGGCGGCGGCGCACCTGATCGAACCGGTGGGGCCGCAGCGGTACCGGCTCCACAACCCGCTCCGGCTGTACGCGAGGGAGAGAGCGCGAGCATGAGATGACGTGGCCGTCCGCCGGTCTGTCCTTCGCCGACACCGCCGGGCAACCCGTAATCCGCATGTCACCGCAGGGATGGTGCCCTCGGTTCCCGTCAAGGAGTCACCAGGGCACCGCTTGCGGTCGACGGGACGAGCTGCTCATGATACATGAGGCAATTGGCAAGTGTGTGATTAGCGAGAAGTGAGGTTGTTCTGGGGTGAGACGTGCCGGCCGCGGAGACCGGGTCCCCATGTCCGCGTTCGGCGTCACCGTCTCGACCGTTCGAGGGTGGTGAAGGTGACCGAGAGATCAGGCGAGGGAACCGATGTCGCGGCGGGCGACGTCTCGGCCGTTCGGCACTGCCGAGTCTTCTGCCGTGCCCGGCAGGTGGCGAGACGCCCTCGGTGGATCCGGCGCGAGCTCAGGAACATCACCGTGGCCGCGAGGCCGCTGCGGCCCGGTGGGCGATCCGGCCCTGACCGTTCGGTCCGCGTAGATCTGGTCCCTGCCGCGCCCCCGGACCCGACCGGGTGATGTCCGCGCTGCTCGGCGACAGCGGCCGAGCGGGGGTCCTGTGCCGCGGGCGTGACCGAGACGGCCATCCGGAAACGGCGGGGAAATTCCACGGTTGAACACCGAGCCGGACCCGATCCCGTCCAGAACTGACCGATATTCCATTTCCGGTAATCCGCGGCGGCGCTCCGATCAGGCTCGCCGTCGCGGTTATTCGTGTATTGGCTCCGATTTTAAGCGGTCCGTTTTGATGTGATACCTGCAGATGGATCGCCGATGTCAAACCTGTCCGGGAAACTGTTGACTGCGATGGGTCGATGTGTCACGATCATCGCGGTTACCGGTTCGGGCACCAGAGTAAACATCGGGGTGCCTCAGGCTGGAGCCGAGTGGATTCTCTCTGGTAAGACCCGCGATGTCGGCGGGCGTTAACGGCAATCTTCAACGGCCTAATGCAATTCGTTCTCAGCGGTGCCGGCTCGGGCCGGTTGAAAGGCGGTTCAACATGCAGGGAATCATTCAGGTGGCCGGTGTCATCGACCAGGCCGAGGCGGACCTGATCTGCGAGGAAGGCGCGGACTGGCTCGGTTTCGCCTTGCGGCTTCCCCTGAAGAACGAGGATTTGTCGGAGAAGGACGCCGCAGCGATCATCAAGGCGATCCAGCCGGCGCACAGGGGCGTCGTGATCACCTACCTGACCGACGCCGAGGAGATCAAGCAGTTCTGCCAGGAGCTGGGTGTCACCGCCATCCAGTTGCACGGCGACGTCACCCCCGGCGAGCTGCGGACCCTCCGGCGCATCGCGCCCGACCTCTACGTGCTCAAGAGCCTCGTGGTCAAGCAGGACAACCTCGACGAGCTGACCGAGATCGTGGACCAGGCCGCCGAGTGGGTCGACATGTTCATCACCGACAGCTTCAACCCGGCGACCGGTGCCAAGGGCGCCACCGGACTGCTGCACGACTGGTCGATCAGCGCCGAGCTGGTCCGGCTCTCGCCCCGGCCGCTGATGCTCGCCGGCGGGCTGAACCCGGACAACGTCGCCGCCGCGATAGCCGAGATCCGCCCGGCCGCCGTCGACGCGCACACCGGCCTGGAGAACACGACGGGCCGCAAGGACCGGATGAAGGTGCGCAAGTTCGTCGAGGAGGCCCGCAAGGCCTTCGCCCAGCTCGCGAATGAGGGCGCATGACCAGCGCGATGACGCCGGCGATCGGCACCGTGCATCTGCTGCCCCAGACCAAGCAGCTGCGAGCGCTGCACACGGTCATCCGCGACCGGAACGTCGGCAGGGAGGACTTCGTCGCCTCGTCGGGCCGGATCATCCGCCAGCTGATCGAAGCGGGGCTGGATCTTCTCCCGTTCGACTCGTGCGAGGTCCTCACCCCGGTGGGGCGCACCTATCACGGCCTGCGGCAGACTCCGGGGATCTGCGGGGTGTCGGTCGCCCGCGCCGGGGAGAGCATGGAGTCCGAGCTGCGGGCGATCCTGCCGGGCGTGCGGATCGGCAAGATCCTGATCCAGCGGGACAAGGTGACGAAGCTGCCGCACCTGTACTACTCCGCCCTGCCCGCCGACATCGACCAGCGGCACGTGCTGCTGCTGGATCCGATGCTGGCCACCGGCGGGACCGCGCTGGCGGCCCTCGACGTCCTCCTCGACCGGGGGGTCGAGGAGGACAACATCGTGTTCATCAACCTGCTGTCGGCGCCGGAGGGCATCGACGCGGTCCGGGCGCGCCACCCGAACCTGCGGATCGTGACGTCGGCCATCGAGGAGCGGCTGAACGAGAACGCCTACATGGTCCCCGGCATCGGTGACTTCGGCGACCGCTACTTCGGTACGGACATCGTGCGATGAAGAGCGGCGGCCGGCTTCTGGACCCGGTCGTGACAGCGTTCGCGCCGGCGGTCTGGGGGAGCACTTATCTGGTGACCACCGAGCTGCTGCCGGCGAATCGCCCGCTGCTGGCCGCCGCCGTACGCGCGCTGCCCGCGGGGCTGATCCTGGTGGGCATCGGACGGGTCCTGCCCAGGGGAGTCTGGTGGTGGCGCGCGTTCGTGCTGGGCACCTTGAACATCGGCGCGTTCTTCTACTTCCTCTTCGTCGCCGCGTACCGGTTGCCGGGCGGCGTGGCCGCGCTGATCATGTCGTTCCAGCCCATGATGGTGCTCATCCTCGCGGCGCTGCTGCTCGGCGACCGGATCAGGTTCGTCCATGTGGTGGCCTGCGTGGTCGGCGCCGCCGGTGTGGCGCTGCTGGTCATCCGGCCCACGGCGGCGCTGGACCTGGTCGGCGTCGCGGCGGCGCTGGCCGGCGCCGCCTGCATGGCGGCCGGCATCGTGTTCACCAAGCGGTGGAAACGGCCGGCGGGTGTGTCTCTGCTGCAGTTCACCGGTTGGCAGCTCACCACGGGCGGGCTCGTACTGCTGCCGGTCACGCTGCTGGCCGAAGGGCTGCCGGGTGAGCTCAACGGCCCGAACATCGCGGGTTTCGTTTACCTGGTCGTGCTGGGTTCGTTGGTCGGGTATTCGGTGTGGTTCCGCGGGATAGAGCGGTTGTCCGCACTGGCGGTTTCGTTTCTCGCCTTCGCGAGCCCGATCGTCGCGACCGTTCTCGGTTACTTCTTCCTCGATCAGGTGCTGACCGGCGTTCAGGCCATCGGCGCTCTGATCATCATCGGCGCCGTCGTGTTCGCCAACCTTTCGACCGCACCCCCGGGCGAGCGCGAGAAAACGGCGGGAAAACCAAGGGAAACGGCTTACCAGTAACTTTTCTCCGTCCATTGCAAGGGGAGGAAATGTTCACCACTCCAGTCGCTCGGGCGAGGCGCGAATTACCCGACGACACGTGTCTTCCTGATTTACTCGACGCCCAGGTCCGGATGCGGCCGGACGACACGGCAATCATTTACGGTAATCACCGGATGACCTACCGCGAACTCGCGGAGAGCAGCTCGGAACTCGGCGGATATCTCCGGGAGATCGGCGTCTCGCCCGATGAATGCGTCGGGTTGTTCGTCGAGCCGTCGATCGACCTGATGGCCGGCGTGTGGGGAATCCTGTTCGCCGGCGGCGCGTACCTGCCGCTGTCCCCCGAGTACCCCGAAGAGCGGCTCCGCTACATGATCGAGGACGCCGGCGTCCGCGTGATCGTCACGCAGGAGGCGTTCGCGGCCAGGCTGACCGAGCTGGCGCCCGCCGGGACGAGGATCGTCACCCGGAAGGACGCGGCGCGGTTCGCCGGTTCGCCCGGCGCCGCCGTCGGCGCCGATTCGCGTCCGGAGGACCTCGCCTACGTCATCTACACCTCCGGCAGCACCGGCAGGCCGAAGGGGGTGATGATCGAGCACCGCAGCGTGGTCAGCCAGTTGCGGTGGCTGCGAACCCGCTATGGGATCGACCGCGGGAAGACCGTCCTGCAGAAGACGCCGATGAGTTTCGACGCGGCGCAGTGGGAGATCCTCGCGCCGGCCTGCGGCGCGACGGTCGTGTCGGGCCCGCCCGGGGTCTACCGGGACCCGGAGCGGCTGATCGACGTGATCAGGACGCACGACGTCACCACGCTGCAGTGCGTGCCGACGCTGCTGACGGCGCTGCTGGACACCGAGGAACTCGGCAGTTGCACGTCGCTGACCCAGGTCTTCACCGGTGGCGAGGCCCTGTCCAGGACGCTGGCGACGACGTTCTTCGAGGCTCTGCCCGATTGCGCGCTGGTCAACCTGTACGGACCGACCGAGTGCACGATCAACTCGTCCGCGTTCACCGTCGACCGGGAGACGGTCGGCGAGGGCCCCAACGCGATCTCGATCGGCGCGCCCGTCGACCACACCGAGTACCACATCCTCGACGAGGGCGGGTCGCCCGTGGCCGTCGGCGAGATCGGCGAGCTGTACATCGGCGGCGTCCAGGTCGCCCGCGGCTACCTGCATCGGCCCGAGCTGACCGCGGAACGTTTCGTGCGCAACCCCTTCGGCGAGGGCAGGCTGTTCAAGACCGGTGACCTCGCCTACTGGAACCCCGACGGCACCGTTCAGTTCGTCGGCCGCGTGGACAACCAGGTCAAGCTGCGGGGGTTCCGCGTCGAACTGGACGAGATCAGGCTGGCGATCGAGGCCCACGACTGGGTCAAGCACGCGGCGGCCATCGTGAAGAAGGACCCGCGGACCGGATTCCAGAACCTGATCGCCTGCGTCGAACTGGATCCCAAGGAAGCGATGCTGATGGACCAGGGCAATCACGGCGCCCACCATCAGTCCAAGGAGAGCAGGCTCCAGGTCCGGGCGCAACTGTCCAACGCCGGGGTCCGGGACGCCGAGGAGATCAGCGGCAGGCCGGTGATCGACCTGCCCGGCAGGGAGCCGGCCGGGAAACAGCGCAGGCTGGCGTTCGCGCGCAAGACCTACCGGTTCTACGAAGGCGGGGAGGTCACGAAGGACGACGTCCTGAGGCTGCTGGCCAGGAAGGTCGAGGGCACGCACTCCCGGAGTCTCGACACCCTCGGCCTCGCCGAGTTCGGCGAGATCCTGCGATATTTCGGGCAGCACCTCAGCGAGGAGCGACTGCTGCCGAAGTACGCCTACGCGTCGCCCGGGGCGTTGTACGCGACCCAGATGTACCTCGAGATCGACCGGGTCGGCGGCCTGGAACCGGGCTTCTACTACTACCATCCGCTGGACCACCGGCTCGTGCTGATCAGACCGACGGCCGGGCGGTCCGAGGCGCAGGTGCGGCTGCACTTCATCGGCAAGAAACGGGCGATAGAACCGGTCTACAAGAACAACATCCGCGAGGTCCTCGAGATCGAGACCGGCCACATGGTCGGCCTGTTCGAGGAGGTGCTGCCCGAATACGGGCTGTACATCACGGATCTGGAGTACGCGCCCGCGACGAAGGACGTCCTGGAATGCGCCGATGAGGACTACTATCTGGGCACGTTCCAGCTGATCCCGTACACCGCGCCACCGCCGGACGAGCTCGACGTCTACGTCCAGGCGCATCCCGGAAAGGTCGCCGACCTGCCGGCGGGCCAGTACGCCTACGAGGACGGGCGGCTGCGGCTGATCTCCGCCGAGCTCATCCTGAAGAAGCAGGTCATCGCGATCAACCAGCAGGTCTACGACCGGGCCGGCATCGGCATCTCGGTGGTCAGCAGAAACCGCAAGGAGTGGCTGCGCTACGTCGACCTGGGCCGGAAGCTGCAGCACCTGTCGATGAACGACGTCGGCCTCGGGTTCATGTCGTCCGGATACAGCTCGAAATCCGGCGACGACCTGCCCTCCGCGCGCCGCATCGACGGCATCCTGCGCGACTGCGGCCGGGACCCCGGCTTCTCCTCCTACTTCTTCATCGGCGGCCGGGTCAGCGACGACCAGCGGACGAGCGAGGGAATGAAGGAGGACCTGGTCCATCTGAAGGGACCGGCGGAGATCCTCAGAGAGGATCTGATCAACTTCCTGCCGGACTACATGATCCCGAACAAGGTCGTCGTGCTGGACCGGCTGCCGTTCACCGTCAACGGCAAGATCGATGTCAACGCGCTGGTCGCGTCGGACAAGACGAACGTGGACACCGCGGACCAGCCGTTCGTCGCACCGCGGACCGACGCCGAGCGCAGGATCGCCGAGCTGTGGAAGAAGGCGATGAAGCAGGACACGGTCTCGGTGCAGACCGACTTCTTCGCGTCCGGTGGGAACTCGCTCATCGCGGTCGGGCTGATCAACAAGATCAACCGGGAGTTCTCCGGCTCGCTGCCTCTGCAGGTGCTGTTCGAGTGCCCCACGATCGAGAAGCTCGCCCGGCGGGTCGAGGGACTCGGCTCCCAGGTCTCCTCACGGCTGGTGCCGCTGCGGCGGAAGGGAACGGGCAACCCCGTCTACTGCTGGCCCGGTCTCGGCGGATACCCCATGAACCTGCGCCTGCTGGCCGACAGGATGGGGGAGACGCGGCCCTTCTACGGCGTGCAGGCGTACGGCATCAATCCCGGCGAGGCCCCCTACCCGACCATCGGCGAGATGGCGGCCGAGGACGTCAAGGCGATCCGCCGGCTGCAACCGACCGGTCCGTACACACTGTGGGGCTACTCGTTCGGCGCGCGCGTCGCGTTCGAGACCGCCTACCGGCTGGAACAGGCCGGCGAGCGGGTGGATCACCTGTTCCTGATCGCGCCGGGCTCGCCGAAGGTCGACCTGGTGGACGGGCCCGTACGCGAGTACGAGGCCGGCTACGACAACAAGGCGTACGTGACGATCCTCTTCTCGGTCTTCGCCGGCACGATCACCGGGCCGCTACTGGAGCGGTGCCTGGCCGAGGCCCGGGACGAGGACACCTTCGCCGCGTTCATCCACCGCAACTTCCCCGCGCTGGACATCGACCTGGTGCGCCGGATCATGCGGGTGGTCGGCCAGACCTTCGAGTTCAGCTACACGTTCCGGGAGCTGGCCCAGCGTCGGATCCAGGCGCCGATCACCATCTTCAAGGCCAGCGGCGACGACTATTCCTTCCTGGAGAACAGCCGGGGGTATTCGACCACGGTCCCGGTCGTCATCGACCTGGAGGCCGATCACTACGCCCTGCTCAAGGAGCCGGGGATCGACGAGCTGGTCGGCGCCATCCGAAACCGTCTCGGCACCCGCAGTAAGGAGATCACCATGCCGCACGTCAGCATCAAGCACTTCCCGGTGTCCCTCAGCGACCAGCAGCACTCCGAACTCGTCGCGGCCGTGACCAAGGCGATGACGAGCGCCTTCGGCTGTGACGAGGGCTCGGTGTCGATCATCTTGGAACCGGTCGAGAAGGAGCTGTGGAACGAGAAGGTCTACATTCCGGAGATCGCCAATCAGAAGCACAGGCTGGGCAAGGTGCCGACCTACGGGACAGAGACGAACTGAGGGGCGACGATGACCCGAGAACAGCATGGCGGCGTTCCGCTGGTGTTCAGCGAGGAGGTCGCGGACGCCCTCAGTGAGGGCCGGCCCGTGGTGGCGCTGGAGTCGAACGTCATCACACACGGCCTGCCCTATCCGGACAACGCCGCGACCGCGCGGAAGGTCGAGGAGGCGGTCCGCTCCGGCGGCGCGGTCCCGGCCACGATCTGCCTGGAGGGCGGCCGGATCAAGGTCGGGATGACCGACGAGGACATCGAGCGGTTCGCCTCGGCGTCCGACATCCCCAAAGTCAGCAGCCGGGACATACCGGTGATCCTGGCTCAGGGCGGGCTCGGCGCGATGACGGTGGCCAGCTCCGTGGTGGCGGCCGAGCTGGCCGGCATCCCGTTCTTCACCTCGGCGGGCATCGGCGGCGTGCACCGGGGCGCGGAGAAGACGATGGACATCTCCTCCGACCTGATCCAGTTCACCCGGTCGAAGGTGGCGGTCGTCTGCGCCGGGGCCAAGAGCATCCTCGACCTCCGGCTGACCATGGAGTATCTGGAGACCCACTGCGTCCCGGTGGTGTCCTACCGGTCGGACGACTTTCCCGCGTTCTACTGCGTCTCCAGCGGCATCCGCAGCCCGCAGCGGCTGGACGACGAGCGGGTGATCGCCCGGGCGCTGGAGAACCACTGGGCGCTGGGCAACCGGAGCTCGTTCCTGATCACCACGCCGGTGCGGGAGGAGGACGCGATCGACGGCTCCGAGGTGGCCGCGGTCATCTCCGACGCGCTGGCCGCGGCCGAGCGGGACGGCATCCGCGGCAACGCGATCACCAAGTATCTGATGCGCGCGGTCGACGCGGCCACCGAGGGCCGGTCCTCCAGAGCGAACATGTCCGTGCTCATCAGCACGGCCGAGGTCGGCGGCCGGCTCGCCGCCGCGCACGCCCGATACCTCCGGGAGACACGCTCGTGAGCCCGACGTCGGCGAACATGATGCTGTTCGCCGGGCGCAGCCATCCCGAGCTGGCCGAGGAGGTGGCCAAGCGGCTGGACGTGCCGCTCACGCCACAGTCGTCGTACGACTTCGCCAACGGCGAGATCTTCGTACGGTTCGAGGAGTCGGTGCGCGGCTGCGACGCGTTCGTCGTCCAGAGCCACTGCGCGCCGGTCAACAAGTGGCTGATGGAACAGCTGCTCATGGTGGACGCGCTCAAGCGCGCCAGCGCCAAGCAGATCACCGCGGTCATGCCGTTCTACGGCTACGCGCGGCAGGACAAGAAACACCGGGGCCGCGAGCCGGTGTCGGCCAGGCTGATCGCGGACATGTTCGCCACGGCGGGCGCCGACCGGATCATGACCGTGGACCTGCACACCGCGCAGATCCAGGGCTTCTTCGACGGTCCGGTGGACCACCTTTTCGCGCAGAACCTGCTGGCCGGGTACGTACGGGACAAGTACGGCGGCGCGGCCATCACGGTCGTGTCACCGGACGCCGGACGCACCAAGCTGGCCGAAAAGTGGGCCGACCGGCTCGGCGGCTGCCCTCTCGCGTTCGTCCACAAGACCCGTGATCCGATGCGGCCCAACGAAGTCGTCGCCAACCGGGTCGTCGGCGATGTGAAGGGCCGGATCTGCGTGACGATCGACGACATGGTCGACACCGGCGGCACGATCGCCGAGGCGGTACGGCAACTGCTGCGGGAGGGCGCGGCAGAGGTGATCGTCGCGGCCACCCACGGCGTGCTGTCCGGCCCGGCGAGCCGGCGGCTGGCCACCTGCGGCGCCCGCGAAGTGATCTTCACGAACACCCTGCCGATCCCCGACGAGCGGCGCTTCCCGCAGCTGACCGTCCTGTCCATCGCGCCGTTGCTGGCCAGAGCCATCAGGGAGGTCTTCCAGAACGGCTCGGTCACGAGCCTCTTCGACGACCACGCCTGATCCGGCGCGATCATCGGCCGGTCACGCCTCCCCGAGGGCCGAAGGTCCCATGGCGCCGGGACGTCAGGGCCGAGGGCCCGTGCCGTACGGCTCTGCGATCCCGAAGCCGGACGCGATGTGATTGAGACGCGAAAGCAAAGGGGCCGCAAACCGAAGGGAAGGTGCCGGTCATGGCCACCATCGAAGGACGTCACCAGCGCAATCACCTCATCGAGGTCGACCGGGGCGACGTGGCCGGGCGGACCGCCCCGCGGACCGGAGGCGCCCGGCCCGCCGCCTATGCCTGGGCGCTCGCCCGGATCGCCCTCGGCTGGGTGTTCCTGTGGGCCTTCCTCGACAAGACCTTCGGCTGGGGGTTCGCCACTCCCGCCGACAGGGCCTGGGTTCAGGGTGGCAGCCCGACCACCGGTTTCCTGAAGGGCACGGCCGACAACGCGCTCGGCGGGTTCTTCGGCGGGCTGGCCGGTCAGGGCTGGGTCGATCTGCTGTTCATGCTCGGGCTGCTGGGCGTCGGCGGGGCGCTCATCGTGGGTGCGGGGATGCGGATCGCGGCGGTCGCCGGCGGTCTGATGATGGTCCTGATGTGGGCCGCGGCGCTGCCCCTGGTCACCAACCCCTTCATGGACGAGCACATCGTCTACGCGATCGTGCTGGCCGGTCTGGCCATGGCGAACGCCGGCGACACCCTGGGCATCGGCGCCCGGTGGGGCCGGACCGCCCTGGTCAAGCGGCTCCCGATCCTCAAGTAGACACCGTCGGCACCGAAGCGCCCGCCCTCCACCTCCGGGGGGCGGGTGCTTCGCTGTGGAGACCGAGGGGGGCGAATGGGAAACTTCTTGCATGAAGCAAGACGAGCCTCGTTCGCTGCTCCCGCACATGCGACTGGACGATCTGCTCTCCGAGCTGCAGGGCCGGCTGGAGGCGGTGCTGGCCACCCGTGACCGGGTGCACGCCCTGCTGGACGCCGTCGTCTCGGTGGGCAGCGACCTGGCCCTGGAGACCGTGCTCCGCAGGATCGTCGAGACCGCCACCACCCTCGTCGACGCCTGCTACGGCGCGATGGGCGTGATAGGCGAAGAGAACACGCTTGTCCAGTTCGTCCCGGTGGGGCTGACGGAGGAGGAGATCGCCCGGATCGAGCACTGGCCGCACGGCCTGGGCCTGCTCGGGCTGCTCATCAAGGACCCGCAGATCCTGCGGCTCGCGCACATCACCGACCACCCGGAGTCGTACGGCTTCCCGCCCGGCCATCCGGAGATGGGCAGCTTCCTCGGCGTGCCGATCCGGGTGCGCGACGAGGTGTTCGGCAACCTCTATCTCACCGAGAAGCGCGGGGGAGGAGAGTTCGACGAGGACGACGAGGCCGTCGTCGTCGCCCTGGCCACCGCCGCCGGCGTCGCCATCGAGAACGCCCGCCTGTACGAGGACACCCGGCGCCGGGAGACCTGGCTCAAGGCGTCGTCGGAGGTCACCACCCGTCTGCTGTCCGGCGCGGAGCCCGACGAGGTGCTCGCGCTGATGGCGCGGCGGACCCGCGAGATGTCCGAGGCGGATGTCGTGGCGGTCCTGCTGCCCGGCGATGACGGCGACACCCTCCTGGGCGCGGTCGCGGAAGGCGAGGGGACTCCCGCCGGAGCCGGGATCACCGGCCGGGAGGTGGCGATCTCCGGCACCCTCGCGGGGCGGGCCTTCCTGAGCGGGGAGCCGCTCATGAGCAACGACTCGGACGACGACATCGACACCGACATCGAAGACGAGCTTTCGATGGGGCCGGTCGCCGTGGTGCCGATCGGCAGGGCGGGGGCGGTGCGCGGCGTGCTGTGGCTCGGCAAGCGCCACGGACGCATGCCGTTCAGCCACCTGGAGCTGGAGATGTTCCACGCCTTCGCCGGACAGGCCGCCGTCGCGCTGGAGCTCGCCGAGACCAGGAAGAACGCCGAGCGGCTGGGGCTGCTCGAAGACCGCGACCGCATCGCCAAGGACCTGCACGACGTGGTCATCCAGCGGCTGTTCGCCGTCGCCATGACGCTGATGGGCGCGGTCCGCATGGTCGAACGGCCGGAGGCCTCGTCGAGGGTGCAGAGCGCCATCGACGAGCTGGACACCACGATCCGGCAGATCCGGTCGACCATCTTCGCTCTGCAGACCCCCAGGGAGGAGAGCGCGCCGAGCCTGCGGGCCCAGGTGGTCGACCTCGTGGAGGGCGCGCGCGGCCACCTCGGCTTCATGCCCGGCCTGAGCATGGAGGGCAGGCTGGACACCGAGGTGTCCCCGGCCGTCGCCGAGCATCTGCTGGCCGTCCTGCGCGAGGCGCTGTCCAACCTCGTGCGCCATGCCAAGGCGTCACGCGCGGACGTGACCGTACGCAACGAGGACCGGCTGCTCACCCTGATCGTGACGGACAACGGGGTCGGGGTGCCCGCGGCCGGACGGCGCAGCGGGCTGCGCAACCTCGAGGACCGCGCACACCGGCTCGGCGGTTCCTTCGAGCTCACCGCCCCCGAAGGCGGAGGAACCCGCCTCCAATGGAGCGTCCCCCTCAGCTAACCCCTGGAGCGTCCCCCTCAGCTAACCCCCCACCCTCCGTGATCTTGTAATTTCTCGCACATCACCCTTCTGAGCTGCACGAACCGGCTAGACGATCTTGCAGTTTCTCGCAGGCGAGCCGTCTGGCCTGCGTCCATATAGTTCGTGATCTTGCGGTTGCGAGTGCAAGATCACGAATGCTGTTTTCGCTGCTCAGCGGGTAGAGCTGCAAGAAAATGCAAGATCACGGAACGAGAAGTGCCTGCTCACGGCACCCGCATGCGAGTATTCGCAAGATCACGGCCAGGGGGCGGGGGGCGTCACCGGCCGCGGTCGGCCTTGAGACGGGCGGCCAGGGCCGCCGCCTGGGTACGGCGTTCCATGTTGAGCTTGCTCAGCAGGTTGGAGACGTAGTTCTTGACGGTCTTCTCCGCCAGGAACATCCGCTCGCCGATCTGGCGGTTGGTCAGCCCCTCGCCGATCAGCTCCAGGATCTGCCGCTCCTGATCGGACAGCGCGGCGAGCGGGTCCTTCCTGGTCGCCTGGTCGCGCAGCCGCTGCAGCATGCTCGCCGTGGTCTGCGGATCGAGCAGCGACTGGCCGGCCGCGACCGTGCGCACCGCGCCGACCAGGTCGGAGCCGTGGATCTGCTTGAGCACATAGCCCGCGGCTCCCGCCATCACGGCGTTGAACAGCGCCTCGTCGTCGGCGAACGACGTCAGCATCAGACAGGCCAGCTCCGGCATCTTCGAACGCAGGTCGCGGCAGACGTCCACGCCGTTGCCGTCGGGCAGGCGGACGTCGAGCACCGCGACGTCCGGTTTGAGTGCGGGGATCCGGGCCAGCGCCGACTCGGCCGTGCCCGCCTCCCCGACGACCTCGATGTCGGTCTCGGCCTCGAGCAGCGCCGCGACGCCTCGCCGTACCACCTCGTGGTCGTCCACCAGGAACACACGAATCATGCCCATACGCTAACCCGCGGCGGGTCCGCTTCGCCGACGGGCCGAAGGTCCCCGGCCGGGATGCCTTTCGCCCGGGGTGGTCCGGACGTCTGAATGATCTGCTTGATGGTATGGAGGCGACAGCGCGAGCACTGACCGGACTGACCGAGGAGGCCGCTTCCCGGCGGCTGGCCGAGTGCGGGCCCAACGAGTTTCCGCGGCCTCGCCCGCCCGGCCTGCTCGTCCGGGCCGCCCGTCAGCTCGCCGACCCGATGTCGATCCTGCTGCTGGTGGCCGGACTGGTCACCCTGGTCGTCCTCGGCGAGGTGCCGGAGGGCGCGGCCATCGTGACCATTCTCCTGGTCAACGTGATCATCGGGGTGAGCCAGGAGACGAAGGCGGACCGTGCCGTACGGGCCCTGCGCACGCTCACGGCTCCCATGGCCAAGGTCGTCCGCGATGGCGCCGTACGCAGGATCCCCGCGGCCGAGGTCGTACCGGGCGACGTCATGCAGGTGGCGGCCGGAGACCGCGTCCCGGCCGACGCGCGGCTGCTGGAGGCGAGCGGGCTCGGCGTGGACGAGTCCATGCTCACGGGGGAGTCGCTGTCGGCGGACAAGCGGGTGACCGCGCCGGGCGAGGGGCCCGGCGCGGAGACGGGGACGAACGTGCCGCCGGCGGATCGGCACGGTGAGCTGTTCGCCGGGACGCTGGTCGTCCGGGGCGCGGGCGTGGCCGAGGTGACCGGCACCGGCGGCGGCACCGAGATGGGGCGCATCGCCGCCGCGCTCGGCGGCGGCGTCAAGGGCCCGCTCGCGGTGGAGCTCGCACAGGTGTCGCGGCGGATCGGCCTGGTCGCCGTGCTCGCGGGCATCGTGATGATCCTCATCGGGCTCACCCGGGTCCAGCGGGGCGAGGCCGCGCTGCTCGACATCATCCTGGCCGGGGTGGCGCTGGCCATCGCCGCGGTGCCGGAGAGCCTGGCCGCGGCCGTCACCACCGCGCTGGCGCTCGGCTCACAGCGCATGGCCAGGCTCGGCGTCATCGTCCGCCGGCTGTCGGCCATCGAGGCACTGGGCGCGACCACCGTCATCGCCACGGACAAGACCGGCACGCTGACCACCGGCCATCTGACCGTGGTCGGCCAGGTGACGGTGCCCGGGGGTGACCTGTGGCGGGCCGCGTTGCGCTGCAACGACGCCCGTGACGGTCTCGGCGACGCCGTCGACGTGGCCCTCGCCGTGGCGGCCGAACGCCGTGGTGTACGGCTCCAGCCGGAGGAGAGACGCCTGGCCGACCGGCCGTTCGAGGCCGAGACGAAGTCCATGGCCGTGATCACCTCGGTGGCGGCAGGCGATCGCGGGTCGCGGCCGCTGCTGACGGTCAAGGGCGCCCCCGAGGTGGTGCTCGCCCGGTGTGTTCCGGGAGAGGAGACCGATCGGCTGGCGGCGGCGGTGTCCGGCCTCGCCGACCGGGGCCTGCGGGTGCTCGCGCTCGCCGAGAAGGACACCGGAGATCTCGACGCCGGTGGGCTGCGCCCGCTCGGCCTGGTCGCGCTGCGCGACGAGATCCGCCCATCGGCGCCGCAGGCGGTGGCGGACTGCCGTGCGGCCGGCATCCGGGTCGTCATGGTGACCGGTGACCACGCGGACACCGCCCGCGCGATCGCCGAGGAGGTGGGCATCGAGGCCGACCCGGTGGTCACGGGCGCCGCACTCGACGCGCTGGGCGGTTCCGTCGGCTCACCCGGGACCGGCGAGCACGCCCATGCCGAGCGGTCCGCCCGGCTGCGCGAGGCGGCCGTGCTGGCCCGGGTCGACCCCGCCACCAAGCTCGACCTGGTGCGTGCGCTGCGGTCGGGCGGCGAGGTCGTGGCGATGACCGGCGACGGAGTGAACGACGCGCCCGCGCTGCGCAACGCCGACGTGGGGGTGGCCATGGCCGGTGAGGAGGGCACCGACGTGGCCCGGGAGGCGGCGGCCGTCGTCGTCACCAACGGGGAGCTCGGCACGATCGTCAGCGGGGTGCGCGAGGGCCGCCGCCTGCACCACAACGTGGCCTCGATGATCGGATATCTGCTGATCGGCAACCTCGCGGAGATCCTCATCGTCCTCACCGGCCTCATCGCCTGGCCGGAGCTGGTCGTGCCGCTGCTTCCCGTGCAACTGCTCTGGATCAACCTGGTGCTGGACGGCATCCCGGCCATCGCGCTCGGCGTCGACCGGCCGGCCGGCGATCCGCTGGCGCTGCGTCCGCGCGTGGGCGGCCTGCTGTCGTGGCGGGTCCTGACCCGGATCGCGCTGCGGGCGCTGGTCGTCGGCGCGCTCGTCTTCGCGGCCGTGGAGACCGCACGCCGCCTCGGCTGGAGCGAGGAGCAGGTGCGGGGCCAGGCCGTGCTCGCCCTGGTCTTCGCCCGCCTGACCCTGGCCTATGTCGTACGGGCCCGCCGCCGGACCTTCGAGCGCGGCTGGTGGCGGGGCCGTGCCGTGCTCGTCGCGGTGGCCGCTACCGCCGCGCTGCAGGTGCTGGTGACGGTGATCCCGCCGCTGGGCGCGCCCCTCGCACTGGTGCCGCTGCCGGCGGCGGGCTGGGCGATGGCACTCGGCGCCGCCGTGCTGTCCGTGATCGTGTGCGACCTGATCCGCTTCGGTGAGCGGGGCGCTCGCAGGGGTGCGGAGGACGACGCCGGCGGCCGTACCGGACGGGCGGTGGCCGGGCGGGACGCCGAGCCCGCCGGCCGGGGTGCCTCCTGAGCCACCGATCCCGGCGGCTTCCCCGGAAGCCGCCGGGATCGGCGTCGTACGAGCCAGGCGGGGTGCCCGGACGTGGTGCGGCCCGCCGGAACGGGTCCGGCGGGCCTGCGGGGGAGAGGAGGGCCGCCCGGCTCGGTGGCGGCGACGGGGTGGCGGGGTCAGAGGCTCACCCACCGCTGCTGCCGCAGGTCGTCCCAGTCCCAGCAGAGCCGGTTGACGACGTCGACGACGCCGTTGACCCGGCGGATGAGCCGGATGGCGATGTCCGCGCTGCTCCGCTCGGGGATGGTGCCGGCGACGGTGACGACACCGTCCCGCACGGTGATCTCGATGTCGGAGGTGTCCGTCCACAGGTTGCGTTCGACGATGTCCTCGGCGATCTCGCGGGCGATCTCCTCGTCGGGGCGGACGAACACCTTCAGCAGGTCGTGCCTGCTGACGATGCCCATCAGGCGACCGTGCCCGTCGACGACGGGAAGCCGCCGCACGCCGTGCCGGTCCATGAGGCGGGCCGCCGACACCACCGAGGTCTCGCCGGAGACGGTCACGGCGGGGGTGGTCATGAGCTCGCCCGCGCTGTCCCCGAGGGCCCTCGCGGCCGGGTCGCCGCCCACGAGGTCGAGGCGGTGGCGCAGGCGGGCGCGCAGCGGCGGCCGGTAGCCCTCGCGGTAGTACCGCTCCCGGAACTCCTCCTTGCGCAGCAGGTCGGTCTCGGAGACCACGCCGGAGACCCGGCCCTGGTCGTCCACGACGGGCACGGCGCTGACGCCGCGCCTGATCAGTAGCTCGGCGATGTCCTTGAACGGGGTGCCCGCGTTCACGCCGGCGACGTCACGCGTCATGACGTCCTTCACTTTCACTTGCACGGTGTCCTCCCGGCACGATGTGATCTATCTCGACGTTAGGCCGGGACGGGCGCCGGGCGCAGAGGCGTTGGCCCACGCCTCGCGATGACCTTCGGCCTTCGCTTCCGGCGGCGGACGGGGTCCCCTGTCCGAATGCCCGGGGGATCGGGGCATGGCGGGCTCCTGGGGGGAAGAGGTCCGTGAGGGTCGCCGGCTCACCCGGGATCACGCCTGCCGGGTGGCGCCGGCGGGGGCGGTACGGCGACACGAGCACCGAGACTGGAGGCTTCCGATGACCGAACCGATCGTGGTCGCGACCGACGGCTCGCCCGCGGCGACCGCCGCCGTCGAGTGGGCGACCGACGACGCCGCGCGCAAGCGTCTGCCCCTGCGCATCGTGCACGTCCTGGACCGCCTGCCGTACGACATCCCCCGCTATCCGATCCCCGATGTGTACGACCACCTGAGCCGGTCCGGCGGGCAGATCCTCGACGAGGCCGAGCGGACCGCCCGGGAACGGTGGCCGGACGTCGAGGTCACCGTCGAAATGGCCGAGGGAGACCCGGTCCACATCCTGCGGCGGCAGGCCGAGCACGCCCTCGAACTCGTCGTCGGCAGCCGTGGCCTGGGCGGTTTCACCGGGATGCTGCTCGGCTCGGTCAGCATGCACGTGGCCGGTCAGGTGGAGGTCCCCGTGGTCGTGGTGCGCCCCGGCGCGGCGACGGTCCACTCGGAGATCGTCGCGGGGTTCGACGGCTCGCCGGAATCCGAGGCCGCCCTGGCCTACGCCTTCGAAGAGGCCGGGGTGCGCGGCGGCCGGCTGCGGGTGGTGCACGCCTGGCAGATGCCGGTGTACGTCTACGCCCCGGAGCTCGCCTACGACATGGACGAAACACGGCAGGCGCACGAGGACTTCGTGACCGACCGGCTCACGGCGTGGCGCGAGCGGTACCCCGGCGTGGACACCGTGCTGGACGCCGTCTCCGCGCACCCGGTCACCGCGCTCGTCGAGGCCTCGGCGGAGGCCGACCTGCTGGTCGTCGGCTCCAGGGGGCGCGGCGCCGTACGATCGCTCGTGCTCGGCTCGGTCAGCCGGGCCGTGCTGCACCACGCCCGGTGTCCGGTCGCCGTCGTGCGGTCGAAGGCGCCCGTCACCGGAGAGTCGCCCCAGGCCGACACCTGAGGCCCGGCCGGCCGAACCGGCGCCCGCGCCGTCGGTCGAAGAACCGGGCCGTCAGTCGAAGAACCGGGCCGTCGGTCGAAGAACCGGGCCGTCGGTCGAAGAACCGGGCCGTCAGTCGAAGAACCGCGCCAGCCGCCGGTCGTCGGCCGGTCGTACGCCCGCCTTGGCGGGGATCAGGTCGGCGAAGACGGTCGCCTCGTCGCGGGTCACGAGCAGGGGGTACCAGCACCGCCCGGCGCGGTCGGGCCGGCACAGGTGCTTGAAGGTCTGCACGTCGAGCAGGCGCACGTGGGTGGGGTCGGCCACGGCGTTGACATGTCGCCACCAGGGCGCGAGGACGTGCAGGACGCCACCGGGGCGCAGAATCCGATGGCACTCGGCGAGCAGCGGCAGATAGTCGGCGAGGTGTTCGAGCACGTGGACCGCGAAGATCTGGTCCACCGATTCGTCCTGGAACGGGACGCCGTTCATCAGGTCGGCGACGACGTCGACGGCGGGCCCCGGCCACACGTCGAGGCCGAGGTTGTCGGCGTGCTGCTTGGTGCCGCCGCAGCCGAGATCCACGACTCTCGGCGCGACGCCGCCGACGCGGACCCGGTCCCACACCGCCAGCACGCCGCCCATCCGGCCGAGCAGCTCCCGCAGGATCGCGAGGTCGTCCGGATCCGGGGCGGAGCCCTCGACATGGGCCACCCCGCCGTCGAACCGTACGGACACCTCGAGCGCGCCCAGCCGGGGATCGTGTTCGAGCAGGTCGGCGGCGGCGCATTCGAGATCGCGATCCAGCAGGTCGCGCCGGGACCGGCTCACGCCGGCCTCCCGGGAACGGGACCTCCGCGGAGGCGGGGCACGATCATCGGTTCCTCCTCCCGGCGGCGCGGCAGCCGCCGCAGACGGTGGGCACTGTCCCGGCCACCTGCCCCGGATGACGGGGTCTTATGGCTCGTTCCGGGGTGATCCGCCGGGAATCAGGCCGCAGGCCCCCTACGGATAGGTCCGTACCCGCACGGGGGCGTCCTCGGGCGCGCTCAGTGCGCCGGGATCACGGGGGCGGGGCGGATGGCGGTCGTCGCTACGGCCGAGGGCCGGTCCGGGCTCAGCAGCGGCAGGCGGAGGGCGAATCGGGCGCCACGCGGCGAGTCCTCGATGCGCAGGGTCCCGTGGTGGGCCCGGACGATCGCACGGCAGATGGCGAGGCCGAGCCCGCTGCCTCCGGGATCACGGCGGCGTCCGTCGGCGAGGCGGACGAAGGGCTCGAAGACCCGTTCCCGATCCTGCGGTGCGACGCCGCAGCCGTCGTCCGACACGGTGACCACCGCCTCTCCGTTCCCGCTCGCCACGCTGACCTCCACGGCCGTTTCCGCGTGCCGCTGCGCGTTGGCGATGAGGTTGCCGAGGACTCCGGCCAGCTGCGACCTGTTGCCGAGGACCTTCGGCTCACCGGCGACGTGCACCCGCACCGGCGGACCGTACGTCCGGGAGCCCGTCTCCTCCCGGACGAGCGCGACCAGATCGACCGGTTCCGGGGTGGGCACCTCGCGCTTGACCCTGGCGTACGTCAGCACCCCCTCGATGATCGACTGCAGCCGTTCCGTGGTGGCCAGCGCGGCCCGGACGGCGTCGTGGGGGTCCACCTCGTCGGGGTACGTCAGGGCCTCCTCCAGCCTCACCCGCAGACCGGTGACCGGAGATCTGAGCTCGTGCGACACGATCTGGGCGAACTGCCGCTGACAGCCCACGGTCTCCTCGATCTCGGCGAAGGTCCGGTTGGCGGTCCGGGCGAGCTGCGCGATCTCGTCGTCCCTGGGCGGCTCGGGCACCCGGAGGCTGAGGTCGCCGGCGGTGATCTGGGAGGCGCGGGCGCGGATCGCGGCCACGGGACGCAGCGTGCGGCCGACCCCCGCCCAGGTCGCCCAGGCGGCGAGAGCGGTCGCGGCGAGGACCCCGGCGCCGGTGAGCAGCTCCAGCCGGTGCGCCGCCAGGAGGGCGGGCCGCGCCTTCCCCACGTGGATGTAGTGGGTTGCGCCCTGCCCGAACAGGTGGTTCAGCTGAGGCGGGATCCGGATGGCGGTGACCAGGAAGCACTGATCGCCTCCCGGGCCGCACTCGGTGCGGTTCCGTACGCGCTCGGCGGTGCCCAGCGGGGTCATGCGCACCGGCGGTGCGTCCTGCGCGGGGGCCGCCACCACCCGGCCCCGGGCGTCCGTCACCTGCAGCAGGTCGGCCCGGCGCGGGAGAGCGGGGGTCAGCGGCGCGCGCTCCGAGGTCATCGAGACGATCCAGTCGACGGCGGTGCGCTGGGTCGCCTGGAACAGCCGGGCTTCGACCGCGTTCCTGGTCACGAAGTCGAGGCTCGCCCCGATCGCCGTCAGGACGATCAGGGACAGCAACGCGACGGTGAGCGTGTAGCGTGCCCGAATCGACCGGGGGCGAGGGAGAAGGCGTCCGCCTGTCACGGGTCCGTCCTTTCCAGGGCGTCGATATGGCGCGTCTCCGGTGGGAGAACCTATTAGGTCCCAACCCCATATATGGCGTTTTCAATACCGGTCATGCGTGGGGGAGGCGGAAGGACGCCGAATCATTGCGGGGGCATTACCGGGTCTTGACGAAAATGACCGGGCGATCGATCGAATCGGTGAATAGAGCAAGGTTTCCGCTGGTCACGGGTTTGTCGAGACGGAACCACGTCACCGGGAGTGTCGCCGGACATCACCGGTCCCGATGGCGTACGGAAATACCAAAGGGGTGGGATGGACATCCGGCCGCGGGAAAGAACCGCGCCCCACGGGGGAAGAAACGTGAGGAGCGTCTGGAATCGGGAGGTGGTCGGCGTGTCCGTGCTGGAGAGGGCCGCTCCCCATCCGCTTCCGGACGAGGGCGCCCGGCACGGCCGGCTCGCCGCCCGCCCCGCGATCAGCCGTACCACCGCCGAGCCGGGCCTGCACCGGCTGGACGGGCAGGCGCTGCTGCACGTGCCACGCGACCTGCCGGACGGACCGTCCCGGCTGGCCGTGGTCCTGCACGGGGCCGGTGGTACGGCACAGCAGGCGCTGCGCTGGCTGGCCGATCAGGCGAACGGTCTCGGCATGCTGATCCTCGCCCCGCAGGCGATCTCCACGACCTGGGACGTGATCGTGGGCGGGTACGGCCCGGACGTGGCGCGGATCGACACCGCGCTGCACGAGGTGTTCGCCAGGACGACGGTCGACGCGGAAGCGGTCGCCGTCGCGGGATTCTCCGACGGCGCGTCCTACGCGCTTTCCCTCGGTGTGTCCAACGGAGACCTGTTCCGCGCCGTGCTCGCCTTCTCCCCGGGTTTCATGGCGCCCATGGTCCGCCACGGATGCCCGAGGATGTTCATCTCGCACGGCATGTCCGACCGGGTGCTGCCGATCGACGTCTGCAGCAGGCGCCTCGTCCCCGGGCTGCGGCGGAACGGCTACGAGGTCACCTACAAGGAATTCGCCGGCGGGCACGAGGTGCCGGTCAGGATCGCCGCGGCGGCGGTGCGATGGTGGTGCGGCGCCGAACGGCCGGCCGAGTCCCTGTCCCCCCAGTCCCCCCAGTCGCCCCAGTCCCCCCGGTCCCGCGTCTGAGCACGCCGGCGCCCAGCAGGACCGCGGCCAGCATGGCGGTGACGAGGGTGAAGGAGACCGGCAGCGTGCTCGCCTCGGCGATCCAGCCGATCGCGCTCGGCGCCAGGAAACCGGCGGAATAGCTGATCGTCGCCGCCCCCGCCACACCCTCGCTGGGCGTGTTCGCCGCGTTGCCCGCGGCCGCGAACACCAGCGGGATGATCACTGCGATCCCCAGGCCGATCAGCATGAATCCGACGATCGCCGGCAGGGGTTCGCGGGCGATCACGACGATGACCCCGCCGAGGGACCCGAGCGTCCCGCCGAGACGTACGACCGCCACGGTGCCCAGGCGGCGGACCACGGCGTCGCCGCAGAACCGCCCGGCCGCCATGGTGAAGGCGAACGCGCTGTAGCTCGCGGCGGCGACCCCGGGCGAGGCCCCGGTGACCTGGGTCAGGTAGACGGCGCACCAGTCATGTCCGGCCGCTTCGGCGAACACCGCGCAGAAGCCGACGAGCCCGATGATCAGTACGGCGCGTGACGGCAGCGCGAACCTCGGCGGCTCCGCCGCGCCCGCCTCCGACCGCACATCGAGCAGCAGGCCGCCGACGACGGCGCCGGCCACGGCCAGCGCGAACGCCATGACCCCCAGGTGGAGGCGGGCGTCGACTTCGGCGTGCGCGGCCACCGAGCCCACGCCGCCGCCGATCAGCCCGCCGAGACTCCACATCCCGTGCAGTCCTGACATGATCGATCGGCCCACCCGCTGTTCGATCACCACACCCTGCGCGTTCATCGCCACATCGGACATCCCCGAAGCGGCGCCGTACACCGCGAGGGTCGCGCAGAGCACGGGCAGGTTCGGCGCGAGCGCGGGGAGGGCGAGCGCCCCGCACCACAGGCAGATCAGCCACCGGGTGACCGCGCGGCCGCCGTACCGATGGGTGATGCGGCTCGCGGTGGGCATCGTGAGCAGGGAGCCGACCGCGGGCGCGAGCAGGGCCAGGCCGAGCTCGCCGGTGTTCACGTTCAGCTGGTCCTGCAGCCAGGGGATGCGAGTGGCGAAGCTGCCCATCACCGCGCCGTGGAGCGCGAACGTGACCGAGACGGCGACACGGGCCCGCCGCAACGACTGCTGATCCACTGCTTAACGGTACAGGATGGGAGTTTTGCCCGGAATCTACAATTACGGGGACAACGTGCGGGACCGGGCGAATGAGACGCCCACTGACCAGCGAACTCCGGGATTAGGGGATCATAGTTTCCGATGTGTACCGCGTGTGTCTGTCCCGGAGGAGCCTGAGATGGTCGAGAACATGATCGACGATGGGTCGGGTTTCGCCGATCTCGAGCTGCTTCCCGAACTGCTCAAGGCGCTGGCCGACCTGGGCTACGAGGAGCCCACCCCCATCCAGCGGGAGGCCATCCCACCCCTGCTGGAGGGGCGGGACCTGCTGGGGCAGGCAGCAACCGGGACCGGCAAGACGGCCGCGTTCGCGCTTCCCGTGCTGCAGCGGATGCACGACCTGCGTACCCGGGGGGATGGGAACGGGGACGGCGACGGCAAGCCGATGGCGCTCGTGCTCCTGCCCACGCGAGAGCTCGCCGTGCAGGTCTCCGAGGCGATGCACCGCTATGGCCGCGACCTCGGTGCGCGGGTCCTGCCCATCTACGGCGGACAGCCGATCGGGCGGCAGCTGCGGGCGCTCGAGCGCGGCGTCGACGTGGTGGTCGCGACGCCGGGGCGTGCCCTCGATCACATCGGCCGGGGCACGCTCGCCCTGGACGGGCTGAAGATGATCGTGCTCGACGAGGCCGACGAGATGCTCGACATGGGGTTCGCCGAGGACATCGACGCGATCCTCCAGGACGTCCCGGAGGAGCGGCAGACCGTGCTCTTCTCGGCCACCATGCCGCCGCGCATCAACGGGATGGCCCGCAGCCACCTGCGCGACCCGGTCCGCATCAAGATCGAGCGTGAGCGGCCCGCCGCCGGTGAGGCTCCGCTGGTACGGCAGAGCGCGTACATCGTCGCGCGCCCCCACAAGCCGGCCGCCCTCGGGCGGGTGCTCGACGTGGAGGCCCCGACCGCCGCGATCGTGTTCTGCCGCACGCGGGAGGAGGTCGACCATCTCACCGAGACCATGAACGGCCGCGGCTACCGGGCCGAGGCGCTGCACGGCGGGATGGGACAGGAGCAGCGCGACCGCGTGATGGGACGGCTGCGCGCCGGAACGGCCGATCTGCTGGTCGCCACCGACGTCGCGGCGCGCGGCCTCGACATCGAGCAGCTCACCCACGTGATCAACTACGACGTGCCGTCGGCGCCGGAGGCGTACGTCCACCGGATCGGCCGGGTGGGCCGGGCCGGTCGCGAGGGCGTCGCCATCACGCTGGCCGAGCCGCGCGAGCACCGGATGCTGAAGACGATCGAGCGGGTGACCCGCAGCCGGATCACGGTCGAGAAGGTGCCGACCGTCGCGGACCTGCGGGCGAGGCGGCTGGAGCTGACCAGGTCGGCCCTGGAGGAGAGCATGGTGGAGGACGTCGACCTCGACCGGTTCCGCGTCGTGGTCGAGACCCTCGCCGGCGAGTTCGACCTCATGGACATCGCGCTCGCGGCGGTCAAACTCGCCCACGAGTCCACCGGAGCCGCCGCCGACGAGGAGGAGATCCCGGAGGTCGCCCCGAGGGCGCCCCGGCCGGATCGGGGCCGGCGCGACGGCGGCCCCGGGCGTGAGGATCGGCGCGGGCGCGGCCCGGCCGGCGGGATGACCCGGATCTTCGTCGGCGCCGGCCGCAGTGTCGGGGTCCGTCCGCGTGACCTGGTCGGGGCCATCACCGGGGAGACCAGGGTCAGCGGCCGCGAGATCGGGGCGATCGAGATCGCCGACCGGTTCTCACTCGTGGAGATCCCCGAGTCGGCCGCGCACGAGGTGATAAACGCGCTGCGCAAGACCACCATAAAGGGGAAGAAGCCGCCGGTCCGCCGGGACCGCGACGAGTTCTCCGGGCACCGCTGAGGCGTCGCCGGCCACGGTGATCGCGTTCGCGCCGCCGCCGGTCGGCTTGTGTGGAACAATTCCCCCCGTCATGCGCGCCAACGTCCCCCTGCGGATCGCGCGGTCGGCCACCTTCTCCGCCGTCTGCGTGCTGCTCGCCGTAGGCGCGCACTGGTTCGCCGGGGGAGCCGGCCCCACCCCCCGGGTCCTTCTGGTGGGCTGGCTGGCCGTCATGGCGGCGGCCACCGCTCTGGCGGGCAGGCAACGCTCGCCGGAGACCATCATCGGGCTGGTCCTCGCCGCCCAGGTGCTCCTGCACCAGATGCTCGGCCCGGCCCAGCGGCCCGGCGTCGTGCCTCACCCTCCCGTAGCCCACGACCCTGCGCATGAGCTGGGGTTGTACGAGCACGGCGAGCCGCTGAGCGTGCGCGCGGGGATGCTGGTGGCCCACCTGACGGCGGCGCTGATCACGGGCTGGTGGCTGTCGCGTGGCGAGGCGCTCGTGTGGTCGGTCCTCCGCCGGATCGGCGTGCGCGCGGTCAGGTGGTTCCGCCCGCTGCTCGGCCGGATCGGGGCCGGAGACGACGTCGCGCCGCGCCCGCGTTCGCGTGGATCGGAGCCGGTCCTGCCCGGGTGCGCGGTGCTCCTCCGGCACGCCGTGATCCGGCGCGGGCCGCCCGGGCTTCTCCTTTCGTAGTCCATATCCCCCATACGACTGGAGAAACTTTCATGGCATTCACCGCTGTGACACGCCGGGTCGCGACCGTCGGCGCCGGCGCCCTGGCGCTCGCCCTCGGTCTCGCCTTCCCCGCTTTCGCGCACGTGTCGATCCAGCCGGGAACGGCGACGCAGGGCGGCTGGACGAAGATCGCTTTCCGGGTGCCGAACGAGCGCGACAACGCCTCGACCAGCAAGATCGAGGTCGAGTTCCCCACCGATCACCCGCTGCCCTTCGTCTCGGTCCGGCCGGTCCAGGGCTGGGACGTGAAGGTGACGAGGGGCGAACTGCCCGCCCCCGTCGTGAACGACGACGGCGACAAGGTCACCGAGTCGGTTCTGAAGATCACCTGGTCCGGTGGGAAGATCAACCCCGGGGAGTTCCAGGAGTTCGAGGCGTCGCTCGGCCCGCTGCCGAAGTCCGTCGACCAGCTGCAGTTCCCGACGGTTCAGACCTACACCAACGGCGAGGTCGTCAAGTGGGCCGACGCGCCCAAGGCCGACGGCTCGGAGGCGGACCACCCGGTCCCCGTCCTCAAGCTGGTCGCGCCGGCCGAGGGCGAGGGCGACCAGCACGGCGCCGCGAGCCCGTCGCCGTCCGTCGCCGCCGTCGCGGCCGATGCGGAGTCCCCCGCCGCTGAGGACACATCGGACGGCACCGCCCGGCTGCTGGCCGGGATCGGCATCGCCGTGGGCGTGGCCGGAGCCGCCGTCGGCGTCGCCGGCCTGCGCCGTTCCCGGAGCTAGTGACCCTCCCGCCAATCTTTGCCCCGTCGCGTCGTCCAGGGCGGCACCTCGCGGCGTTGGAGTCGTCGCTCGTAGCTCCGCTACTCAGCGCCTCCTCCGCCTTGCGATGCACCACCCCGGCCGCCGCTCCTTCCGGGCGAACCTTGGCGGTCGCGGCACTAGATCGGCGGCGTCCACCCGTTCGACGGATCGGCCTCGGCGAGGGTCCGCGCCCGAGCCGGGGCCGGGCGGTTCGGGTTCCGGAACAGGTGAAAGCCCGGGCCCGGGTCATCCCCCGGGAAGCCGCTCGAAGTGATCGTCGAACATGTGCCAGGAGCTCGGCGGGCTCCTGGCACACCACCCCGACTGGCAGGTCGAACGGGCCCGAGGCCGGCACCACGTAGATCAGGAAGGCGCGGCGCTCGCTCCGGCGGGCTCGCCGGACGGCTGCTGGCGATCACCGTCACAACCCTGGGAAAGTCGGCCATCGATAGATTCACCACGAAATTCGAAGCGGTCATATCCGGACGTTCTCGATCTTTCATGACCCTTGTGTGAACGCCGAGGAAGGACCGTGCCGGAGGGAGGTCGCGGCCCCGCGCCGGACCAGCTCCGCTGCACGTGGCTCGCGCTTGTCACTCCCTTTGAGGTCGGCTGGGTAGCCTGAATGTCGAGCGCAGAACATAGGATATTTGTCGGTTTTCATCCAATATGTGAGGTATAGACTCACGGTCGTGGCAGTGGTGATCGCCGACAGGGGCGGAGGATCCGCCGGGACTCGACCTCCCGGCCGGAAGCCGCCCGAGGAGGTCCTGTGCACCCTGACGAGCGAACCGTAGAGCGCTTCTTCGATCGGGAGCCGGTCGAGGGACAGGTGAGCCCTGCCGTCCTCAGATCGTGGCGGCGATGCCGCGCGGCGGGTCTGGTTCCGGACGAGCTCGATCTCGGGGATCCGGTGGAGCTGGACTGGGACGGCCCGCTCGTCCGGGCGGCCCGTCCCGTGCTCGATCGAGTGCGGTCCGTCATCGCGGACGCGGAGACGGGGTTGCTCCTCAACGACGACAAGGCCAGGTTGCTGGCGGAGGTCGTCGGCGACAGAGTGCTCGCGAGGGAACTCGAAGCCCGGCATCACGTGCCCGGGGCCTGCTACGCCGAAGATCTTCTCGGCACCAACGCCGTCGGTAGCGCGTTGCGGGAGAGGTCGCCTTTCCGCGTCTCGGCGTTCGAGCATCTCGCCGAGTGCGTGCGGCCGTTCACCGCCACGGGGGTTCCGGTGCTGGATCCGCTCACCGGACGGGCGGAGGGCAGCGTGACCGCCGTCTGTCTCCACGGGCGGGAGCATCCGGCGATGACCGTGCTGGCGGGTCACGTGGCCGCCGCCGTCGAACGACGGCTGCTCGAGCAGAGCAGGCAGCGGGAGCGGGACATGCTCCATGCCTTTCTCCGCACCGAGGCGATACCCGGTCTGCTGGGTGGCCCGGCGCTTCGTGATCTCTCTCGGAGTGATCACCTCATCCTGGAGGAGAGGGCCGTGGAGCTGATCGCTCACGGGCAGCGCGCGGCCGTCAGGGTGCCGCTCTCCCATGGCCGAGTGGCCGTGCTCCGGGCGGTGCCGGTGATCGAGTCCGCCGGGGTGGTCGGCGTGTTCGCGCAGGTGCGGATCGACGGCGGCGCGTGGGAGCCGCTCGCGGAGGTGCCCCTCTTCGAGGCGCCTGCGCTCACCGAGAGCGCGCCGCCCTCGGCTCGTACGGCGACGACGCCCCCGATCCACGCGGGTGCGTACATCATCAGGACCGAGCCCGGCGCGGAGGAGAAGGCCGGGGCGCCGCCCGCGCCCGCGACGTCGGTGATGACCCCTGGCTGCTTCTCGTCGGCGAGCGGGGCGTCGGCAGGCTCGCCGCCTCGGCCAGGAATCGGTTGCGACTCCTGTTCGAGGCCGCCATGGGCATCGGCCAGACGCTGGATGTGGTGCGCACGGCCGAAGAGCTGGCGGAGGCGACCGTCCCCCGCTTCGCCGACCTGGTCACGGTCGATATGCCGGAGCCCGTACTGCGGGGCGGGGAGGGGACCGGTGAACCGGGGGCGGACCTTCGCCGGGTCGTGACCCGCGACATCGAGGAGATGCCGGCCTCCACCGGTCCTCGGCGGCAGCAGGGGCGGCAGGTCCGCTACCCGTCCTCCTCCGCGCAGGCGCGCTGTCTCGCCGAGGGAGGGCCGGTGCCGGCGCCGGAACCGGAAGCCGGCATCCGATCGCTGATCGCCGCCCCGCTGAGCACGCACGGCGGCATCTTCGGCGTGGTCACCTTCATGCGTCGTTCGACCTCGTTCGAGGACGATGACCTGGCCCTCGCCGAGGAGCTGAGCACCCGGACCGCGGTGTGCATCGACAACGCCCGCCGGTTCGTCCGAGAACGGGCCATGGCCCTGGCCCTGCGGCGCGCCATGCTCCCGCGGAGTCTTCCCGAGCAGAACGCGGTCGAGGTCGCGTACCGCTATCTGCCCGCGCAGCAGGCCATCAGCGGTGATTGGTTCGACGTGATCCCCCTGTCCGGCGGGCGCGTGGCCCTCGTGGTGGGCGATGTCGCCGGGAGCGGGCTGTACGCCGCCGCGGCCATGGGCCGCCTGCGCACCGCGATCAGCAACTTCTCCGCTCTGGACCTGGCGCCGGAGGAGATCCTCGGGCAGCTCGACGACCTGGTCCGCCGGCTCGCGTGCGAGCAGGCCGATCGGGCGGACGACGACGCCACCGGGTCGCTCGGCATCGCGGCGGAGAACCTCATGACGGATGGCGCGGGTGACCCCGTCACGGGCACCACCTGCCTTTACGCCGTCTACGATCCGGCCGGCGGGCAGTGCACGCTCGCCTCGGCCGGCCATCCGCCCCCCGCCGTCGTCCATCCCGACGGATCGGTGGAGTTCCCGCACAAGTCCGCCGGGCCGCCGCTGGGTCTGCCGCCGGGCCTGGGCGGGCCGCCGTTCGAGACGGCCGAGGTGAGGCTTCCCGAGGGCAGCAAGCTCGTGCTCTACACCGATGGACTGCTCGCCGACGATCCGGACGACCCCCGCCCGGGAATGGAACGGCTGCGTGCGGCGCTGGGCTCCTGCGGCCGCTCCGCAGAAGAGGCCTGCGCCTCGGCGCTGACCGTCCTGCCGCCCGGCCGGCGATCCGACGACGTCGTCTTGCTGGTCGCCCGCACCCGGGCGCTTCCGGCCGACCACGTGGCCTGCTGGGATCTGTCGGTCGATCCCGCGGCGGTGTCCCGCGTACGCACCGAGGTCGCCCGGCGCCTGTCGGCCTGGAACCTGGACGAGCTGGGCTTCACCACCGAGCTGATCTTCAGCGAGCTGGTCACCAACGCGATCCGGTACGGGAGCGAGCCCATCAGCGCGCGTCTTCTCCTCGACCGGAAGCTGATCTGCGAGGTGTCCGACGCGAGTGAGACCTCCCCTCGGCCACGCCGGGCCGCCATCACCGACGAGGGAGGCAGAGGCCTGTTTCTCGTCGCCCAGCTCGCCGAGCGCTGGGGCACCCGTTACACGCAACGGGGCAAAATCATCTGGGCCGAGCAGTTCCTGGAGGGGGAACCGGCCGGTCAACTGCAAGCCCATGAGAAACCGTAAGATCACGAGGATGGGTGAGGGCGGTTCGGGCACGTCTTACGACAGAGGGGGTTCCGCCTGACGGGGACTCGCCGAGCAGGGCTTCGGCTCGGAGCCTTGGACTTCGAGATGTCCGGCAGGGGACTTGAGCGGGGGGACATATGGCCGTCAACGCTGATCTCAGCAAGCTGCTCGACCGGGACTACGAGGACGTGAACCTCGAGGATCTCGTCAAGGCGCCGGTCCAGGCCCTGGCGGGCGTGTCGGAAAGCGACGCCGAGTTGCTCAAGAAGGCCTTCAACATCAAGACGGTGGGGGACATGGGGCGCAACAAGTTCTTCCGCGCCGCCACCGCGATCGTCGATCTGGCCGAGAGTAAGAAGTAGCTCCGCCCGGGCGGCCCGCCGGGAAGCGTTGTAGAAATTCTCCGCTCGCTTGTAGGTTGTCGGAGGGTATCTACGAAGAGTGCGAGGGGCGACCGTGGGGGCTCTGTTCGTCGGAGTGGATGGCGGTGGCACCAGCACGCGGTGTGTCGTCGCCCGCCAGAGTGGGGAGATCGCCGGACGCGGACGCGCCGGAGGCGCGAACGCCGTCTCCGTCGCCGATCCGGCCGCCAACCTGCTGGCCGCGCTGCTCGCCGCGCTGGACGGCCTCGACCATTCGCGCGTGGCCGGGGGAGTCTTCGGCCTGGCCGGCGCCGAGGCCATGGGCGGGCTGGCGGAACGCGCCTGGAAGGAGGCCGGACTGCCCGGCCGTCCCACGGTGGTCCCGGACATGCTCGTCGCGTTCACGGGTACGACCACGCGGCCGGACGGGACCGTCCTGGTGGCCGGCACCGGCGCGGTCGGCGCCCACGTCCACGACTGGCGGGTCGTACGGCGTGCCGACGGCTGGGGCTGGCTGCTGGGCGACGAAGGGTCGGGGGTGTGGATCGGCAGGCGTGCCGTCGCCGCCGCGCTGACCGCCCTCGACGGCCGCGCCGCGCCCACGGCGCTGGTCGACGACGTCGCGGCCGCGATCCTCGGCGAAGGAACGGGGGACCGGGACCGGCGGGACTCCGCCGAGCTGGCCCGGACGATCGTCGCGGCCGTCTACGCCCGTGTGGCCGAGTCCGGTCCGGCCTGGCTCGCCACGCTCGCGCCGATGACCGACGCCGCCGCCGCGAACGGGGACCCGGTGGCGCGGGAGATCCTCCGGGAGGGCGCCGCGCTGCTGTGCCGTACGGCACGTGCCGTACGCTCCGAACCGCCGCCGCGCGCGAACGGAACCGATCTCCCGGCGTCGGGCCCGCTCGTGCTGGCCGGATCCCTGCTGACCGAGCCGACGGTGCTGGCCGGACTGGTGCGCGCCGAGCTGGGGGAGCAGGCCGGTGCGGACCCCGCTTCGGGCGGCTGGCTGCTCGCCGGCGACGGCGCGGCGGGGGCCGCCGCTCTCGCGCTCCGGGCCGCCCTGCCGGCAGGCGATCCGCGCGCCCTGGACGCCCACCGCAGGCTCATCGCACAGCGGCTCGGCTCATAGGGGGCGCGATGAGTGGCCGAAAAACGGACAGATCGCAGCATACATCACTAATAGCGAAGATCGGGCAGCGAGCGGACGGCTCGGCGGGGTCGGCGGGCGAGCTGGGCCGGCTCGCGATGACCGTGCTCCAGCCCGGCTTCGAGGGCACGGCTCCGCCCGACTGGCTGCGGAGGGCGCTGGCCGAGGGCCTGGGCGGGGTGGTGCTGTTCGCCCGCAACATCGCCGATCCGGCGCAGACGGCCGAACTCAGCGCGGCGCTGCGCGCGGACAACCCCGAGGCGATCGTCGCGGTCGACGAGGAGGGCGGCACGGTCACCCGGCTGGAGGCGGGCACCGGCAGCTCCTGGCCGGGGAACCTCGCGCTGGGCGTGGCCGGCGACGTCCGGCTGACCGAGCGGGTGGCCCGCCAGATCGGCCGGCTCGTCGGCGCAGCCGGCATCACGCTCGACTACGCCCCCGTGGTGGACGTGAACGCCGATCAGCTCAACCCGGTCATCGGCATCCGCTCCTTCGGGGCGGACCCCGAGGAGGTCTCCCGGCACGCCGTGGCCTGGATCAACGGGCTGCAGGGCGCCGGGGTGGCGGCCTGCGCCAAGCACTTCCCCGGTCACGGCGCCACCCGCAGCGACTCCCACCTGGAACTGCCCACCGTCGAGGCGCCGCGCGAGGTGCTCGACCTGCGTGATCTGCCGCCGTTTCGCGCCGCGATCGAGGCGGGGGTCCAGGCGATCATGTGCGGGCATCTGCTCGTGCCGGCCCTCGACGAGGTGCCCGCCACGCTGAGCCGCGCCGTGTTGACCGGGCTGCTGCGCGATGAGCTCGGCTTCGAGGGCATGCTGGTGACCGACGCGATCGAGATGCGGGCGGTCGCCGCGCTCCACGAGCCCGGCGAGATCGCCGTACGGGCCCTGGCCGCCGGGGTCGACGCGATCTGCGTGGGCCGGTCCTCGCCCGGTGGCGAGAGCGTGTACGAACTGCGCGACGCCATCGTCGAGGCGGTCCGGGAGGGCAGGCTCGCCGAGGAACGGCTGGCGCAGGCGGCGGGCCGGGTGCGCCGCCTCGCCCGCTGGCACGCCGCCCAGGCGAACGCCCGCGCCGCGGCCGCCGCCGACGCCGACGAGGGGCTGGGAGAGGCCGCGGCCGCGGCGGCGCTGCGCATGACCGGTGCGGCGGCCCGGCCGGTGCTGCGGGCGGCGCCGCTGGTCGTCCAGATATCGGCCCGGCTGACCGAGGCGGTCGGGCCTACCGTAGGATCCCGCAGGGCGGGCCTGGCCGCGGCGATCGCCGAGATCCTCCCGGGGACGCTGCGGGCCGAGATCGGCGAGGGGGACGGCCTGCCCGATCTCGCGGCTGCGGCCGGGCGGCCGGTCGTGCTCGCCGTCCACGACGCGGTGCGGCACGCCTGGATGCGGCGCCTGGTCGCGGAAGCCGTACGGGCACGCCCGGACACGGTGGTGGTGGAGACCGGGGTGCCGGGACCGCCCGCCGGGGCGGTGTACCTTGCCACGCACGGCGACTCGGCCGCCTCGATGCGCGCCGCCGCCCGCCGGCTGACCGGCGACGCACCGGCGTCGTGACCGGTCCCCCTGAAATCCACCCTGCACAGAGCCGTCTGGCGAAGGAGTTCCATGAGCGCGCGCCCCGACTCGTCCCCGGAGACCTCCGGCGCGTCCCAGCGGGCCTCCGGCCGTCCGGGCAGCCTGGTGGCCACCGTACGCGCGGTGCTGCCGTCGCTCACGCCCGCCGGTAGGTCCGTCGCCAGGCTCATCCTGGACGACCCGGCGATGGTGGCGGGCAGCACGATCACCGAGCTGAGCACGGCCTCGGGCACCAGCCAGGCCACGATCGTCAGGACCGCCCGGGCCCTGGGCTTCACCGGATACTCCCAGCTCCGCCTGGCGCTGGCCGCCGCCTCGGCGCGCGAGCGGCCGGACCGGCTCGTGCCCGGCGACCTGGCGCCGGACGACCCGCTGGCCGACGTCATCGCGAAGGTGACGCGGGCCGAGTCCGACGCGCTCGCGGACACGGCGGCGCAGCTCGACTCGGCGCGGCTCGGCGCGGTGGTCGAGGCGCTGACGCGGGCCCGGCGGGTCAGTGTGTACGGCGTGGGCGCCTCCGGCCTGGTGGCCGCCGACATGGCGCAGAAGCTGCTGCGGATCGGGGTGCACTGTCACGCCTTCACCGACGTGCACCTGGCGCTGACGGGGGCCGCGCTGTCCGGCGCGGGGGACGTCTCCGTCGGGGTGAGCTGCAGCGGGGAGACGCCCGACGTGCTCGAACCGATGCGGACGGCGCGCGCGGCCGGCGCCGCGACCGTGGCGATCACCAACAACCCGCGGTCGACGCTGGCGGCCACGGCCGATCACGTGCTGGTCTCGGCCGGCCGGGAGACGGCCTTCCGGCCGGGGGCGCTGGCGAGCCGCATCAGCCAGCTGCTGATCGTCGACTGCGTCTTCGTGGGTGTCGCCCAGCGTGCCTTCGAAGCGTCGGACGGGGCGCTGCGGGCGACGAAGGCGGTGCTCGATCGGTTTCTGAACGATCAACGTGGACGATCTCGCGCGACATATTCCCAGGTAAACCAGCTCGGTAAAAATTAACTCCGTACCTTGCTGCCCGGGCGGAAAAAATTGACGTCGCCGCTGGAGCGCCCGTATCGTCCAGGCAATCGGGAACCAGGAGCAGCCCATGAAGCGACTCGCAGCGATCGTGGCTCTGGCGACGTTCGCCACCGCCACCGCCTGCGGCACTACCGGGACCACGGAGGCCGCCCAGACGGCGGGCGGCGGTGTCTACACCACGATCGACGGCAGCAAGCAGATCAACGCCAGCGCGCCGATCAATCCGTTCAACCCCGTGGGGTCGGTCTTCGCCGGCTACAACGGGATGGCGCTCGCCTGGCCGAAGAACGACCCGGTCGATCCCAACCGGTTCTACCCCGGACTGGCCGACAGCTGGACCACGACGCCCGACCAGTCGGAGGTCGTCATCCACCTGCAGCCGGACGCCAGGTGGTCCGATGGCAAGCCGGTGACCAGCGAGGACGTCAGAGTCTCGATCGGGCTGGCCTACACCCAGGGCGGCACGGCGTACGCGCTCGACCCCAGGGCGGCGGGCGCGGCGGCCGACATCCAGGTCGTCGACGCGAAGACCATCAAGATCACCCAGGGCGCGAACCGCAGCGGGATGTTCCTCAGCAACCTGCTGTCGACCGTCGTCGTGCCCGCCCACGTCTTCGGCGGGCTGCTGCCCTCCGACTTCTGGCAGACGCTGAAGGTCGCCCAGGACGGCGCGGGCCCGGCGGCCGAGACGGCCAAGGCCGAGATCACCGGGCTCGCCGAGAAGGTCATCGCCTTCACCCCCGAGCGTGACGTGTCCGCCGGGCCGTTCGTGCTGGAGCGGGTGAACCCCGGCGCCGCGCTGCTGAAGCGCAACCCCTACTTCTACGACAGCGCCGCGATCGTGCCGGACAAGGTGAAGGTGCTCAACTACACCGGCAACGAGCAGATCTGGAACTACCTGATCGCCGGCAAGCTCGACAACGCCCCGTTCACGTCGGTGCCCTCCGCCGTGATGGAGCGCATCCGCGCGGCCGGCGGCAGCAAGGTGATCAAGGGCTACTCGCCCGTGGCCACCTCGATGGCGTTCAACCAGTCGCACAAGCCGTACGACAACGTGCACGTGCGGCGGGCGCTGGCCTATCTGATCGACCGCGCCCAGGTCACGAAGATCGCCTCCCCCGAGGGCGGCACGCCCGCCGTGACCACCTCGGGCATCCACGCCAAGGCCGCCAGGGCCTGGCTGGACGGCGGGTTCGACCGGCTCGACCCCTACCGCGTGGACGCGGCCAAGGCCGAGGCCGAGCTGCGGGCCGCCGGGATGACCAAGCGGAACGGCCGGTGGGCCCTGCCCGGCGGCAAGCCGTGGAAGGTGCGGATCCACGTCCCCGCCTCGTTCTCCGACTGGGTGGCCGCGGCCAAGTCGATCAGCAGCCAGCTCGGCGACCACGGCATCGACGCCACCGTGGTCACCGCAGCCGACTACACCCTCTATCTTGGAGAACTGGCGGACGGCAAGTACGACGTCGCGTTCTGGCTGATCGGGCTGGGGCCGTCGCCGTACAACATCTTCCAGCGGTTGTACGGCCAGGCGAACGGCTGGCAGATGTTCGGCGGCCGGCTGTCGCACGTGCCCCCGGGCACCCAGGGCAACTGGATGGGCGGCCCGGAGACCGTCGAGGCGGGAGCCGACGGCACGGTGAACCCGGGCGAGCTGACCAGCAGGCTCAGCTACACCGGCCCGGAGGAGCGCAAGCGCATCGTCGGTGTCCTCGCCCGGCTGACCAACGAGCAACTGCCGGTCATCCAGCTCTGGGACTACGTCAACACCCAGTTCGCGAACACCTCCCGGTACACGGCCTTCCCGCCGGACGACCACGACGCGCTGCGGCTGTCGTCGGGCGTGTGGATGCAACTCGGGATGATCAAGAAGAGGCAGGTATGACGGCAACGCTCCGGGTACGCGCCCGGTCGAAGACATCGCCGACCTCGTCGGCGTCGCCGAAGGCGGTCGTCCGGCGCGTGGCGGGCCACGTCGCACGTGGCCTGGTCATGATCTGGGTCGTCGCCACGATCAGCTTCGTCATCATCCGGGAGATCCCGGGAGACCCGGTGCGCGGTCAGTACGAGAGCCTGATCCAGAAGGGCATGTCGCCCGAGCAGGCCGAGCGGGCCACGGCCGTGCTGTACGGCTTCCTGCCCACGGGCAGCCTGTGGGAGCAGTACCTGGGGTACATGAACTCGCTGCTCCACTTCGACCTCGGCCGCTCGCTCAGCACGCCGGGCGTCGAGGTGACCACGCTGATCGGCTCGGCGGCCCGGTGGACCGTGCTGCCGGTGCTGGCCGGCACGCTGCTGAGCTTCCTGCTCGGCGTCATCATGGGCGTCTACGCGGCGATCAAGCGGTCGGGCCGGCTCGGCGACGTGCTCGCGCTGTCGGGTTCGCTGCTGCACGGCGTGCCGGTCTACGTCATCGGCCTGCTGCTCACCGCGATCTTCGCGACGCTGTGGCCGATCATGCCGTCGGGCGGCCCGGTCGACGTCGAGCACGTGCCCGGGCTCAACCCCGGATACCTCGGCTCGCTGGCGCACCACGCCGTGCTGCCGGTCGTGACGTACACGCTGGCCAGCTACGGCGGCTGGATCCTCGCCATGAAGTCGAACGTGGTCGCCGTGCTCGGCGACGACTTCATCCTCGCCGCCGAGCTTCGCGGCCTCAAGCGCGGGATCGTGTTCCGCTACATCGCGCGCAACGCGATCCTCCCGCTGTTCACGATCCTCGCCCTGTCGATCGGCATGCTGTTCGGCGGGTCGATCTTCATCGAGCAGATCTTCAACTACCCCGGGCTCGGGCTGCTGCTGGTCGGCAGCATCAGCAGCCGTGACTACGCGCTGATGGGCGGCACGTTCCTGGTGATCACGATCGGCATCGTCGTCGCCAACATCGTCGCCGACCTGCTCTACACGGCCATCGACCCCCGGGTCAGGAGCGGAGGGTCGGCATGAGCATCATGATCAACGCTCAGGAGGCGGCCGGCCTCCAGTCGGCCCCCGGCGGCCCGCCGGGCGTCACCCGGGCGACACTGCGCCGCAACTTCTGGCGCGGGGTGTGGCGGGTGCTGCGCCGCAAGCCGAGCCGGATGCTGGGGGTCGTCATCGTCGCCGGCTTCGCCGTGATGGGCGTGGCCGGGCCGCTGCTCTACCCCGAGCACCTGCCCAGGGACGACGAGGCCCTCTACGCCCCGCCCAGCCTGCGGCATCCGTTCGGCACCGACTTCGAGGGCACCGACGTGCTCGCGCTGGTCGTCACGGGAGCACGCTACGTGCTGCTCACCGGCCTGGCGACCGCGGTCATCACGGTCGCGCTCGGCACGCTCATCGGCCTGTTCGCCGGCTTCCGGCGCGGCCGCTGGGACACCGTGCTCATGCGGATCACCGACGTCAACCTGGCGATCCCCGGCCTGCCGCTGCTGCTCGTGCTGTCCACCGTGTGGAAGTTCGAGAGTCCGCTGGAGATGGGTCTGGTGCTCGGTCTGCTGGGCTGGGGCGGGGTGGCCCGTGCCGTACGGTCCCAGACCCTGTCGCTGCGCGAGCGTGGGTTCATCGAGGCCGCGCGCGGGCTCGGCCTGCCCACGACCCACATCATCGGCCGGGAACTGCTGCCCAGCATGGCCCCCTACATCGCGATGAACATGCTGATCGCCGTCACCGGCGCCGTCTACGCCCAGGTCGGCCTGTTCTTCCTCGGCGTCCTGCCGTTCGAGTCGAACAACTGGGGCGTGATGCTGAACCTGGCCGTGTTCAACGGCGGGGCGCTCACCACCCCGGCGGCGCTGCCGTACCTGATGGCTCCGCTGCTCGCGATCCTGCTGCTGACGCTGGGCATCGTGCTCATCGTCGACGCCATGGACGAGATCTTCAACCCCCGCCTGCGGGAGGAGTAGCCATGTCCCCCGATCCGACCGCACCGACCTCCCACGCGCATTCGGCGCCGGGCGTCCGCGTGCGCGGCCTCACCGTCGTCTACAAGACCCCGATGGGCGAGCTGCCCGCCGTCTCGAACGTCGACCTCACGCTCGCGCCCGGCACGATCACCGGTGTCGTCGGCGAGTCCGGCTCGGGCAAGTCGACGCTCGCGCTGTGCCTGCTCAACGCCGTGCAGCCGCCCGGCAGGATCGCGGCGGGCAGCGTCGAGATCGACGGCCTCGGCGACGTGGTCGAGCTCGGCGGCGAGGAGCTGCGGCGGGCCCGCGGCCGGCACGTCGGGTACGTCTTCCAGGCCGCGCAGAACTCGCTCAACCCGCTCAAGACGATCGGCAAGCAGCTGCTCGACCTCGGCCGCTCCCACGGCGTGGCGGACCTGCGCGCGCTCGTACGCGACGCGAAGGACCTGCTGGCCCGCATGGGCATGGACGGCGCCCGCGTGCTCGACTCCTACCAGCACGAACTGTCGGGCGGCATGCGCCAGCGCGTCGGCATCATGCTCGCGCTCGTGCTCAACGCCAGGGTCGTCGTGCTCGACGAGCCGACCACGGCCCTCGACATGATCACGCAGGCGACGATCCTGCGGATCGTCCGCGAGGTCCACGACGAGCGGGGGCTCACCACCCTCGTCATCACCCACGACGTCGGCGCGGTCGCCGAGGTCGCCGACGACCTCGCCGTGATGTACGGCGGGCGCGTGGTCGAGCACGGCCCGGTCAAGGAGGTGCTCGGCGACCCCCGGCACCCGTACACCCAGGGCCTGATCCGGGCGATTCCGCGCCTGTCGGGGGACATCGGCGAGGCGCGGGCGCTGCCGGGACGGCCCCCCACGCTCGGGACCCTCCCGGCCGCCGGGTGCGTGTTCCGCGAGCGCTGCGACCGGCGGATGGACGTCTGCGACACCGTCGAGCCCGTCGCGCTGACCCGTGACGGCAGGACGGTCGCCTGCCACGCCGCGGCGGAGGACGCCGACCGGCGGCTCACGGCCGCCCGTCGTAAGGAGTTCGCTTGATCACCGGAACCGGCATCACCAAGACCTTCAAACAGCGCGGGAGCGTGCTCGGCGCGCGCGAGGTCCGGGCGCTTCGCGGGGTGGACTTCGCCGTCGAGGCGGGCGGAGCGGTGTCGTTCATCGGGGAGTCCGGCTGCGGCAAGACCACGCTCGGCCGGATCATCGCCGGGCTGGAGACCTACGACTCCGGTGAGATCGTCATCGACGGCGTGCCGATGTCCGGGCTCGGCCACCGGCGGCGGCAGCCGTACTTCCGCCGGATCCAGCTCATCCACCAGGACCCCTACTCGGCGCTCAACCCCACCAGGACCATCCACCAGACGCTGGAGGCGCCGCTGGCGCTGCGCGCGAAGCAGACCGGCCGGCCGAGGTCGTGGGTGGACGCGCGGGCGACGGAGCTGCTCTCCCTGGTCGGCATCGACCCCGGTTACGTGCTGCCGAGATATCCGCACCAGCTGTCGGGCGGCATGCGCCAGCGCGTGGTGATCGCCCGGGCGCTGACGATGGACCCCGAGGTGCTGGTCGCCGACGAGGCCGTGTCGATGATCGACGTGTCGCTGCGGCTCGGCATCCTCGCACTGCTCAAGGACCTGCGCGTACGGCTCGGCGTCGGCGTGCTGTTCATCACCCACGACATCGCCACCGCACGCTACATCGGAGACGACAGCGAGCTGTACGTGCTCTACCGGGGCCAGGTCGTCGAGCGCGGGCCGACCGAGACGATCATCACCCGGCCGGTGCATCCGTACACCCAGTCGCTGCTGTCGGCCACCCCGGTCCTGCACGGGCTGGAGCTGCCCGGGGCGGAGCGGGTCGTGCCGACGGAGGCGCTCGACCCGGGCGGGAGCGACGAGGGCTGCCTGTTCGCGCCCCGCTGTCCGTTCGCCACTCAGCTGTGCGTCGAGCGGCGGCCCACGCTGAGCCACGACGGCACGACCCTCCAGGAGCACGCCTGCCTCCATCCCCGGGTCCGCAGCGTGATCCCCGTGGACGCGGTGAACCGCGCGGAGCCGGGCACGGAGCAGAGAACAGGCACGGAAGCGGACACGGGAGCGCGCGGATGAGCGGCCGGGGCTCGGTAAGGGTCGATTCGGTGCGGCCGGACGCCGCCGGCGTGGCCGAGATCGCTGCGGCCGCGCTGTGGGCGGACGCCGAGGAGGCGCCGCTGGTCGTGCGGCGGCTCGCCGACCCGCCCGGGGGGCGCCGGTGGACCGCCCTGGCCACCCCGGACCTGGACGGCGTGGTGCTCGCCTCCGTCGGCGGCGCCGTCGACGGAGGCGGCGTGGCCGGTCATGTGGACCTGCTCGCCGTCCACCCCGGCGCGCAGGGCCGGGGCGTCGGCCGCGCGCTCGTGACCGCCGCCGAGGAGTGGCTGCGCGCGCAGGGCGCGACCGAGGCGCGCTTCGCCGGGAACCCGCCCTGCTACGGCTGGCCGGGCATCGACGTGCGCTACACCCCGGCGGCCTGCCTCGCCGAGAGCCTCGGCTACGAGCGCTACCGGATCGCCTGGAACATGACCGCCGACCTGCCGGTCTCCGCCGAGGCGGAGGACGCGGCCGACCTGGCCCGGCTGGCCGCCGCCGGCGTCGCCGTACGTCCGGCTGCGGCGGGGGAGCGTACGGCGGTCGCCGACTTCGTGCGGCGGCAGTGGAACGACGCGTGGGCCTGGGAGGCCGAGCAGGCGGAAGGCTGCCACTACGCCGAGCGGGACGGGGAGATCCTGGGCTTCGCCGCGTGGGGCAGCCGGCCGATGTGGTTCGGCCCGATGGGCACGGCCGAGGCGGCACGCGGGCTCGGCGTGGGCCGGGTGCTGCTGCGACGGTGCCTCGCCGACCAGGCGGCGGCCGGGCAGCGCAGCGCGCAGATCGGCTGGGTGGGCCCGATCCGCTTCTACTCGCGGGCGGTGGCCGCGCGGGTCGAGCGGGTCTTCTGGCTCTACCGCCGCCTGCTCGGCTGACGGTGACGGGCCGTGGAGCTACGCGTACATCAGCTCGGCGTGATCGCCGGGCCGGCCGGGCGGACCGCACAGATCGCGCGGATCCCGGCCGGCGGTCAGGGCCAGGCGCAGCGAGTCGGCACCCCACAGCAGGTCCAGGAACGGCTCGCAGGTGAAATCGTCCGGATGGAGCGTGCGCAGCACGTGCAGCATGGACACGCCCGTGAACACCGGCCGCAGCGCCGTACGGTCGGTGACGTGCAGCTGGACGCCGCGCACGGGCGTGCCCGCGTGCTTGCCGAAGACCGGGGCGAACCACGTGTCGCGGAACCGGACGCCGGGCAGGCCGAGCGCGTTGAGCGCCTCGGCGAAGCGCCCGTCCACGTACGGCGCGCCGATCAGCTCGAACGGCCGGGTCGTGCCGCGGCCCTCGGACACGTTCGTCCCCTCGAACAGGCCGGTCCCCGGATAGACCAGCGCGGTGTCCGGTGTCGGCATGTTCACCGAGGGCATCACCCACGGCAGCCCGGTCTCGTCGAAGTACCGCTCGCGCCGCCAGCCGGCCAGGGGGACCACCGTCAGCTCGGCGCCGATCTCGCGGTTGGCGAACCGGGCGATCTCCCCGGCGGTGAGGCCGTGCCGGATGGGCAGCGGGGCGCGGCCGACGAAGCTCGCGAAGGCGGGGTCGAGCGGCGGGCCCTCGCTCACCGCCCCGCCGATGGGGTTGGGCCGGTCGAGCACGGCGAACGGCAGCCCCACGCGGGCCGCCGCGCCCATGAGATCGTGCATCGTCCACACGTAGGTGTAGAAGCGGGCGCCCACATCGCTCATGTCGAACGCGAGGACGTCCACCCCGGCCGACGCCACCAGCTCGTCGAGGGCCGCGCCGGTCCGCTGGTAGGTGTCGAACACGGGCAGGCCGGTGGCGGGGTCGGCCACGCCGTCGTCCCCGCTCTCGCCGGAGCCCGCCTGGCCGGTGCCGCGCAGCCCGTGCTCCGGGCTGAACAGCGCGGTCACCCGGAAACCCGCGCGCAGCAGCGCCGGTGCGGACGGAGTCAGATCGGGCAGGACTCCGGTGGGGTTGGTGACGAGCCCGATCCGCCCGCTCAGGGCCCGCTCGCCACGGGTACGGCCTGCGACCAGTTGCTCCAGGCCGGTACGAACGCCAGTCATCTGGACAGAGCTCTCCGAATCTGAGGCCATCATGACGGAACCGATGCCGAATTCCATGACGAATTCCACCACGGAATCACTCGCCACTCTCGCCACCGAACAGAGCGATCCCCGCTACAGCGGGATCGACACGCTGCCGACCGAGGACATCGCCCGTCTCATGAACGCGGCCGACGCCACGGTGCCGGTCGCGGTGGGCCGTGCCGTACCGGCGATCTCCGCCGCGATCGACGGCATCGCCGAGCGCATGATCCGCGGCGGCCGCCTGTTCTACGTGGGCGCCGGGACCTCGGGGCGGATCGCGGTGCTCGACGCCTCGGAGTGCCCGCCGACCTTCGGCACCGATCCCGAACTGGTGCAGGGCGTCATCGCGGGCGGCGAGGCCGCGCTGCTGCGTGCCGTCGAGGGAGCCGAGGACGACGCGGCCGCGGGCGCCGCGGTGATCGGGGAGAAGGGCGTCGGCCCCGGCGATTCCGTCGTCGGGATCTCGGCGAGCGGGCGCGCGCCCTACGTCGTGGCCGCGGTCCGGGAGGCACGCCGCGTCGGCGCGCTGACCGTGGGCCTGGCCTGCAACGCCGCCACCCCGCTGACCGGCGCGGCCGACCACCCCATCGAGGTGATCGTCGGGCCCGAGGTGGTCGCGGGATCGACCCGGCTCAAGGCCGGCACCGCCCAGAAGCTGGTCCTCAACATGATCTCCACGATCACGATGATCAGGTCCGGCAGGACGTACGGGAACTACATGGTCGACGTGGTGGCGAGCAACGCCAAGCTCGTCGACCGGGCCGCGCGCATCGTCGCCGACATCACCGGAGCCGGCGTCCCCGCCGCCCGCGAGGTCCTGGAGGACGCCGGGCGCGACGTGAAGACCGCGGTGGTGATGATCAAGCGAGGGCTGGCCGCCGACGACGCTCGGGCGCTGCTCGCGGCGTACGGCGACCGGCTGGCCCCCGCGCTGGCGGGCGCGGCCCCGGGCGCGCGCGGCGATGCTTGAGCAGATCCTGCGGGCCGCCGTGCCCGCGGTCGCGTCGGCGGCCGTCGCGACGATCGCCGTGGACGGCCGGACGGCTGCGGCCTGCGCCGTCGGCGAGGCGGTCCGCTACGCCGACGCCTCCGAGCGGATCTCGGCGGACCGGCCGCCGGTCACGCTCGGCTCCGTCTTCGACATCGCCTCGATCACCAAGCCGTTCACCGCGCTGGTGCTGCTGTCCCTGGTCGCGGAGGGACGGGTGGACCTGGACGAACCGGTCGCCACATGGCTGCCGAGGCACTACGGCGAGCGCCCGCAGATCACCCTCCGGCACCTGCTCACCCACACCTCGGGCCTGCCGGCGAGCCGCCGCGTGGAGCGGGAGCCCGTCAGGCTCCGCTGGGAGCTGGTGCTGTCCACCCCAGCGGAGCGGCCGCCGGGAGCGCACCTCTACTCCGACGTCGGAATGATCACGGCCGGGCGGGTCGCCGAGATCGCGGGCGGTGCGCCGCTCGACATCCTCGTCCGGGAGCGGATCACCGGCCCGCTCGGCCTCGCCGACACCCTCTACCGCCCCGGCCCGTCGCTGCTGCCCAGGACCGTCGCCACCGAGTACAAGGCCGACCGGGGGAGCGGCTGCGTCAGGGGAGAGGTGCACGACGAGACCGCGCACGCGCTCGGCGGTGTCACCGGGCACGCCGGGCTGTTCTCCACGGCCGGAGACCTGCTGCGGTTCGGCGAGGCGCTGCGGACCGGCGGCGTCGGAGCCGTGCCCCCGGACCTGGTCGCCGAGATGGTCCGCGACCACGCGGTGCCCGGCGCGGTCTATCGGCAGGGGCTCGCCATGCGGATCGGCGACCCGGCGATCGTCGGGCCGCTGACCGACGCCTTCGGCCACTCCGGCTTCACCGGCACGTCGCTGGTCGTCGATCCCGGGCGCCGTCTCACGGTCGTGCTGCTCACCAACAACGTCCACCCGGTGCGGGGACGGCCCGGCATCAGGGAACTGCGCACGGCCGTGGCCGACGCGGCCCTCCGGCTCACGTAGCTCCCGGGACGTCGGTCAGTTGAACTGGAACGATCGCTTGGCCAGGCCGTACCAGAAGCCGTCGATGACCGAGCGCTGCTCGGCCAGGTCGTCGACGGCGGCGCCGAGGGCGACGAAGAGCGGGGCGAAATGCTCGGTGCGGGGGTGGGCGAGCCGGGCGGCCGGGGCCTTGTGCAGGAAGTCGAGGACGGCGTCGACGTCCCGCGCGGCGATCGCCCGGTCGATCCAGTCGTCGAACTCCGCCGACCAGGAGGGCACCGGCTTGGAGTTGGTGTAGTCGGCCAGCCGCAGGTTGTGGGTGGTGAAGCCGCTGCCGACGATCAGTACGCCCTGGTCCCTGAGCGGCGCCAGGTCACGGCCGAGCCGGAACAGCTCGCGGGAGTCGAGCGTGGGCATGGAGACCTGCAGGACGGGGACGTCCGCCGCCGGATACATCTCGACGAGCGGCACGTAAGCGCCGTGGTCGAGGCCGCGCTCGGGGTCGTCGTGGGTCGGATGTCCGGCCGAGCCGAGCAGCCTGCGCACCTCCTCGGCGAGCGCGGGGGCTCCCGGCGCGGGGTAGCGGACCTCGAAGTACCTGTCCGGAAAGCCCCAGAAGTCGTACACGAGCGGGACGGTCCGGGTGGCGCCCAGCGTGAGCGGGGCGTCCTCCCAGTGCGCCGAGACCATCAGGATCGACTCCGGCCGGGGCAGCTCGGCCGACCAGCCGGCGAGCTGCCGCTTCCACAGGGCGTCGTCCGCCAGTGGCGGCGCTCCGTGACTGAGGTACAGGGTGGGCATTCTCGCCATTCCGGGTCCTTCCGCAGTTGAGCCGTCAAGCCGGATCGGTGCCCGTTGCAGCAAAGTTGAAGGTTCAACTATTCCCGGGGCTACCGTACGTCCCTGCCGTGCGGGGTGGTCCAGTCGATCAGGGGCCCGGCCGGGACGATCCGCGACGGATTGATCCGCGGGTGGGTGCCGTAGTAGTGGCGCTTGATGTGGTCGAAGTCCGTCGTGCCGCCGAAGGCCGGGATCCGGTAGAGGTCGCGCGCGTAACCCCACAGGTTCGGATGGTCGGCCAGGCGGCGGAGGTTGGCCTTGAAATGGCCGAAGTAGACCGCGTCGAAACGGGCGAGCGTCACCCACAGCCGCACGTCCGCCTCGGTGATGCGGTCGCCGAACAGGTAGCGGCGGCCCGCCAGGCGCTCGTCGAGCTCGTCGAGCATGGCGAACAGCGCTGTCACGGCCGTGTCGTACGCCTCCTGGCTCTCGGCGAACCCGCACCGGTACACCCCGTTGTTCACGGTCGTGTAGACACGCTCGTTCAGCGCGTCGATCTCGCCGCGCAGCGCCGCCGGATAGAGATCGACGCCGGGTGTCGCCCAGGCGCCGAACCGGGTGGCCAGGTCGATGCTGATGTCGGGGAAGTTGTTGCTGACGATCCGGCCGGTCACGCGGTCCCACAGCACCGGCACCGACACGTGGCCGTCGTACCCCGGCTCGGTCGCCTCGTACGCCTCCCGGAGCAGCCGGAAGCCGTTGACCTCGTCGGGGCCGTGACCCGGGCCGTGGCGGAAGGCCCAGCCGCGGCCGTCCCGGACGGGGTCGACGACGGACATGGTCACGACGTCCTCCAGCCCCAGGAGCGACCGCACGATCACCGACCGGTGCGCCCACGGGCAGGCGAGCGACACGTAGAGGTGGTAGCGGCCGGGCTCGGCGGGGAAGCCGCTCCTTCCGTCGGCGCTGATCCGGCCCTGGAAACGGTAGAGCGGGCGGACGAAGGAGCCGTCGGGACGGGTGGCGGCCTTGACCGTGTAGTCGCCGTGGGCGGCGAAGTCCACTGGGCTCGCGACGGGGGCTGTCAGCGTCATCGGCGGCGTCCTCTCCTCGGGATGTCGAGTCCTCGGGATGTCGAGCCGAGGTTAACCCGCCGCACCGTCAGGCATCATCCCGCTGCCAGGTCACGACCAGCTCGTTGCGCTGGCCGAACCGCTCGAGGTGGCGGCCGACCACGTCCTCCACGACGGCGAGCGACTCGGCGTCTTCCGCCTCGGCCCGCATCACGAGCCGCTCCGGCTCCGGGGTCAGCACCGCCGTGCCCTTGGCGAAGGCCAGGCGCCGGACCCCGTCCGGCAGTTCCTCGACCTCGAGCTTCCGGCCGAGGTGGGAGGCGAGCTGCTTCGCGTATCGCTCGGCGGATTCGGTGGCGACGAAGGCAGTGGAGCTGGGCAAGGTACCCCCATCTGTCGGCACTTCAGGCGGTCATATCCGTCTAATAGGTATGACCGAATCCGACCGTACGCCATGTCCGGAGATTTGTCCTGTTGTCCGATTGGGCGCCGGCCCGCCGAGCTGCGTCGCCGGCGGCGAACGCCTCAGCACACCGACGAGCTCCGATCAGGCCGCGCCGTTCAGTGTTCGGCGGTGGGTGCGTGGAACTCCGCGGGCCGGGTTCGTCCCAGCATGCCGAAGCGCATGGTCGCCAGGCCGAGGGCCAGGATGATCGCACCGGTGACGACGTTGTTCGCGATCGTCCCCGCGGTGTTCGCCCCGCCCCGGATGACCCACGGGGCGATGATGGTCCACAACCCGATCACGGGTGCGATCCAGGAGATGCCGTGGGTGCGGCCGAACGCCGAGCTGTAGGCGAGCGCCAGCATCGCGATCACGAGGCCCGTGACCAGGTTGTTGACGGCGATCGGGCGGTTCTGGAATCCGACGATCCATGGTGAGAGCGCGAGGTAGAGGCCGCTCAACAGGGTGAGACCGTCGGTCAGCTGCGCCGCGGGGTTCGCGGCCGCGGCCTCGTAGCGGGCCCGCAGTTCCATGATGTCGGGGTGTGTTCCGATATCGGCGCTATGCGGCATCTTGCACACCATCCTTCCGAGTGCGGATCTAAGGCCAGGCTACGCCCAACTCATCCCCTTCTTCCCGATTTGGGGGTTTCTGATTGGCGGGCGGGGAGTGACCTCCCTCACCTGATGGGCGCCCGCGTTTAGGTCCTTCCGGTACGGCAAGGGGTCCTTTTCATCGCCGAGCCGTGATGAGGAGGAACGGATCATGAGTACCGAGGACAAGTTCCGCAACAAGGCCGAAGAGGTCGGCGGCATGGCCAAGGAGGGGATGGGCAGGGCCACCGACGACGAACGGCTGGAGGCCCGCGGCCGGGCCGAGCAGAGCGAGAGCAAGATCAAGCAGGCCGGTGAGAAGGTGAAGGACGCCGCCGGCAAGGTGAAGGACGCGTTCACCGACTGACCCGCCCTATCGCCGCTCCTGCCCCGTCTCCCCGGTTCTCCCCGGTTCTCGCCGGGTGATCAGGCGGCGTGGGGATCCCGGACGGCGGAGGGGGCGAGGGACGCCGGTGTCGGGGGGTGTTCCCGTACGGCGCCCCCGGGACGGGGCGTCGTGGCCGGGGAAGACGGGCTCAGGCCGTCTGGGCGAAGTCGACCCGGAGGCTTGACGTCACGAGAGCCTGGACGAGTCGCATGATCAGCGCTTCCAGGAGCATCAGGGCCGCCTTGGCGAGAACGGCGGCGATGAAGTCAGACATGAGACACCTTATTAGGACGAAGCTGCGTGCAATGGGAGCATGACGCAGAAACCTCGCATATGGGCGTAGGTGAGGTTACCGTACGGTGAACACTGCATAACGCGCCGGAGATCGGATTTCGATCACCGTCTCCGAGCGATGGGGGAGGGCCTTCTCGTCCATCCGTACGTCGTCCCGATGGGGTGTGCGCGGCCGGGCGGACCGGGTCGATCCGGTCCGTCCGGCCCCTCTGGTCCGTCTGTTACGTCACCTTCCGGTGCTCTTGGTGCGCCCCGCCGTGGTCGCCGACTTGCCTGTGGTCTTGGGTTCCGCCTTCGCCGACGCCCGCTGAGCGGCCCGCGTGGCGGCCTCCCGGGCCGTCTTCTCGCCCGCCGGGGCCGGGGTCGCTCCCGGTGCGGCGGCGCCGGGTGGCGCCGGGGCCTCCAGTCGTGGCGCGCGCAGCGGAGACCATCGCTGCTCCTGCGCCCGGGTCCGCTGGGCGATCATCGTTCCGGCGCCGATCGCCGCGGCCACCGGCCAATCGATCAGACCGAACACCGCCAGCGCGCCGAGCCCTCCGTAATATGCGAGCCGTTCCGGCGGCGGGAGGAACGTCCGCGCGATGCCGACGGCCTGCCCCACGTCCTGGCGGCTCACATGCGGCAGTCCGATGTGCGGAAGGCGCAGATCCGGCGGACGCACCTGGATGCGTACGAACGGCAGGTTCACGTTGAACTGACGGCCCGCTTCCTCCGTCGCCGCGGGAGTCGCGGTCGCGGCCGGTGCACCGCGGGTCGTCGTCTGGGTCACGGTCATGCTTCCTCCCCCGTATGGCCAAGGCGCCATGGCGGGTCGGGGTGACCGACCCGGGCGGCCCACGGACGCAAAATGACCTTTCTATCCTCCACCGCCGCCGCTTGGGTTGCTCGTGGCGATAACGGTTATTTGCCCACTTTTGCAGGTACCCTTTCGCCGCCGGCCTGCACGGGGAGCCCCGGGCGTATGCGGCCAGGAGGGCGTCCGGTCAGCGGGCGGCGGTCTCGGCGAGGGCGGCCAGGGCCGCGCCTCGAGCCCCCGCCATGTCGCGATCCTCCACCAGTCGCACCGTGGCCACCTGACGCTGCTCGTCCCGCAGCAGGGTGTGCTCGCGGACCTTGCCGAGGAACCACTCCCGGAAGTGCGGCGCGGCCTCCACCACGCCGCCGCCCAGGAAGTACGCCCCCGGGTCGGTGAAGTTGGCCGCGATCGTGAACAGCCGGCCGATGGCCATCGCCTGCTGCTCGAAGACCTTGAGCGCGAGCGGGTCGCCGTGCTCGCCGTACCCGCGCAGCAGCTTGGCCGCCTTGCCGATGGGCTCGACCCGGGCGAGCTCGTGCTCGGGGAACCGGGTGAGCCAGTACGGCAGCAGGTTCTTTTCTATGCCCGTCAGCGAGGCCACGCTCTCCGCGTCGCCGCTGAAACCGCAGTTGCAGACGGGGACCGGCTGCCCCTCCTCCAGCAGACCCTGCATCGGGACGTGGACGTGGCCGAACTCGCCGGCCATCCCGGCGGCGCCCTTCACCACCCGCCCGGACTCGATGACGCCGCCGCCGAGACCGGTGCCGACGATCGCCGACACCGACGAGTGCCGTGGCGCGTCGGCGCCGAAATGCACATGATGGGCGTACAGGGCGGCGGCGTTGCCGTCGTTGTTGTAGACGACGGGCAGGCCGAGCCGTTCCTCCAGCGCGCCACGGAAGTCGAAGCCGTACCACCCGGGATCGACGAAGTTGGTCGCACCCTTCATAGAGATCACCCCGTCGGCGCTCGCCGGGCCGGGGGAGTCCAGGCCGACCGCGCGTACCCGCGACCTCGCGACGCCGGTGAGCTCCAGCACGTTGTCGAAGGCGTGGCGGAGCCGGTCGACCGCCACCGCGGGCCCCTCACGCACCAGGCTGGGCGTCTCGACCATCCGGTCCACCAGGAAGGCGCCCGAGGCGTCGAGGACCGTGGCGTTGTTGCTGGTGCCGCCGTTGTCGAGGCCGACGACGACCCAGGGCGCTGAGCCGGCCATGGGACTCCTTCCTTCCGCCCGGTATGTCCAGAGCGAAGACTACGAGAGTTTCCATTGGGTGGCACGGGTTTCCATCGGGCACCAGGGGGCGGCCACCCGGCGGACGACGGGATCAGGGCCATGTGCCGGAGAACATCTGACAATGATCCGAGCCCGGCGAAAGGTGAAACGTTCAGCTCGCGTTCCACGGCACGCGCGCCCGCGCGGCGTCCGGCGACACCACCTGAGCTGCGGTGAGGGCGTGGGCGGCGGAACGGGCCGGCGGAGCCGGCGGACGGGCGCCGTTGACCGGGGGCGGGGATCCGCAGAACGATCTGCGTCCGGGGCGGTCCGCGGCCGGTCGTGGCCGGCGGCGGCCCGCGAACCCGCAGAACAGCCGAGCGAGACAGCCTCCCGACGCACGCAGCCGGGGCGGCACCCGCCGGTGCCGCGCGAATCGAAGACCGCGCGAAACGAACGAGGAAGTGAGGGACGCATGAACGGTTCGCATTCCCGTCCCACACGTGGCCCGCGGCTCGCGGGCTTCGGGGGAGGTTCTCCTCGCGCCCGGGGATCGGGTACGGCGGCACGCGGGCGGCGCGGCGTGATCGCCGCTCTCGCCGCGCTGGCGGCCGGTCTCGCGGTCACGCTCGTGCCCGGGACGGCGGCGGCCGCCTCCGCGTGCGATGTGGACTACTCCACCAACCAGTGGCCGGGTGGTTTCACCGCCCAGGTCAAGGTCACCAACCTCGGCCCCGCGGTCGGCTCGTGGACGCTGACCTGGACGACGGGGCCCGGCCAGCAGATCACCAACGCCTGGAACGCCCAGGTCAGCCAGTCGGGCACGACGGTGACGGCGTCGAACGTCGCCTGGAACGGCTCGCTGGGCACGGGAGGCTCGGCCGACTTCGGGTTCCAGGGGACCTGGTCCGGCAGCCTGGCCGCGCCGACCGGCTTCGCGCTGAACGGCGTGTCGTGCGACGGGACTCCGACGCCCACCCCGACGCCGACTCCCACCCCGACGCCCACCCCCA
>BCRI01000010.1 GCA_001552515.1 Sphaerimonospora mesophila NBRC 14179 = JCM 3151
CAGTGACGTCGTGCGGCTCGACATCGGGATCAACGAAGGCCGGATCGCCGCACTCATCGCACCGGGAACACCGCACGTCGCCGCGGAGACGATCGACGCGAGCGGCCGCTTCGTCCTCCCCGGCGGCATCGACACCCACACGCACATCCAGTGGCCCGTGGGCGACGGTCACAGCCTCGACACGTTCGCCGAGGCCACCGCCGCGGCCGCGGTCTCCGGCACGACCACCATCCTGGACTTCGTTCCCCCGCCCTCGGCGGAGAGCCACTACGACGCCGCGGTCCGACGGCTGCGCCAGGCCGAAGGGCGATGCGCCACCGACTACTCCTTCCGGCCGATCCTGACCGGCGCCGACGACGTCGCCGTGGCGGACATCGCGCGGATGGCCGAGGTCGGGCTGCGCTGCTTCAAGATCTTCACGACGTACGAGGACATGCGCCTCACCGACGGCGAGATCTACCGGATCATGGACGCGATCGCCGACATCGACGGCTTGGCGGGGTTCCACGCGGAGAACCACGAGCTCATCGCGGACGCCACCGATCGCACGGTCGCCGCTGCCGGTCCCGGCATCGCCGCGTTCCCGCAGTCGCGGCCCGGGCTCGCCGAGGAGGCGGCCATCGATCTCGTGTCCCTGTACGCCCGTGACCACGGAGTGCCGATCTTCATCTTCCACGTGTCCGGCGGCGCCGCCCTCGAGGCCATCCGCCGGGCCAGGAAGCTGGGGACGACCGTACGCGGGGAGACCTGCACCCACTACCTCGTCTTCGACGACTCGGTCTACCGAGGCACGAACCGGTGGATGTACGTCATCACTCCGCCGATCCGCGGCACGCGGGATCGCGACGACCTGTGGACCGCGCTGAAGACCGGGGAGCTCTCCTGCGTCGGATCGGACCACTGCGCGTACGGCCGGCACCACAAGCACCCGGAAGCGGACGACTTCACCAACATGACGGCGGGCGCGCCCGGCATCGACGTCCGGATGCCGATGCTGTGGTCGCGGGCGGTCGCCGACGATCGCCTCTCGCTCGTCGACTTCGTCCGGGTCACCGCACGGCATCCCGCCGAGACCTTCGGGCTCTTCCCCCGCAAGGGCGTCATCCGCGTCGGCTCGGACGCGGACATCATCATCGTCGACCCCGACGCCTCATGGCGGTGGCCGAGCGAGCCGGCTTCGTGGGGCAGCGACTACCAGCCGTACGGCGACATCCCAGGTCGGGGGCGGGTCATGCTGACGCTCATCCGCGGCGAGGTCGTCGCGCGTGACGGTGAGTTCGCCGGGTCCCGGACAGGGCGGTTCATCCCCCAAGACCCCATCCGGCTGGATTCCTGGACGTGACGGCGCGCCGCCAACTCGGCGGGCGACGGCCTGCGGCCCCGGCCCGATGAGGCGCGGCGGCCGGGGACGGTACGGACCGTGTCGGTACGTCCGCCCCGGCCGCCGCGGCCTCAGCCGCCGCCGTTCGAACGAACGGAGCGTGCGCGGACGACCAGCCGGACGTACGCGACCACGACGGCCAGCAGACCGAGACCCGCGACCGCCATGGCCAGGTGCGCCGAGACCTCGACGACCAGACCGAGAACCAGCGGAACCGCGATGCTCGACACGCGCATGGACACCATGCACGCGGCGTAACCGATGAGCCGATTGTGCGGGGTGGTCCCGTCGAACGTCCTGACGTTTCCCAGCAGGATGGCGAGCGACGTGGCCGGACCCTGGAGTGAGAAGAGCACGACCACGGCGAGCGGTGCGGAAACGAGCGGCATGGCGAGCAGCGTCGCCGTGCCGACGACGGCGCAGCCGACCCAGAGACGATCCAGCCGAGCCCGGTCGCCGATCATTCTGGCGGCCACCACCGCGACGATCCCGAGCGCCTCACGCCCGACCAGTCCGGGAACGAGCAGCTCAGGCAGCCGCATCTCGACGAGCACGAGCGGATAGAAAGAGGATCCGACGATCAGCAGGATCGCCGTCGCCACGTTCATCGTGACGCCCGCGCCCAGCAGGGGCGATCCTCGTACGGTCGCCACCAGGCGATCCGCTGGGCGCCGGACCTCCTCCCCCGCGCCTGCCCGCCCGGTCTGTCCCTGATCACTACGTCGAAGCGACGCGGTCGCGGCGGCCAGCGTCACGAGGAGGAGAGCGACCGCACCGGCGGCGAGCCAGTCGTCAGCGGAGACCAGGACCCGTGCCAGGAACACCGCGGCGACGAGCCCGCCGATCCGTTGCCAGACGGCGTTCAGCGCCTGTGCCTTCACCTGGTTCTCCGCTGCGGCCGAGGCGAGGCCCCCGAGGATGGGCGCGCCCAGCAGCCCAAGGCCGATTCCCAGCGCCGCCACCGACCCGACCAGCGATGCCATGTGCCGCACGGCGAAGAGCAACGACGCGCCGGCCGCCAGGACGAGGATCCCGCTCCACAGGACGGCCCTGGCGCCGAAGCGGGCCACCAGCCTCCCGACGATCACGTCCACGGCCAGGCCGCCGAGCGCCAGCAGCGCCAGCAGCAGCCCGGCACCGGCGGCGCCGGCCTCGTAAAGCACCACCCGGCCGGGGACCAGCGTCAGGACCACGGAGTAGAGACCCGACATCGCCGCTGCGAGCAGCAGGTAGAGGCGGAGACGCCGGCCCGCCGCCCGGGCACGGGCCGGATCCCTCCGGCCCGTGCCCGGGCGGCGACCTCTCAGGCGGTACGCCACTGGCTCGACCGCCGCTTCCCCGGACGCACCGTCACGACCGGGTGCCGCGCCCGCACCCGGGGCGCGGCGCTCACAGTTCGATCAGCTTCCTGGTCGGGAAGACCAGGGACCGGCTGCCGCTCTCGCCGACCACGACGGTGTCGAGCGCGGTGACCGCGAGCTTGTCTGCCTGCTCGGGTCCGGTCCACGGGTGGAGGGCGAGCACCATGCCCGCCTCGATCGGGCCGTCGCCGGGCACGTAGGGCGGGCAGAAGAAGTTCAGCCCCACGCCGTGACCGTGGAACATCACCGGACCGAGCCCGACGGGCCCGGCCATGTGCATGCCGGACTCGGCGGCGGCCGCCGACATCGCGGTCATCACCTCGGCCGCGTTCGCACCGGGCCGCAGCGCGTCCCGGGCCGCGGTGAACACCCGCATCTCGGCGTCCAGCTTCCGCACGTACTCCTCGGGCGCCGGCCCGACGCTGAAGTAGTGGGTGACCTCCAGTCCGTAGTGCGACGGGCCCTTGTGTTCGAGGTCGAACCCGATCACGTCACCCTGCTCCAGGACGTCGTCCGTCGCCGGGTGGAAGGTGCGGATGCCGCCGCTGCGCGCGACGTGGACGAAGCCGGTGGTCCCGCCCATCTCCTTGATGACCTGGAACGCCTTCGAGGTGACGAATCGCTCCGTGACACCGGGCCGGATCGCCTCGGCCATCGCGTCGAAGGCCCGCCGGCACATCTCGGCCGTCTCTTCGAGATAGCCGATCTCCTCGTCGCTCTTGATGGCCATCATCTGGTCCAGCTCCGCCGTGGCGTCCACGAGATCGGCCTGCGGGACCAGCCGCTCCAGGGTCCTGAGGTCGTCGACCTTCATGACGTCGCCCAGCCCGACGACGCCGACCCTTCCGGCGGCCGCCCCCCGCTCCTTGAGCAGCGAGGCGATGTCGGCCGCCTGGTCCACCGCGACGACGATGTCGCGGATCCGCGAGGCGTACTCCGCCCAGGCGCGCCCCACATAGGCGGGCTGGAAGATCACCGGATCGCCGTCCCGGAACAGGACGGCGAACCACTGTCCGTTGAGCGCCTCGAAGTCGGTCACATAGTGGAACCGGCCACGGTTGACCCCCGTCTCGTCGTCGCGTCCGCACACGACCATCGCGGCGAGGTCGAGCCGCTCCATGATCGCCTTCACACCGGCGTGGCGGCGGGCGAACTCGTTGTCGGTGACCCTCCCACGGACGTTGTCCGTCGTACGTATCGTCGTCATGACAGCATCACCCTTTCTTCGTGATGAGACAGAGAGCGTTCCTCAGCGGACGCCTCACGGCTTGGCGATCTTTGTCAGGCCTCCAGCAGGGGGCGGTGGCGGCGGACCCATTCCAGGTAGTCGCCGAAGGCTCGCGTGAGATCGAACTTCGCCGAGTAGCCCGCGGACTCGATCCGCTGCAACGACATCGGCGCGTTGTCATGGAAGAAGCGGACGTTCGCCCCCTCGCCCTCGCCCTCGTCCTCGCCCACGATCCGGTACCGGAAGTCCGGGAAGGCGCGGGCAGCGAGTGCGCACCAGTCGTCGATCCCCCAGGAGAACGGTGAGCTGACGTTGTAGACACGGTGTCCGAGCACCGGTGCGGTCGCCAGCAGGCGGAGCGCCTCGGCGACATCGACGCCGTACACCCACGGCTTGTGGCCCGGGCGCGGGAGGCGGGCCTCCCCGCCGGCGAGGGCCAGGGCCATGACCTGGAACGGGGCGCTCATCGTGGCGCGCATCTCGGTCGGATGCTCCCACCGGCCGAACACGTCACCGACACGCGCGGAGACGACCTCGATCCCGAGGGCCGGTCCGACCCTGAGCACCGCCCTCTCCGCGGTGAACTTCGACAGTTCGTACAACGTCTCGGGACGGTCCTGAGTCACCTCCTCCACGAGGAGCGGCTCCGTCATGCTGCTCGTGCCGTACGCGGCGATCGAGCCGACCTGCACGACACGGCGGACACCGGCTCGGCTCGCCGCCATCACGACCGTGAGCGAACCGGCGCAGTTGACGTTGATGACCGCGGGACCGGCCGTGAGCTCGGCCTTCGCGTCGGGGGTCATGGCCGCGGCGTGGACGACGACGTCGATCTCGTGCCGCCGGAGGAGGTGTTCGAGACGATCGCCGTCGAGGACGTCACCCTGCTCGTACCGCACTCCGCCGACGGCCGCGAACTCGTCGGCGGCGACGGACGGCGGCGGGGTCAGCGCGTACACGACGGTCTCGACGCCGCGCGCGAGCAGTGCCTCGACGAGGCCGAGGCCGACGGTCCCGCTGCCGCCCGTCACGAGAACCTTCATGCCGTCACCGCGCGGGGCCGCCGGGCGATGAAGCGGCCACTGCCCGCCCGCCCCACGAACCGTCCATCCCGTACGGCCGCCGTGCCGCGGAGCAGCACATGCCTGGGCCGGCCCGACGTCTTCATCCCGTCGTACAGCGAGAACGTCTCCGACGACGCCTTCACCGCGAGATCCGCGTCCCAGTCGGCTTCGCCGTCCCAGAGGACGAGGTCCGCGTCGTAGCCGGGCGCGATGACCCCCTTGTGCCGGAGGCCCAGCACCTTCGCCGCCCGAGAGGCGGAGACGGCCGCGAAGGTGTCGTACCCGAGGCCGCGGGCGGCGCAGCCCGCGAACAGCAGCGGCGTCCGGGCCTCGATCCCGGGCGCACCGGCCGGGATGGCGCGGTGGTCGTCCGACGGCACGTTCTTGACGTCACGGCGGTAGGCGCAGTGGTCGGAGCCCACCGAGACGACCACCTCCTCGGTCACGCCGGCCCACAGGTCGTCGCGGTCGGCGGCGCCCCGCAGCGGCGGCGAGATGATGTACTTCCACGCGTCCGGCCGGCGGAAGCAGGAGTCGTCGAGCGTCAGGTAGTGCGTGCACGTCTCGGCGAACATCCGCACCCCGTCGGCGCGAGCCGTACGGACCGCGTCCAGCGCCTCGCTGCCCGAGACGTGGAAGATGTAGGCCGGTGTGCCGATCCGCTTCGCGTACAGCGCGATCATCTGGATGCTCTCGGCCTCGGCGAGTCCCGGCCTGCTTCGGGGATAGTGCTCCACGCCGAGGCGTCCGGCCCGGACCTCGTGGTCGAGGACGCTCTCCAGCAGCTCGTGGTTCTCGGCGTGGAAGCCGGGCAGTCCGCCGTCGGCGGCGATCGCGTTCATCAGGTACCACGCGTCGCCGTCGTCCACGCGCCGGTCCTCGTACGTCGTGTACATCTTGAAGGACGTGAACCCGTCCGCGATCACGGCGCCGATCGCCTTGAGCGTGGCGTCGTCGGCCGACGTGAGGATGGGGTGGAAGCCGAAGTCGACGACCGCGCCGGCCGCCGCCTCGTCGACGCGATCGCGGCAGCGCCCCAGCAGGTCGCCGTCGCCGGGAGGCACGAAGTCCACGATGGTGGTGGTGCCGCCGAGGACCGCCGCACGGGTCGCCGAGAAGAAGTCGTCCGTGGTGTGGATGCCGTCATGCGGCCACCGGACGTGGGTGTGCGTGTCGATTCCGCCCGGTGTGACCAACAACCCCGACGCGTCGATCTCCTCGGCCGCGCTCGCGGCACCGGGCGGGAGCAGGGCGGCGATCCGACCATCCGTGATCGCCACGTCCTGCGCCCGCGTCTCGGTCCGCCCGACCACGAGCCCGTTCCTGACGATCGTGTCGTACGTGTCGTAGGTGTCGTTCACGCCGTCTCCCGGGGGAGTGCGGCGGTTGCGATGACCGGGTCATGCGGTCTGGCCGGCGAATGCGAACACCGTCGTGTCTGAAGGGCCGCGGTCGTCGTTACGATCTGCCTAGTCATCGAACCAATCTCTCCCCGAATGAATGTCCGGCATGGTGGCGTGCTCCCGAAGCAGCCGCTCGATAGTCCGCTGGGTCACGTCCGAGACCTCGCCCGACGCGTCGTCCAACAGCCGATTCAGGTGCGCGACCATCGCGGCCTCGGCGGCGTCGGGATCGTGCCGCTCTATGGCGTTGACCACTTCTTCGTGCTCGTGGGGGCCCTGGTGAGTGCGGCCGCGCCCCGCGGTCATGGCATCGAGGATCTGCTCGAAGACGTCGAAGCGGGTGTCGAACAGGACCGTCGCCGCGCTGCGGAGGATGGGGTTGTCACTCATCTCGGTCAGCGCCTTGTGGAAGTCAACCGTGATCAGCCGTCGGCGTTCGCTGTCGATCGACTCGCCGTACGCCGCTATCGACTGCCGCAACCTCGCGATGTCCGCCTTCGTCGCGGTCAGGGCGACCGACCTGGCCACCTCGCGTTCGATGCCGCGGCGCGCGCGCAGGAGGTCCTGCACATCGCTCAGGCTGCGGATGTCCAGCGACCCCAACTGCCGTCGCCACCGCTCCTCTCGCGCGATCCTCGCCGCCACGGCCCGCCCGGTCTTCGACAGCACCCGGCCGCGTCCGTCCAGCGACTCGGTGAGACCTTGCTGGTCCAGCTGGCGGAGCAGCCGGTTCACCGTCGATTCGCTGAGCCGCTTGTCCGGGCCGTCGAGCCTGCGGATGAGCTCACGCGCGCCGAGCGGGTAGTCGGAGCGTGCGATGATCAGCAGCAGCTGTGCCTGCCGCGGTTCGAGAAGCGCGTCGATCGATTCGTCGAGTTCACCACTGAGCTGTATGTCCACTGTCTAACGTCCATGCCGATCCGCCGATGGATGAAGGGCCGCCCGAGAGCAGGAAGCCCGCCCTGGCCGCGATTCCGTCAGGCGAGTCGATCCGGCCGACCGGCACCCGGGTCCGGCCCGGCGAACGCACCCTCGTCCGGAGGCGTGTTCACCGGGCCGCTGCCGGAAAGCGGGTCGGGTGAGAAGTAAAACGGTCGCGCTGTCGAGATCGGCGTTCGTCCCGCCGCCGTCCGGCCGGACGCGCCCCGGGGTCGCGCGGCCGATGCCGGATGCCGCGATCCTGCCACTCAACGCTGTCAACGCGGTCCCCTTCGTACTTCTCGCTCGACTGTGAGAATCCGTTCGTCGCGACGGTCAGCTGCACGAGGCGGGGTACACCATCTTCGCCACTTCGGGATCGTCGACGTTCTTCGCGGTGACGATCACGCTATCAATGACGTTGTCGAAGGACGCCGGCTTCGTTCCGTCCCTGAGGTGCGCCACGAGCGTCTTCACTCCGTCGTATCCCATCTGGTAGGAGCCCTGCGCGACCAGCGCGTCGAGGACGCCGTCCTTGAGCGCCTGCACGAGCGAGGGGCCGGCGTCGAAGGCGATGACGGCGATGTCCTCGGTCGAACGTGCCTGCAGAGCGGACGCCGCGCCCATGCTGGCCGGCTCGGACGTGCCGAAGATCCCGACGATGTCGGGGTGAGACTGCAGCGAGCTCTCCACGATCACGGCGGCCTTGGTCGGGTCGTCCTCGTGATACTGCGTCTCCAGGACCTCCAGGCCCGAGTTCAGCTCCTTGACCGCCTCGATGAACCCCTCGGCTCTGAGGTTGGTGACGGGGAGGCCCGGGCGTACGTCCAGCACCAGGACCTTCCCACGCCGCTCGCCCACGAGCCGGATGAGCTCCTCGGCGGCGAGCCGGCCACCCGCCTTGTTGTCACCGCGGAACTGCGCCATCGCGATCTCGTCCTGCAGCGAGGAGTCCGCGGTGACCATGGGGATGCCGGCGTCGATGGCGGTCTGCGCCGGGGCCATCATGGCGACCGGGTCGGCGGGGACGAAGACCATGCCGTCGGGCTTGCGGTTGACGACGCCCTCGAGCACGGGAATCTGGTCGGCCGCGTTCATGCCGCGCGACGGCCCGTCCGCAGTGATCTTGATGTCACCGCCGAGCTCCTTGGCCGCGTCTTGCGCTCCGCACTGCATCGCCGTATAGAACGGCAGGCCGTTGTAGGTGGTGAGCAGGGAGATGTCGAGGGGACCGTCACCCGATCCGCCGGAAGAGTCTCCTGAGCACGCGGTGATGCTCAGTACGGCGGCCAGTGCGGCGGCCGGGATCGCGATTGCGCGGCGTCGTTGCATCGTTCATCCTTCGGAAAGCCTGGGTGGGTATTCGTCGACGTGCCTACGGGGGGTGATGGCTAGGTGGTGTTCGCACGTGCCTGGCGGACCCGGTCCACCCACACGGCGATGATCAGGACCACGCCGATGGCGATGCGCTGGTAGAAGGACGAGACGCCGATCATGACGAAGCCCGCCAGGAGAACGGTCGAGATGAAGGTCGCGATCATCGCGCCGAGCACCGATGCCCGGCCGCCGAAGAGGCTCGTCCCACCGATGATCACTGCCGAGAGCGCCTGCAGCATCGTGGTCTCGTGACCGGAGATCGCGGTGGTGCCGAACCTGGTGATGTCCAGGAAGCCGGCCAGACCGGCCGCCGTACCGGCCATGAGGAACACGCCGATGGTGGTCCGATCCACCTTCACTCCGGCCCGTCGCGACCCGGTCTCGGACGATCCGGTCGCCAGCGTGTGGCGTCCGAACGCGGTCTGCGTGAGCACTCCGGCCCCGATGAGGCTCACCACGAGCGCGAGCAGGAGCGGGAGCGGGATCGAGAACCAGTTGGCGACCCCGAAGTTGCGCTGGATCACCGTCGGCAGGCCGATGACGTTCGACCCGTTCGTGATGACCTGTGCCAGGCCGATGCCGACGCCCATGGTGCCGAGCGTGACGACGAAGGAGTTGATCCGGAGCCTGGTCACGAGCACGCCGTTGAGCAGGCCCATGCCCGCGCCGGTGAGGACACCGCATATGGCGCCGATGGTGATCGCCCAGCCGGCGCCGCCCGACCCCGAGAGTGCGACGGTGACCTTCGCCGAGACCACGGACGCCAGCACCAGGGTGGAACCGACGCTGAGATCGATGTGACCGGCCCCGAGGACGAACGCGAGCCCGACGGCGAGTAGCATCAGACCGGCGCTGTTCCTACCGATCGATTGCAGGTTGGGGGTGCTGAGGAAGTTCCCCGAGGTGAGCAGCGCGAAGATCAACGCAAGTGCGATCACCGCGCAGGCGACGTAGAAGGTCGTCGATCGCAGCGCGCTCGAACCGAGAAGAGCGCTCCACGGCCCGGACCTCTGCTCCGCCGGCTTCGGTCGGGACGATTCCTGTGCCGGCTCTGAGTCCGTCTTTACGTTCGACAGTGTCATGATCCCGCGCTCTCCTCCGCTGCGGACTGCTCCCCGAGCATGAGCGAGACGATGTGCCGTACGGTCTGACCCTTGGGAGCGACCTCCGCCACGACCCGGCCGAACCGCATCACGACGATCCGGTCCGCGATGTCGAGCACGCGGGGCAGGTCGTGCGAGATGAGCACGACGCCGAACCCCCGCTCGCGCATCGCGTGGATCGTGTCGAGAACGATCTGTGACTGCTTCGCGCCGAGCGCCGCCGTCGGCTCGTCGAGGATGATGAGCTCGCCGGCGCGTGACACCGCTCGCGCCACCGCCACGACCTGGCGCTGCCCTCCGGACAGTGAACCTGCCGTGGCGGTCACGTCTCCGAGGGTCGTGATGCCGAGCTCGTCCATGAGGGCCGACGCCCGGGCCCGCATGGCCTTGTGGTCGATCAGCCCGAGCCTGCCCGCGATTCCTCTGCGCCGGATCTCGGTGGACAGGAAGATGTTCTCGGCGACGGAGAGGTCGGGCGCCATCGCCAGGTCCTGGTAGACGGTCGCGATGCCGGCCCGCATCGCGGCGTGGATCGAGCCGAGTTCCAGCGGGTTCCCGTTGAGGAACACCTCGCCGGCGTCGGGCTTGATCGCGCCTGCGATGCAGGAGATGAACGTGCTCTTCCCGGCACCGTTGTCACCGACGATCGCCACGACCTCGCGACGATTGACGATGAGGTTCCCCTCACGCAGGGCCTCGAGATGGCCGAAGGACTTCTTGAGCCCCCGGGCGCGGAGCAGTGGCGTCTCGTCGGTGGCGATCATTATGCGTGCTCCGCCGATGGCAGCCGGCGCAGGCGCTCGAGCACCGTCTCGACCGGCTCGACGTCGCCGTACCGAGCGTCGATGTCGAACAGGTTCGCCTCGTGCGCCGAGAGCGACCGGTCGCCGACGGCCTCCTTGGGAACGATGACGTGGAAGCCGCGGTTGAACGCGCTCTCCGCGGTTCCGCGGATGCAACCGCTCGTGCTGCAGCCCACGACGATGACCGTGTCGGCCTTGGCCGAGATCAGCATGCCGTCGACGTTGGTGCCGTAGAAGGCGGAGGCGCGCGGTTTGACGACCAGCGGTTCGTGCGGGCGACGCTCCATCTGCGGTCGCAGGGCGACCCGGTCGGTGCCGTGGAGCATCTTCAGGCTGTGGGTGGTCTTACGCTTGACCACCTCACCGATCTCGCTGTGGCTCGGGTCCCACGCCATCGTGGTGAAGATGATCGGCAGGCCCGCTCGGCGGCCCTCCGCGAGGATCTTCACGATATTGTCCTCGACCTCGGAGAGGTCGCTGCCGATCTGCTCATCGGGGTTGGTCCATGCCCCGGCCATGTCGATCACGAGGATGGCAGGACGCTCACCCCATCCGACTCGGCCACGAAACCCTGCGGCTTCGTAGAACTTCGCGAGTTCGGCGTTATCGAGGCTGTGCGCCTTGGAGTAGTCCATCGCTGAGGAAGCTCCTTTGCCTCTTGTGGCTGGATGCCTCTGGTGGCTGGATCGTGAGTATGTCAACGGCGACACTCATGTGTCAATAACAACACACGACATTCATAGATGGCACGCCTCCCGGGTCACGCCAAGACCGCTCGACCACGTCGATGATGCGTCGTCGCTGTTCAGAGGCCCGTGTCGTCCCCTGTCACCGAAGGGACGGGATTGCCCGGCGCCGACGCCCGAGGCGTACGGCCGCCGACGGACCTCGCGATCAAGGTGCGCGTGAGACACGTACGCGCCCGATGCGTGTCGATGTCAACGGGCTGGGCACGGGGGAGGCATTGGGGTGAAGCGCTATGACCATCCACTACAGCGAGCCGCTGTCGTTCATCGGTGGGATGGCGTGATGGGCAGGGCTGAGCCGTACGAGCCTTATGACGAGCCGGACCTCCTGGGACAGTACCTGCACCAGATCGGCCAGACGCCGCTGCTCACCGCCGAGCAGGAAGTCGACGTGGCCAAGCGGATCGAGGCCGGTGTGTACGCCCGCCATCTGCTCGACGAGAACGGCGACATCGAGGATGAACGTCGTGCCGAGCTGGAGGATGCCGCAGCGGACGGCGAACTGGCCAGGGACCACATGCTCCGGGCCAACCTGCGCCTGGTGGTGTCGGTGGCCAAGAAGTACTACCACCGGGGCTGGCCGATGCTGGACCTCATCCAGGAGGGCAACCTCGGGCTGATGCGCGCGGTGGAGAAGTTCGACTACGCCAGGGGCTACAAGTTCTCGACCTATGCGATGTGGTGGATCCGACAGGCGATCGACCGCGGCCTGGCCGACAAGAGCCGGCCGGTCCGCCTGCCCCTCCACGTCGTGGAGCAGATCACGAAGGTCAACCGGCTGGAACGCGAACTTGAGACCCGGCTGGGTCGTGAACCCACGGACGTCGAACTCGCCGAGGCCGCGGGCCTGACCGTGGGACAACTCACCGACCTGCGCCGGGTCAGCCGAGACGTGATCAGCCTGGACACGCCGGTGGACGGTGAGGAGGAGACGCGGTTCGGTGATCTGATCGCCGACGCACAGGTCGCGCCGGCCTCGGAGCTGCTGGAGCAGCGGGCGCTGGCTGAGGAGCTCCGTGCCCTGGTCGACCGGCTGCCCGAACGGGAGGCGCTGATCGTCAGCCTGCGCTATGGCCTGAGTGACGGCAGGACGCACACCTTCCAGGAGATCGGCGAGCGGATCGGGCTGACCCGGGAACGGGTGCGTCAGCTCGAACGGCAGGCCCTGGGCACACTGCGCCGCCCGGAACGGATCGAGCCGCTGATGGCATGGGCCGGCTGATGCAGGTGAGGGCCACCACAGGCCATGTCATCGGGTGGTCGCGGGCGGCGAGACCCGGTGAGACACGGAGGTCCTGCCCGTTTACGGCCACGGGCCAGGGTACGGGGGACTACCGGAGCAATGAAAGGGAGATCCGATGGTGAAGGTCCAGCAGGAAGGCGACGTCGTCGACCTCATCCTGGAGCAGCACAAGCAGATCCGCCAGCTCTTCAGCCGGGTCGTGCACACGGAGGGCGAGGAGCGGGCCAGAACGTTCGAGGAACTCACGCACCTCCTGGAGATCCATGAGCAGGCCGAGGAGCGCGTCGTGCATCCGGTGACCAAGGACGTCGCGCGCGGCGTAGCCGAGGCCCGGGTGCACGAGGAGGACGAGGCCAAGAAAATGCTCAAGCAGCTCAAGAAAATGGGTCCCGACGCCGACGGCTTCGACGACCTGTTCCAGCAGTTGAAGCACGCCGTGGACGAACACGCCACGCAGGAGCAGCGGGAGGAGTTCCCCAAGCTCCGCGAGAAGTGCGACGAGGACCAGCTGCGCGAGATGGCCGAGAAGTTCCGGAAGGTCCAGGCGACCGGGGACGGCCGACGCAAGCGCTGAGCAGCGCAACGGTCGAATGACGGTCAAAAAAATCGAAAGGCCAGGTCCCTGATTTGGGATCTGGCCTCTGAACTGGGGTTTCGCGGTGGGGCTACCTGGACTCGAACCAGGGACCTCTTCCTTATCAGGGAAGCGCTCTAACCGTCTGAGCTATAGCCCCGCATCTCGGTGCAAGGAACGTTACCGCATCTCGTCCGCGGCGGCGAATCCGTTCCCCGACCGAGGTAAATCCTACCGTGCCCGTGGCGCCGGCCGGTCCGTACGAGCGTGTAGGGCTACCGCTTCGGCTCGTGGTAGCCCTACACGACTCGGCTATTCGGCCTCACTGAAGGTCATCTCCACACCGCCGACCAGGTCGGCGGACATGTTGTAGATGACCGCGCCCAGCGTGGACAGGGCGGTGATGAGCACGACGTTCACCGCGCCGAGCAGTGCGGTGTAACCGAGGATGCGCATGGGCTCGAACCAGCCGCTGATGTTGATGGCGACACCCGTGCTCTGGTCACCCGCCAACTGCTCCACGGCATCGGTGATCGAGGTGAAGACGCCGAGCGCCGAGAGCACCCCGTACAGCACGGCCACGGCCACGAACAGCACGACGAAGCAGACCAGGGAGACGACGAAGCTGAACTTCATCGCCGACCACGGCTCGATGCGGCGCAGCACGAGGTGGGCCTTGCGCGGTGGCCGGACGCCGGACTTTCTGTCCTTGGCCGACTTGCCGCCCAGCATGCCCTGGGCGTCCTTGCGTTCCTCGAAGGTCAGGCCCTTCACGGCGCCACCGGCGGGCAGCCCGGCGGCGTCCCCCATCGGGCCGGTACGGGCGGAGTCTCCAGCGGGCGTCGGCCGGGGGAACCCCGATACGGAGTTCATCGGGCCGGCGTTGCCCCCACCCCCCGGGCCGCCGGCCGGGCCCGGCGCGGGACCACCCGAGGGACCACGTGACTGACCACCCGGCGAACCGCCGGAGCCGACCGGCCCTTTGGCCGGGCCGCTCCCGGCGGAACCACCGGGCTGGCCCTTCGGCGGCAGGCCCGACGGTCTGGCGTATGCGGCGGTGGGCTCCGCCGCGCCCACGGGCTTGCCGTCTCTGGCACCGTCCGCGGGCGGACGCTGCTTCCACGGCTGGTCCGGTGCTGAGGTCCGGACACGAACGGTGTCTCCAGCGGAGTCTCCGGCCTTGGCCTTCTCGCCAGGGGTCACATCTTTGTCATCGCGCGCCACTCTGGCGACGCTACCCCCATCGTGGGCCCGTCCGGTAACCCCGTTCCTCCCGTCATTCATCAGCCTCGTCTCCTGCCCCGTTTTCCTCGGTCGCCAACGACTCGGCATTGCGGGCAAGGGCCACGACGCTGTCCCCTTCTGCCAGGTTCATCAGGCGCACCCCCATCGTCTGCCGGCCGGAGCGCTTTATCTCTCCGGCGCTGGTCCGGATCACCCCGCCCGCTGACGTGATCGCGAAGACCTCGTCCTCGGGGCGCACCATGACGGCTCCGACAAGCTTGCCACGGGAGCTGACGATTTTCGCGGTCAGCACGCCCTTACCGCCCCGGCCCTGCACCGGGTACTGCTCGGCCGGGGTGCGCTTCGCGTACCCGCCCTCCGTGGCGATTAACACGTCCTCGCCGCCCGTGATGACGTTCATGGACAGGAGTTCGTCGCCGTCGACGAACCGCATGCCGATGACACCGCTGGTGGCCCGGCCCATCGGGCGCAGGGCCTCGTCGGAGGCGGTGAAGCGGATCGACTGCGCGTTCTTTGAGACGAGCAGGAGATCGTCGTGCTCCGAGACGAGCCGGGCCGCGATCACCTCGTCGTCCTCACGCAGGTTGATGGCGATGAGTCCGCCGGACCTCGGCGAGTCGTACTCCGACAGCCGGGTCTTCTTCACCAGACCGCTGCGGGTCGCGAGCACGAGGTACGGCGCGACGTCGTAGTCCCGCAGGGCGAGCATCTCCATGACATGCTCGTCGGGCTGCATCGCGAGCAGGTTGGCCAGATGCTGGCCGCGCGCGTCACGCCCGGCGTCCGGCAGCTCGTACGCCTTGAACCGGTAGACCCGGCCCTTGTTGGTGAAGGCCAGCAGCCAGTGGTGGGTCGTGGTCACGAAGAAGTGCTCGACGATGTCGTCCTGGCGGAGCTGGGCGCCGCGCACTCCCTTGCCGCCGCGCCGCTGGGCCCGGTAGAGATCGGTGCTGGTGCGCTTGGCGTAGCCGCCGAGGGTGATCGTGACGACGACGTCCTCTTCGGCGATCAGGTCCTCCATGGACATGTCGCCCTCGTGCGCGGTGATCTCCGTCTTGCGCTCGTCGCCGAACTTCGTGATGACCTCGCTGAGCTCGTCGGAGACGAGCCGCCGCTGCCGCGGCTCCGAGGCGAGGATGTCGTTGTAGTCGGCGATCTGCGCCATCAGGCCGTCGTACTCGTCCTGGATCTGCTGGCGTTCCAGTGCGGCCAGCTTGCGCAGCTGCATGTCCAGGATGGCCTGCGCCTGCACCTGGTCGATGTCGAGCAGCGTCATCAGGCCGCCCTGGGCCTCGGCCGCCGAAGCCGATCCCCTGATCAGCGCGATGACCTCGTCCATCCGGTCGAGTGCCCTGAGCAGGCCGCGCAGGATGTGGGCGCGTTCCTCGGCCTTGCGCAGCAGGAACCGGGTCCGCCGGACGACGACCTCGATCTGGTGCGTGACGTAGTGCCGGACGAACTGGTCGAGCCGCAGTGTCCGGGGCACGCCGTCGACCAGCGCGATCATGTTCGCGCCGAACGTCGTCTGGAGCTGGGTGTGCTTGTACAGGTTGTTCAGCACGACCTTGGCGACCGCGTCGCGCTTCAGCACGATCACCAGCCGCTGGCCCGTACGCGAGGAGGTCTCGTCGCGTACGTCGGCGATGCCGGTGATCCGGCCGTCCTTGACCAGCTCGGCGATGGTGAGGGCGAGGTTGTCCGGGTTCACCTGGTACGGGAGTTCGGTGACGACCAGGCACTGCCGGCCCTTGGCATCCTCCTCGACCTCGACGACGGCCCGCATGATGATCGAGCCGCGGCCGGTGCGGTAGGCGTCCTCGATGCCGCGGCGGCCCACGATGAGCGCGGCGGTGGGGAAGTCTGGACCCTTGATCCGGGCCATGAGCCCGGCCAGCAGCTCGTCGTCGTCCGCCTCGGGGTTCTCCAGCGCCCACTTGACGGCCTCGCCGACCTCGCGGAGGTTGTGCGGCGGGATGTTCGTCGCCATGCCGACCGCGATGCCGGCCGAGCCGTTCACCAGCAGGTTGGGGAACCGCGACGGCAGGACGACGGGCTCCTGCGACCGGCCGTCGTAGTTCGGCTGGAAGTCGACGGTCTCCTTGTCGATGTCCCGGAGCATCTCCATGGCGATCGGCGCCAGGCGGCTCTCGGTGTACCGCATCGCGGCCGCGGGGTCGTTGCCCGGCGAGCCGAAGTTGCCCTGTCCGTCGACGAGCGGATAGCGCAGCGACCACGGCTGCGCGAGGCGTACGACCGTGTCGTAGATCGAGGTGTCGCCGTGGGGGTGATAGGACCCCATGACGTCACCGACGATGCGCGAGCACTTGAAGTAGCCACGATCGGGGCGGTAACCCCCGTCGAACATCGCGTACAGCACCCGGCGGTGCACGGGCTTGAGGCCGTCGCGCACGTCCGGCAGCGCACGGGACACGATGACCGACATCGCGTAGTCGATGTAGCTGCGCTGCATCTCGGCCTGGATGTCGACCGGCTCGATGCGATCGGCGGGTGGCCCGGGCTGAGTGTTCACTTCCGTCACGAAAAGTCCTTCTGTTCAGACACTCTGCTCAGACGTCGAGGAACCGGACGTCACGGGCATTGGCGATGATGAAGTTCCTGCGGGCCTCGACGTTCTCGCCCATGAGGACGCTGAACAGGTCGTCGGCCTGGGCGGCGTCATCGAGGGTGACCTGGCGGAGCAGCCGGGTCTCCGGGTTCATCGTGGTCTCCCAGAGCTGGGCGGCGTTCATCTCGCCCAGACCCTTGAAGCGCTGCACGCCGTCGTGCGCCCGCGGGTCGCGCTTGCCCCGCGCGATGCCGTCCTCGATGATCGAGTCACGCTCGCGGTCGGAGTACGCGTACGAGGCGTCCTCGCCCTTGCGGTCCCACTTGATCTTGTAGAGCGGCGGCTGCGAGAGGTACACGTGACCGGCCTCGATCAGCGGGCGCATGAACCGGAACAGCAGCGTCAGCAGCAGGGTGGTGATGTGCTGCCCGTCGACGTCGGCGTCGGCCATCAGGATCAGCTTGTGATAGCGGAGCTTGGCGATGTCGAACTCTTCGTGCACTCCGGTGCCGAGCGCCGTGATCAGCGCCTGGACCTCGGCGTTCTTGAGGACCTTGTCGATCCGCGCCTTCTCGACGTTCAGAATCTTTCCGCGGAGCGGCAGGATCGCCTGGAACTTGGGGTCGCGGCCACCCTTCGCCGAGCCGCCGGCCGAGTCGCCCTCGACGATGAACAGCTCGCATTTGTCCGGCTCCGACCACTGGCAGTCGGCCAGTTTGCCCGGCAGCCCGCTGCCGCTCTCCAGCAGCGACTTGCGTCGGGTCAGGTCGCGGGCCTGCCGGGCCGCGATGCGGGCACGGGAGGCCTGGAGCGCCTTGTTGATGATCTCCTTGGCCTCGCCGGGATTGCGCTCGAACCAGTCGCGCAGGTGATCGTTGCAGGCCTTCTGGACGAACGACTTCGCCTCGGTGTTGCCCAGCTTGGTCTTGGTCTGCCCCTCGAACTGGGGGTCGGCCAGCTTCACCGAGATGATCGCGGCGAGACCCTCACGGATGTCGTCGCCGGTGAGGTTGTCGTCCTTGCCCTCCTTGAGGAACCGCTGCTCCCGGGCGTAGCGGTTGACGATGCTGGTCAGCGCCGCGCGGAACCCCTCCTCGTGGGTGCCGCCCTCGGCAGTGTTGATCGTGTTGGCGAAGGTGTAGATCGACTCGGTGTAGGAGCCGTTCCACTGCATGGCGATCTCGAGCGAGATGCCGTCGCCGTGCTCCTCGAAGTCGATGACCGAGCCGTGGATCGGGTCCTTCTTGGAGTTGAGGTGGCTGACGAAGTCGGCCAGGCCGCCCTCGTAGAAGTAGGTGACGACCTTGGGCGCGCCGTTGATGTACTCGGGCCGCTCGTCGGTGAGCTGGATCGTCAGGCCCTTGTTGAGGAAGGCCATCTCCTGGAACCGGCGCGAGAGCGTCTCGAAGTTCCAGGCGGTCGTCTCGAAGATCTCCGGGTCGGGCCAGAACGAGATCGTCGTGCCATGGTCGTCTGTCGGCTCGCCCTTCTGGAGCGGGCCGGTCGTCTTGGCCTTGACGTACGACTGCCGCCAGACGTACCCATCGGTGCGGACCTCGACCTCGAGCCGCTCGGACAGCGCGTTGACGACCGAGGCGCCCACGCCGTGCAGGCCGCCGGAGACGGCGTACGACTTGCTGTCGAACTTGCCGCCCGCGTGCAGCACGGTGAACACGACCTCGACGGCCGGACGGCCCTCGGCGGCCACTATGCCGACCGGGATGCCGCGGCCGTGGTCGAAGACGCGCACCCCGCCGTCGGCGAGCAGCGTCACCTCGATCCGGTCGTTGTAGCCGGCCAGCGCCTCGTCGACCGCGTTGTCGACGATCTCGTACACCAGGTGGTGCAGGCCACGCTCGCCCGTCGAGCCGATGTACATACCCGGGCGCTTGCGGACCGCTTCCAGGCCCTCGAGAACGGTGATAGAGCTTGCGTCGTAGGACAAGTGCGAAATCCTCCTGCCGCGGACACGCGGCGCCGGGCACCCTTGATTGGCTGCCCTGGCCGTGCCCGTCACCGTTGTGAGTGCCCCGATGCGCTCACCCAGGGGAGTCGGTTTCCAGGTATGACTGGACCGGGGTGAGACAAACCGGACGTGTCCTTGAGTCCGGCTTCATTCTACCGTTCCGATGGACCACAGGGGGCATTGACGGGCGCTGTGATGCCCTGTCGCTTGACGATCATGGTTTTGAGCACCCCCCACATGGGATGGGGGTCGTCGCCTCAGGGGCGATTTTGAGCCGGTTCGACGTCCGGCCCTCCGGCCCCGGACGCGCCCGGTGTCCGGCTCGGTCTCGTACCGCTCGGTTTGGTACGGCTCGGCGCTCCGCGTCCTGTTCGTACGGCTCAGCCGTAGGTGTCCCGCGGCCCACGCGAGCCGCGTACCCGCAGGCCGCCATCGGGCCGCGGACCTCCGACGGGACCGCGTACCTTCACATGCTTGACCGTGCCGTCGCCGAGCTCCTCGTTCAGCCGCCTGACCAGCGTCGTCGCCAGCAGGCGCACCTGCGTGGCCCAGGCCGTCGAGTCGGCGGTCACGACCACCTCGCCGTCCGCGAAGCTCTCGGGCCTGGTGTGCTCGGCCATCCCGGGACCCACGATCTCGCGCCAGCGGCCGAAGACCCCGCCGATCGCCGCCGACTGCTCCCATCCCCGGTCGGCGAGCAGATCACGGATCGCCCGGCCGAAGAGCTGTGGATCGCCGGAGTCCCGCCGCTGACCGCCGGAGCGGCGGCGCGGCTCGCTACGGGGAAGCTGCCCGCGTTTGGCGGCGTCCGCCTTGGCCTGCGCCAGCTTCTCCCGTGCCAGCGCGGCGCCCTTCGCCGTCGTCTCAGCCGCCGCCGGGGATGGTTTTCCACCGCCTGTGGATAAAGCGGGGGATGAGGGTGTATTCGAAGCCGCGCCGTGAGGAGGCTCGGGCTGTCGGCGTTCAGCGGACACGGGTCACGGTCCCCTCCGCCACGTCGAAGCGCGCACCGGCGAGCTCCGGCGGCACGTCGCCCGCCACCGCCGCGGTGATGAGCACCTGCTCCGCCGGAGCGACGATCTCGGTGAGCCGCCTGCGCCGCTGGTCGTCGAGCTCGGCGAACACGTCGTCGAGGATCAGCACGGGATCACCGCCGTCCGATCGGAGCAGGTCATAGGCGGCCAGCCGGAGCGCCAGCGCGAACGACCAGGACTCGCCATGACTGGCATAACCCCGGGCGGGCAGCTCGCCGAGCTGGAGCAGAAGGTCGTCGCGGTGCGGGCCGATCAGGGTGACGCCACGCTCCAGCTCCGCCCGGCGCACCTCGGCGAGGCCGGCGCGCAGCCGTTCGGCGATATCCTCACGACTTGTCCCCAATGGGGGCATATCTGTGGATAACTTTCCCTCATCCGCCGAGCTTCGGTACTCCAGGTCGGCCAGGGCGGACGACGGAGCGAGCGTGGCGTAGGCCTTGGCCGCCATCGGCCGCAGCGCGTTGACCAGGTCAAGGCGGGCCGCCGTCAACTCGGCGCCGTGCCGTACGAGATGGGAGTCCCAGATCTCGAGGGTGGCGAGCACGTCCCCCGCGCCGGCGGCGGCGAACGCCGCGTCGTCGTCCTGTCTGCGTGCGCCGCGCCGCCGGCCGCCGCCGGAGGCGGCCACGGTACGCAGCAGGGCGTTCCGCTGCTTGAGCACACGTTCGTAGTCGGCACGGACCCCGGCGAGCCGCGGAGCTCGGGCGGCGAGCAACTCGTCCAGGAAACGGCGCCGCTCCGAGGGGTCGCCCTTGACCAGAGCGAGATCCTCGGGCGCGAACAGCACGGTGCGCAGCAGACCGAGCGCCTCGCGCGGCCGGGGCACCGGGGAGCGGTTCACCCTCGCGCGGTTGGCACGGCCCGGATTGATCTCCAGCTCGATCAGCGCGCGGCGGTCGTCCTTGACGACGACGGACCGGATGATCGCGCGTTGCGCGCCGTGCCGTACGAGCGGGGCGTCGGTGGCGACCCGGTGACTCGAATGGGTGGCCAGGTAGCCCAACGCCTCGACCAGATTGGTCTTCCCCTGCCCGTTCGGCCCGACGAAGGCCGTCGGCCCCGGCTCGAGCGTGAGCTCGACCTCGGCGTACGACCGATAGTCGGTGAGGGAAAGGCTCGCCACATGCACGCCCGTAAGGCTAGCCCGCCCCACCCCCCACCTTCACCGTGATCTTGCAGTTACTCGCAGGCTTGCCCTGCCACCTGCGACTTGACCTTTCGTGATCTTGCAGTTTCTCGCATGGATTCCCGTTGACCAGGGAGGACGAGTTCCGTGATCTTGCAGTTGACGCGGCCGTACAGACGCGGTCGTACAACTGCAAGATCACGGAAGGACTTCTGCCTGGCCAGCGCCCACGCTTGACAGTTTCTGCAAGATCACGGATGGTGAAGTCGCAGGTAGAGGATCCTATGTGCGAGTATTCGCAAGATCACGGGGGGGGGGGAGGGGTCAGGGAAGGGGAGGGATGACATCGGCGCCCGGGGAGTCGGCGCCCTTGCCCATCTGCGCCCCGTCGATGCCGGCGGCGGTCGGGGCGACGGCGTGGCCGCCGAACTGGTTGCGCAGCGCAGCGATCATCTTCATCGCCGGCGAATCGGCCTGACGGGAGGCGAAGCGCGCGTAGAGGGCGGCCGTGATGGCCGGGAGGGGCACGGCGTTGTCGACCGCAGCCTGGACCGTCCACCGGCCCTCGCCCGAGTCCTCCGCGTACCCCTTCAGCTCGGTCAGCTCCGGGTCCTCCTCCAGCGCCCGGACCATCAGGTCGAGCAGCCAGGAGCGGATGACCGTGCCGTGGCGCCAGCTCTTGAACGTCCCGACGATGTCGGTGACCTCGTCGCAGGTCTCCAGCAGTTCCCAACCCTCGGCGAAGGCCTGCATCATGCCGTACTCGATGCCGTTGTGGACCATCTTCGCGAAGTGTCCGCCACCGACGCCGCCGGCGTGGACGAAGCCGTCCTCACCCTCCGGCTTGAGCGTTTCGAAGATCGGCATGAGTCGCCGGATGTGCTCGGGGGCGCCGCCCGCCATGAGCGCGTAGCCGTACTCGAGCCCCCAGACGCCGCCGCTGACGCCCACGTCGACGAAGCCGACGCCCTTCGCGTCGAGCTCGGCCGCGTGCCGCTGGTCGTCCTTGTAGTGCGAATTGCCGCCATCGACGACGATGTCGCCGGCCGTGAGCAGCTCGCCGAGCCGATCGATGACGGCCCGCGTCGGTTCTCCCGCGGGGACCATCACCCACACGGCGCGTGGGGCGTCGAGCCTCTCGACGAGTTCTTCGAGGCCGCCGACGTCGCTGACCGAGGGGTCGCGATCGTAGCCGATGACCTCGTGGCCTCCGCGGCGGAGCCGCTCGGCCATCTTCCCGCCCATCTTGCCGAGCCCGATCATGCCGATCCGCACGTCAGTCACCCCTTAGCCGCAGCAACCATCCCAACTCGCCCGAAAGGCACGCGTACCCCGGTGCGGTGGGCCTATGCCCCGGCTCGATGGTACGCCTCGGGATCAGCCCGACAGATGGGACGGGCGGATCGGCCGGACGACAGACCAGGCCGGCGGATCAGCTCGACAGGCGAATCGGCATGATGAGGTAGCGGTAGTCCTCGACCGCGCCCTCGTCCACAGGCTTGCCGCCGGTGAGGATCGCCGGCTTGGTGGACGTGGTGAACTGCAGCCGGGCCACGTCCGAGTCGATCGCCCCCAGCCCCTCCAGCAGGTACTGGTGGTTGAACGCGATGTTGATCTCGTCGCCGTCGAACTCGACCGGCAGTGCCTCCACGGCCTGGGCCTCGTCGCCGCTGCCCGCCTCCAGGATCACCTCGCCGCCGTGGAAGGCCAGCCGAACCGGGGTGTTGCGCTCCGCGACCAGCGCGACGCGTTTGACGGCCTCGACGAACGACGCTGTGGACAGATCGGCGCGGGCGGAGAACTCGGTGGGCAGCAGCGACCGATACTTGGGGAACTCCGGGTCGAGCAGCCGGGTCGTGGTCCGCCTGCCGGAGCTGGAGAACCCGATCATGCCCTCGCCGGTGCCGCCGACGGAGCTGAGCGCGATCTCCACCTCGGCGCCGGTGCCACCGAGCGCCTTGGCGGTCTCGGCGAGCGTACGGCCGGGGATCATCGCGATCGCCTGGAGATCGGGCTGCTCCGGCTGCCACTTCAGCTCTCGTACGGCCAGGCGGTAGCGGTCGGTGGCCGCCAGGGTCACGGTGTCGCTCTCGATCTCCATCCGCACGCCCGTGAGCATCGGAAGCGTGTCGTCCTTGCCCGTGGCGACGGCGACCTGGGCGACTGCCGAGGCGAACACGTCGCTGCCGACCCGACCGGCCGCCGGCGGCATGGCGGGCAGCGAGGGATAGTCCTCCACAGGCAGGGTGGACAGGGTGAACCTCGCGCTGCCGCAGGTGACGACCGCCTTGGAACCGTCCATGGTGAGCTCGACCGGCTGGGCGGGCAGCGCCCGAGTGATCTCGGCGAGGAGTTTGCCGGAGACGAGCACCACCCCCTGCTCGCCGGTCTGCAGCTCGAGGGTCACCTCGGCAGAGACCTCGTAGTCGAAACCGGAGAGCTTCAGCCGCTGGTCGTCGGTGACCTCGAGGCGCATGCCCGCCAGCACCGGCATCGAGGGCCGGGCCGGAAGGCTGCGCGCCGTCCACGCCACGGCCTCGGCGAGCACGTCGCGATCGATCCGGAACATCACGGTGGATCAGCCTCCTGGGTATCGGTGCTTGGCCAAGTCTTCCATCTCCCGGGACCCGGGTGCTCCAGAACCCGGGTTGCTCGCTGCAACTGCTCGGCCAGGTCTTGATCACTCCAGAACCTGGGCGCTCCCCGGGACCCTTCTGTGGTTCTTGAGTTCTCCATTGAGAGAGGAACCAGTCATCTTCTTAGGGACCGTGGATATGTGGATTTCCCGGGTTCTCGCAGCTCAGAGGCAGTCTTTCATCCACCGGCCCTGTGGGTGACGAGTGGATGGAGGCGCCTTCGCTGTGGGCTCTCGAGCTGTCCCCACAGCGCTTCCCCAGCCGGAGGGGTCGTCGTCCACGAGTAATCCACGATGTTTCCACCGGTTATCCACGGGGTAGGAGTCCGTTTTGTGCCTGGGGAAAACTCTGCGCACAGGGCGTCCCCAAGGTGTCCACGGGTATTCCCCAAGAAATCCCCAGGCTTTCCCCATGTTTATCCCCAGCACGGGACGGCGGTCTTCCTGGGGATGTCAGAGTGAAGTAGTCACGAGCGCACCGCGGACGGCTCTCTGCCGTTGATCCACAGAGATATCCACAGGCTGTGTATCAAGCGTTGCGTGCCCGTTGCTTCACGCGGGTCGTCAGCTCGTTGACCTGGTTGTACATCGATCGGCGCTCGGCCATGAGCGACCGGATCTTCCGCTCGGCGTGCATCACGGTCGTGTGATCCCGGCCACCGAACTGCTGGCCGATCTTCGGGAGTGAGAGGTCGGTGAGCTCGCGGGCCAGGTACATGGCGATCTGCCGGGCGGTGACCAGGGCCCGGGAGCGGGAGCTGCCGCACAGGTCGTCGAGCGAGACCCCGAAGTACTCGGCCGTCGTCGACATGATGAGCGAGATGGTGATCTCGGGGCTGGCGTCCTCACTGATCAGGTCCTTGAGGACGACCTCGGCGAGCTGTATGTCCACAGACTGCCGATTGAGGCTGGCGAATGCGGTGACCCGGATCAGGGCCCCCTCCAGCTCCCGGATGTTCGTCGCGATCCGGCTGGCGATGTACTCGAGCACGTCGGGCGGCGCGGCCAGCCCCTCCTGTATCGCCTTCTTGCGCAGGATCGCGATGCGGGTCTCCAGCTCCGGCGGCTGGACGTCGGTGATCAGGCCCCACTCGAAGCGGTTGCGCAGCCGGTCCTCCAGCGTCATGAGCTGCTTGGGCGCGCGGTCGCTGGAGATGACGATCTGCTTGCTGGCGTTGTGGAGGGTGTTGAAGGTGTGGAAGAACTCCTCCTGGGTCTGCTCCTTGCCCTCCAGGAACTGGATGTCGTCCACGAGCAGGATGTCGACCGCCCGGTAGCGTGCACGGAACCCGTCCGCCTTGTGGTCGCGGATGGAGTTGATGAAGTCGTTGGTGAACTCCTCGGAGCTCACATAACGCACCCGGGCGCCGTCATAAAGGTGCTGGGCGTAGTGGCCGATCGCGTGCAGCAGGTGGGTCTTCCCCAGACCCGAGTCGCCGTAGATGAACAGCGGGTTGTACGCCTTGGCCGGAGATTCGGCGGCCGCGACGGCGGCGGCGTGCGCGAACCGGTTGCTGGCCCCGATGACGAAGGTCTCGAAGGTGTACTTCGCGTTCAGCCGGGCCGGTTCACTGGAGGCCCGGCCGCCGCCACGTACGTCCCACCGGTGCTGTGGGGGCTCGGGCTTCGGCGGCGGTTCGGGGGAATATCCACCGGTCCGCTGTGGATACTCCTGTCCACGCTGATAGTCCTGCCCGCGTGGATAGTCCTGCCCACTCGGATAGTCCTGTCCGCCGTACGGCCCGGCATCCCGTTGTACGGAGTCGTCCGAGGGAAAGGGGGGCCGCTGTGCCTGTGGGCGGGGTTGTGGATATTCGGCCGGCCGAGGCGGCTGCAGTCCGTTCTGTCCGGCACCCGGACCGGGACCGACCTGGCCCATGGCGGGACCGTTCTGTCCATAGGAGGCGGCGCCGGGGTCGACCATCACCGCGATGCGCACCGGCTGCCCCAGTTCCTGCGCGAGCGCGTGCGCGATCAGCGGGCGGAGCCGTACCTCCAGGACCTCCTTGGCGAAGTCGTTGGGGGCGGCCAGCAGGATGGTGTCGTTGATCAGGCCGGAGGGCTGCGTCATCTGGAGGAAGGCGCGCTGCTGTCCGGACACCCCCTCGTCGAACAGGGTCGCCAGTGCCCGAGCCCATACAGCGTTGAGGTCGACGCTATCCATGGCCCGGCCACTCCTCCCGTTATGCGGTCCCAGCTCGTCCGCCACGATCCCAGACGCCCCGTCCGGGGTTTGCGGTCACCCCCCGGTGTGGATCCACATCTGATCCACATGATGTGCACAGTCCCGCACATTCTGCCCAGGCGTATCCATAGTGATAGAGGGAACGGCCGGAGGGCCGACAGTATCGGTGTGCGTGACCCGCGTTCAAGACGTTGTCCACAGCCTAACGGGCCGGGGTTGCTGCCGTAGTCGGTTGTTCTCTCCCGTTCCTCCCGCTGCGAGAGACGTGGCCCGCGACCCACGGTGACCGGAGCGGAAGGCGGTGCGACAGGGGGAAAGGAGCGGGGTGATCCGGGTCGGCGGCAGCCGACTTGACAGTGTCTGGTTTGACCTGGCACGAGGTCGGCCCGTAACGTATTCCGGTCGGCTAATCACGCGACGGCTTTTTCGCATGCCCGCGCATTTGACGAGCCGCGACCTTGGAATGTAGCGCGTCCGCGGGACCTCCGTGGACGTAACCGAAGCCTGGAGCCCACCCGTGAGCAAGCGTACTTACCAGCCGAACAACCGTCGCCGCGCGAAGACCCACGGCTTCCGGCTGCGCATGCGCACCCGGGCCGGCCGTGCGATTCTGGCCGCCCGCCGCCGCAAGGGCCGCGCCGAGCTGGCGGTCTGACGACGCGAGGCCGCCCGCCGGTCCCGGGAACCGAATGCGGTCCGGGAGCGACGGGCGGCAGCCGTACTTAGGGGAAGTCCTGGTGCTGCCGTCCGCGTCGCGGATGCGACGGGGTGACGAGTTCGCCGACGCGATCCGCCGGGGGCGACGCGCCGGTCGTCCCACGCTGGTCGCGCATCTGAAGACGCGCGAGATCGACGTGCCGCCGCTGGTGGGCTTCGTCGTGAGCAAGGCGGTCGGTGGCGCCGTGGTCAGGAATCAGGTCCGGCGCAGGCTGAGACACCTCATGCGGGCCCGTCTGGAGGCGATCCCGCAGGGTAGCCTGCTTGTGGTACGGGCCAATCCACCGGCTGCGTCCGCGCGAAGCGAGCATCTGGCCGCCGAACTCGACGTCGTGCTGGATCGTTTACTCAGGCGGCGTGGGTCGGAACCACGGACCCTGACGGATGGACGATCATGACAGCGGAGCACCCTATCCCGGCGCGGGGCGTCGCGCCGGATGAGGCAGAGCGGCCTGCCGGTCCGATCGCCCGTGTGCTGCTCGCCCTGATCAAGTTCTACCGGGCCTTCATCAGCCCGGTTCTCGGACCGCGCTGCCGGTTCGAGCCGTCCTGCAGCGCGTACGGCATGGAGGCGATCGCCGTACACGGTGCGGTACGCGGGCTATGGCTGACCGTCAGGCGGATCGGGCGGTGTCATCCGTTCCATCCTGGCGGTTTCGATCCGGTGCCCCCACGCCGAGTCCGGTCTCACGACGAAACGCAAGGGAGCTAGCTCGGTGGAGCTGCCATTCCTCAACTGGCTGTATACGGCAGTGGCCTGGGTGATCACCCATATCCACGCGGGTTACAGCTTCTTCATCCCCTCCGACAGCGGACTGAACTGGGCGCTGACCATCATCACACTGACCGTGCTGATGCGTCTGCTGATCTTCCCGCTGTTCATGAAGCAGATGCGCTCCTCGCGGAAGATGCAGGAGCTCGCGCCCAAGGTCCAGGAACTGCGCAAGCGGTACAAGAACGACAAGCAGCGCATGAACCAGGAGGTCATGCGCCTCTACCAGGAGGCGGGGGCCAACCCGCTGGGTGGCTGCCTGCCCGTCGTCGCGCAGTTCCCGATCTTCATCTCGATGTTCACCGTGCTGCGGGCCATCGCCGAGGACCGCGCCGTGTTCGGCATGACCAGGGAACTCGTGGAGAGCGCCCGTGAGGCGCACGTGTTCGGCGCTCCCCTGCCGGCGACCTTCTTCACCAGCGCGGCCGACATCGAGAAGCTCGGCGCCGATCCGATCGTCACGAAGATCGTGCTGGCCGTCTTCGTGGCCATCAGCTCGTGCACCACCTTCCTCACCGTCCGGCAGAGCGTGCGGCGCTCCATGGCCCAGATGCCGGACAACCCGATGGCGCAGCAGCAGAAGATCCTCATGTACGTCTCGCCGCTGTTCGCCATCTTCAGCCTGAACTTCCAGCTCGGTCTGATCCTCTACTGGGTGACCACCAACCTGTGGACGCTCGGCCAGCAGCACTGGTTCTACGCGCGTCATCCGATGCCCGTGGTGGACGAGAAGGGCAACATCACCACCCCGGAACCGAGCCACGGCGTCTTCGGCAAGCTGCTGGGCAAACCCAAGGTCGCGCCTCCGGAGCCCGCCCCCGAGCCGAAGATCATCCGCCAGCAGCCGACGCGGCAGCCTCGCAGCAAGCGCACCGGCAGCAAGAAGTCGTAGGAGAAGGAGAGTCCGGACGTGACCGAAGCTGAGGAAGCCCTCAAGCCTGCTCCCGACATCGAAGCCCTCGAACAGGAGGGTGAGATCGCGGCCGACTACCTGGAGGGACTGCTCGACATCGCCGACATGGACGGCGACATCGACATGGACGTCGAGGGCGACCGCGCGGTGGTCTCGATCGTCGGCATCAAGGGAACCGAGCTCATCGGCCCGGATGGCGAGGTGCTCGAGGCACTGCAGGAGCTGACCCGTCTCGCCGTGCACCGTCGTACGGGTGAGCGGTCCCGGCTCATGCTCGACGTGGGCGGCTTCCGTGAGCGCCGCCGCGCCGAGCTGACGAAGATCGGAAATGCCGCCGCAGGGGACGTGAAACGCACCGGGGAGCCCAAGGCGCTGGAGCCGATGACGCCGTTCGAGCGTAAGGTCGTGCACGACGCCGTCGCGGCGGCCGGCCTGCGCAGCGAGTCCGAGGGCGAGGAGCCCAACCGGTTCGTGGTCGTTCTCCCCGTCTAGACCGCATCTCCTGCACCATCCCCGGCACGCACAACTTCGCACCCACGGAAAGCCGCCGGTCCACTCCAACGGACCGGCGGCTTTCCTCATCCTGTACGTCCATACGCATCGGCAGGTAGGGGACCACTACCCTTGGCCGAGAGCGTTTCTGAATGAGTTGAGTGATGACGGAGAGCAACGAGCTGTCTGGGCCACCCGAGCTGCCCCAACCGCATGAGCCGACTCCACTGCCGGAGGCACCCGCGGTGGCCCGGGTGGTCTTTCCCGGCGAGGCGATGGAGCGGGCGCGGACGTTCGCCGAGATCCTGGCCGGACCGGGTGTGGTACGCGGGCTGCTGGGCCCGCGCGAGGTGCCCCGGATCTGGGACCGGCACCTGCTGAACTGTGCGGTCGTGGCAGAGGCCGTTCCTCCCGATGCGGCGTTGGTCGACATCGGGTCCGGCGCCGGGCTGCCCGGCCTGGTTCTGGCGATCGTCCGACCCGATGTGCGGGTGACGCTGCTGGAGCCGCTGCTGCGCCGTACCACCTTCCTGTCCGAGTGCGTCGAGTCGCTGCGACTCGACAACGTCGAGGTGCTTCGAGGCCGGGCCGAGGAGTTGGCACGCAAGCGAGTCTTCGATGTGGCGACCGCACGGGCGGTGGCCCCACTCGACCGTTTGCTCGCCTGGTCGATGCCGCTGCTCCGCGAGGGCGGGGAACTGCTGGCGATGAAGGGGGAACGGGCCGCCGAGGAGATCGAGGCCGCGAGGTCACAGGTGAAATCCTCTGGGGCGAGATCGGTCGAGCTTGTTACGGTGGGGCGCGGTAGGGTCGAGCCGCCGACCACACTCGTCCGCGTGGTCGCCGGACGGTCCCCCGTGGCGGGTGGTCGGCGGCGACGGAAGAGGTGAGGCGTCGTGCCGGGTCTGGTGACGTCCGGAGTGGCGGCCGGTCTGGGTTGGCCGGAGAGTCCTCTCGCCCTACCCTGGGAGATCGCGACAACAGGTCGTCCGTCGGGCGTCGGCTGGCCGGGTCGCGCTGCTTCACCGGTCGAAAGGACGACTTCCGTGTCCCAGACCCCCCTTGGTTCTGACGATTCGCCGCTGGTACGAGAGGCTCTGAGTTCTGTGGTTTCACGTGAAACAGCCGCATCCCCGCAGGCGGCTGCGCCTTCCGTCGGTTACTCGACAAGCAGGGAAGGGGAGTGGCCGCGGCCGCCCAGGTGCCGGGTGATGACCGTGTCCAATCAGAAAGGCGGAGTGGGCAAGACCACCACCGCGGTGAACCTGGCCGCGGCCCTGTCCATGCACGGACAGCGTGTGCTGGTGGTCGACCTTGACCCGCAGGGCAACGCCTCCACGGCGTTGGCCACCGAGCATCGTGCCGGGATGCCGTCGGTCTACCAGGTGCTCGTCGACGACCTGTCGCTCTCCGAGATCGTCAAGCCGGTCCCCGAGATGCCGAACCTCTTCTGCGCGCCGGCGACCCTCGATCTGGCCGGTGCGGAGATCGAGCTGGTGCCGATGGTGGGGCGGGAGACCCGGCTGAAGCGAGCGCTCGGCTCGTTCGACGCCATGGAGTTCGACTACATCCTCATCGACTGCCCGCCCTCCCTCGGGCTGCTCACGGTGAACGCGATGGCGGCGGCGCAGGAGGTGCTCATTCCCATCCAGTGCGAGTACTACGCCCTGGAAGGGCTCAGCCAGCTGCTGAAGAACGTCGAGCTGGTGCGGGCTCATCTGAATCCGACGCTGGCGGTCTCGACGATCCTGCTGACGATGTACGACGGGCGCACGAGGCTCGCGGCTCAGGTGGCCGATGAGGTGCGATCGCACTTCGGCGACACCGTGCTCAGCTCGGTCATTCCGAGGAGCGTCCGCGTCTCGGAGGCGCCGAGCTATGGCCAGTCGGTCATGACCTACGATCCGGGCTCCAGCGGCGCCATGGCGTACAGCGACGCGGCCAGGGAGATCGCGTACCGCGCCGCGGCCCTGGCCGAGGTCTCTAGCTAGTTTCGCTACCGCCGGCCCGTGGAAATTCCGAGCCTGCGCGGAACTTTCGTTGGTGGGGTGACAACGCGTGTGCGGCCCGGTCACTGCGCCGGGAGGAAGCTCCGGTCCGCTGCGAAGCCCGCTTCCACGGGCTTTCGCGTGCGGTCCTCGCTCCCTCCCGCTCCGCTCCCTTGATTCGGGGTGAACGTTGGGCGCACCACCGGGCCGATCGTCGCCACGGTGAAGAGGCACGGGACACCTCCAAGAGGCACGGGGCACCTCCTGACGCGCGGCCCGGTCACTGCGCCGGGAGGAAGCTCCGGTCCGCTGCGACGCCCGCTTCCGCGGGCTTTCGCGTGCGGTCCTCGCTCCCTCCCGCTCCGCTCCCTTGATCCGGCGTGAACGTTGGGCGCGCCATCCGGCCGGCGTCGCCTGGCTGTTTCACGTGAAACGACGAGGCCGGAGCATCACGCTGTGGCCGCGATGCTCATGAAGAAGCTTCCGCAGCGGTAACCTCTCCTGGTGTGCGTAGAGTGCCCGGTGTTCCAGCCATGAACTGGGACGCTGGGCACCGTCTTCTGTGCGGATGTCGCGGATGTATCGCGGGTGGGTAAGGGAGCAGCGGTGAGTCAGCAACGTCGGGGACTGGGCAAGGGACTTGGGGCTCTCATCCCCACGGCGCCGATCACCGATCCGGAGGCGCCGGCGAGCACGCCGAGCGTCCCCTCCGCGAGAACCTCGGATTCGGGCCTGAAGCCGGTCGACGGCGCCTACTTCCAGGAGATCCCGATCACCTCGATCTCCCCCAACCCGCGCCAACCCCGTGATGTCTTCGACGATGAGCGTCTGGAGGAGTTGGCCGCTTCTATCAAGGAGGTCGGCCTGCTCCAGCCGGTGGTCGTCAGATCCATCGGGGTCGACGGCTTCGAGCTCATCATGGGAGAGCGGCGGTGGCGTGCCTCCAAGCTGGCCGGGCTCGATCGGGTGCCGGCCATCGTACGGAGCACTCAGGACGATGAGATGCTGCGGGAGGCGCTCATCGAGAACCTCCAGCGCGAGCAGCTCAACGCTCTGGAGGAGGCGGCGGCCTACCGACAGCTCCTCGACGACTTCGGCGCTACCCATGAGGTGCTCGCCAAGAAGGTCGGCAGATCTCGCTCGCACATCACCAACACCCTGCGCCTGCTGAACCTCCCATCCAATGTCCAACTCCGTCTGGCGGCCGGCACCATCAGCGCGGGGCACGCACGGGCGCTGCTGACGCTCGACGACCCGGCGGCCATGGACCGGCTCGCGAGCCGGATCGTCGCGGAGGGGCTGTCCGTCCGGACCGTCGAGGAGATCGTGGCGCTGGGTGAGGCGACGGCCGGACCGGCGCCGCGCAAACCGAGGGCGAAGCAGCCGGTCGCCCCCGCCCTGCGGACGCTCGCCGACCGCCTGTCGGATCACTTCGAGACGCGGGTGAAGGTCGATCTCGGCCGCCGTAAGGGACGGATCGTGGTGGAGTTCTCCACCATCGACGATCTGGAGCGCATCATCGGCACGATGGCCCCCGAGGCCGCGAACGCGATGCGCGACCTCTCCGACGAATAGCCGGCGTCGGCGCCGTCCACCGCCGTCCACCGCCGTTCGCCGGGATCGAGGGACCGGCCACGGTTTTCGAGCACCGTCCTGAGACGTCGAGCTGTTTCACGTGAAACACAGAGGCCGGGTACTCGGAGAGCCGGTGCCGACGAAGGGAGCAGACAGTGGCGGTTGAAATCGTCTATGAGACCCACTCGATCAGCGATCACAACGAGGCCGGCATCGCGAGTGGCTGGTTGCCCGGTGAGTTGTCGGCGCTCGGTCGCGAGCTCGCCGCCGAGTTGGGCACGCGTCGCCGGGACGATGGACTGGCCGCCGTCTTCAGCTCCGATCTGCGCCGCGCCGTGCAGACCGCTGAGATCGCCTTCGCCGGCTCTGCTGTCCCGCTCCTGCGGGATCGGCGACTCCGCGAGTGCCACTACGGCGATCTGGACGGCATGCCGGTGAGCATGCGGAAGGGCGTCGAGGCCGGCACATCGATGACCCGTGGCCGGGCGGGCAGAGCTACCGGGAGGTGGTTGAGCAGACACGGGACTTCCTGGCCGATCTGGCCGCCGAGTGGGACGGCAGGAAGGTCCTGCTGATCGCGCATTCGGCCAACCGCTGGGCCCTCCAGCACCTCTTGGAGAGGATCCCACTCACCGAACTCGTCGACCGGCCGTTCTCCTGGCGGCCGGGCTGGACGTTCCACCTGCCGAGCGGATGGACGGGCCCGGACCGACCCGCATAGTGCATCCTCTGATGCAGGCGTCATCCATCATCGCCGCACCCGGCACGGCGCTCTTCGATTGGCTCGGCTCTCTCAGCGCCCGGCGTTTCACGTGAAACAGCGGGCGGGTCAGCCGCGCTGAGCCGCGATCTCCAGGAGGCCGCGGCAGAGGACGCCGAGGTCGCGTCCGGCCGCCTCGGCGGCCATCGGCAGGAGCGACGTCTCGGTCATGCCGGGCGCCACGTTCACCTCAAGGAAGTACGGGCGGCCGGTGGTGTCGACGATGAGGTCGGTGCGGGAGATGTCGCGCAGCCCGAGCGCCGTGTGCGCGGTGACCGCCATGGCGGCGCAGGCCTCGGTCTCCTCCTCCGTCAGCCGGGCGGGCGCGAAGAACTCGGTGTGGCCCGCCGTGTAGCGCGCGGCGTAGTCGTAGACACCGCGGTCCGGCACGATCTCGACCGGCGGCAGCGCGACGGGTCCGTCGCCGAGGTCGACGACTGAGACGGCCACCTCGACGCCCTGGACGTACTTCTCGATGAGCGCCGTGTCTCCGTAAGCGAAGCAGCCGACCATGGCCGCCGGCAGTTCCTCGGCGCTGCGTACGATGGACGCCCCGAGGGCCGATCCGCCCCGCGAGGGCTTGACGAAGAGCGGCAGCCCGAGGCGCTCCACGATCCGTCCGAGCACGGCCGACGCGCCCAGGTCGTGGAAGGTCTCCTTGGGCAGCGCGACCGAGGCGGGGGTGTTCAGTCCCCACGAAGCGACGACCGCCTTGGCCGTCGGCTTGTCGAACGCGATGTGGCAGGCGTCCGGGGTCGCACCCACGTAGGGCACGCCGAGGAGTTCCAGCACGGACCGGATGGCCCCGTCCTCCCCCGCGCCGCCGTGCAGGGTGACGAAAGCGGCGTCCGGCGGGTCGGCCAGCACAGCGGGCACGAGGGCGGCGTCGGTGTCGCGTGTCTCCACGTCCACCCCTGTGGCGCGGAGCGCCTCGGCCACGCGGCGGCCGGAACGGATCGAGACCTCGCGCTCGTAGGAGAGCCCACCGGCGAGGATGAGCACGTGGCCGAGATCGCTCATGCTCCGGCCTCCGAAGCGGTGGGGCGCGGACGCGTGGAGACGGCATGCGGAATCATCGTCGACTCGCTCACCAGGAGCCCTTTCTCACTGCTGGGTCGGGTACGGTCAGCCTCAACAGGCTAGTGCCCCTCCCGCCGATCTTCGCCCCGTCGTGTCGCCCGGGACGGCGCCTGCTCCACCCCACGAAGACCACGAAGATTCCGAGCCTGCGAGGAATCTCCGCGAGCCGGGGGAGCCGACAACGCCGACAACGCCGACAATGCCGCTATCGACTCCCCTCCGCCTTGCGGCGCACCCACCCGGAACACCGCACCGCCCGGGTGACCCCGGACGGTGTGGTGCCCCTGCGATGGCGGGTGCCGTACCCGATCCGGATCTCAGGCGAGGTCGGGACCGGGCGTGTCGACGCCCGTGCGCGAGGGAGCGGCTCCGGTGCCGAACGTGTCTCGCAGACGCAGTTCCTGCTCGATCACACCGGCGAGACGACGTACGCCCTCCCGGATGCGATCGGGCTGCGGATAGCAGTACGACAGACGCATGTGACGTGCGCCGCCGCCGTCCGCGTAGAAGCCCGTCCCGGGTACGAACGCGACCCGCTCGGCGATCGCCCGCGGCAGGAGCGCCTTCGAGTCGAGGCCTTCGGGAAGGGTCATCCATACGAAGAACCCGCCACTGGGACGGGTCCACGAACAGCCGGGCGGCATGAGCATCTCGAGCGAGCCGAGGAGCGCGTCGCGTCGCTCGCGATACAGCTCACGGAACGTCTTGATCTGCTCCCGCCAGGGCTGGGTGGCCAGATACTGCCCCACCGCGAGCTGGGTGAAGGTCGAGTGCGACAGCACGGCGGACTCCATCGCCAGGACCAGCTTCTCGCGGATCGCGTGCGGAGCGAGCGCCCAGCCCACCCGGAAGCCGGGGGCGAGGGTCTTGGAGAACGAGCCGAGGTACACCACGCCGTCGGCGTCGTCCGCCCGCATCGCGCGCAGCGGCTCCCCGTCGAAACCGAGAAGTCCGTACGGATTGTCCTCCACGACGAGCACACCGGCCCGCCGGCAGATCTCCAGAACCTGACGGCGGCGCACCTCGTTGAGCGTGACGCCCGCCGGGTTCTGGTAGGTGGGGATCGTGTAGAGGAACTTGATGCGGTTTCCGGCGGCCTGCAGGGCGTAGATGGTCTGCGCGAGGGACTCGGGGACGAGCCCCTGGTCGTCCATCGCGAGGTGCACCACCTTGGCCTGGTATGCGCTGAACGTGCCGAGCGCGCCGACGTACGACGGCCCCTCGGCCAGCACCACGTCGCCCGGGTCGATGAAGATGCGGGTGATCAGGTCGAGCGCCTGCTGCGAGCCGACCGTGACGACCACGTCGTCGGGGCCTGCCTCGATGCCCTCGAGCCGCATGACCTCGCAGATCTGCTCGCGCAGTCCCGGATCGCCCTGGCCGCCGCCGTACTGCAGGGCGACGGCTCCCCGCTTGGAGACCAGGTCGGCGACCAGCTCGCCGACCAGGTCGAGGGGAAGGGCGGTGACGTACGGCATGCCGCCGGCGAGCGAGACCACCTCGGGCCGCGACGCGACGGCGAAAAGAGCTCGGACCTCGGAGGCGACCATCCCGGCTGCCCGGGCTGCGTACCGATCGACATAGGCGTCAATGCGCGACCCGTGGGGCGCGTTCGTCTGACCGCGATCAAGCTCTTGATCCACGGTCCACCTCCGATCACATAGCCGAGAAATCCAGATTACGGTAACGCGGCACGCCGATAACAACAGGGTGTTGACGATTAACCGCTCCTCAGGTGGCCCTCCCGTGCCACTGATGTGCGGAGTTCCCATCCTGACGATCGGCATTCACCTGTTTGGAAAAGGGAACGTACGGAACACGGACACAGGGGGCGATCGCGTCGGCTCCCCGCCCGAACCCGATCGCTGGGTTACGATGCGAGCTGGAGACGCCGTGTTCGTGCGCTTTTCCGGCAAGACTCCTGGGCGGGGATTGGGGCATCACGTGTCGCGTCGGCTGGTCAACGTCACTCTCGACAACCTCGATGACCTGCCACGCCGGTGCAGGCGCTGCGTGTTCTGGGAGCTCGACCCGGTGAGCGGCGAGCGCGCCACGGAGGTCGGCGACTCCGCCCTGGAGAAAGAGGCGTGGATTTCCGCGACCCTGCTGGAATGGGGGAGCTGCGGGAAAATCGCTTATGTGGACGGGGTGGCCGCCGGCTTCGTGCTCTATGCCCCGCCGCTCTACGTGCCGCGCTCGGTGGCGTTCCCGACCTCGCCCGTGAGCTCGGACGCCGTGCTGCTGATGACGGCGCACATCATTCCCGAGTTCTCCGGCGGCGGGCTCGGCCGGATGCTGGTCCAGGGGGTCGCCAAGGACCTCACCCGCCGCGGCGTGCGCGCGATCGAGGCCTTCGGCGACCTGAAGTGGGAGCAGCCGGGCTGTGTGCTGCCCGCCGAATACCTGCTGTCGGTCGGGTTCAAGACCGTACGGCCCCACCTGCGTTTCCCCCGGCTGCGTCTGGAGCTCAAGACGGCCGTCTCATGGCGTGAGGACGTCGAGGTGGCCCTGGAGAGGCTGCTGGGGTCGATGTCACCGGAGCGGGCCCTGCGGCCGGTCTGAGGCGCTCTCAGCCCTCCGGCCCCACCTGCCGTCCGCCGTCACGTCTCGTCCGGCATCACGGCGCGTCCATCAGGCCGGTCTCCCAGGCCCAGGCGGCGACCTCGACCCGGTTGCGCAGCCCCAGTTTGGCCTGGATGCCGGAAATATGGCTCTTCACCGTGCTCAGTGAAATGAACAGCTCGGCCGCGATCTCCTGATTGGTACGGCCCCGGGCGATGGACAGCACCACCTCGGTCTCCCGTTGGGAGAGTCGCTGCCGCCGGCCACGGTCCGACGGCGCTCCCGAGCGCGTGATGTGCCGAAGCAGCCGCAGGGTCACCGCCGGCGAGATCAGGGCGTCCCCGGCGTTCGCGGCCCGAACCGCCTCCACGAGCAGGGCAGGACCGGCATCCTTCAGGACGAAGCCGACGGCCCCGCCGCGCAGTGCGCCGTACACGTACTCGTCGAGGTCGAAGGTGGTGACGACGACGACCCGCAGCGGATCCCGGACGCCCGGGCCGGCCAGGGCTCGCGTGACCTCGATGCCGTCCAGACGGGGCATTCGGATGTCCACGAGGCACACGTCGGGGCGCAGCCGCCGGGCCAGGGCGACCGCCTCGGCGCCGTCCGAGGCCTCGGCGATCACACTGATGTCGGCTTGGTCCTCCAGAATGAGCCGCAGACCGCCGCGCACCATCGCCTGGTCGTCGGCGAGCAGAACCCGGATCGTCATCGTGACTCCCGCTCGCGTACGGGCAGGGTGGCGCGTACCGACCAGCCCGCCCCGTCCGCCGCGCCGCCCGCGCCCGTCGCCGTACGGGGGCCTGCGCACAGCGTGCCGCCGAGGGCCTCGACGCGCTCGCGCATCCCGACCAGGCCGTACCCGCCGCGCTGGGGATACAGCGCCGGGGACGGCGGGGCGTCGTCGACCACCTCGACGGTGATGGCCTGCCGGTCCCGGGTGACGCTGACCGTGACGGTAGGGGCATGCGGAGCGTGCCGGGCGATGTTGGTCAGCGACTCCTGTACGACACGGTAGACGGTGCCGGCCACCTCGGGCGGCCACGCCGACTGCTCTTCGTCGTCGGGTAACCGCGCGTGCACGGCGGGGCCGCCGCGGTCGTCGAAGCGGCCGACCAGTTCGCCGAGCCGTTCGGGACCGGGTGCGGCGGGTGCGGCATCGTCCTCGGCGGTGTCGCGCAGCAGGCCGACCACGCGTCGCATCGCGGCCAGCGCATCGGAACCCGCGGTCTCGATGGCGGCGAGGGAGTCGTCCAGCTTCTCCGGGTGCTTGCCGGCGACGAGCCGCGCGGCCTGCGCCTGGACCACGATGCCGGTGATGTGGTGGGCGACGAGGTCATGCAGTTCCCTGGCCAACTCCATGCGTTCGCCGCGGCGCACCCGCTCGGAGACGGCCCGGCGGCGGGCGTCGAGCAGCCGCGGCCACAGTCCGATCACGAGGGCGGCGAGCCAGCCCATGCCGTTCAGCAGCGGCACCGTCATGTTGGACGAGGAGGTCAGGGCGGCGAACAGCCCACCGGCCACCACCGCGAGCCCTCCGGCCGCGACGGCACACGCGGCGGCGGCCGGCAGCGCCCTGACCCCCGAACCGACGAGTACGGCAAGGCCCAGGGCCATGGCGGGGCTGGGCTCAGCGGGCAGCCGGGCCGACCTGGCGGTCAGGATGGCGGCCGCCGCGACGATCAGCCCCGCGAACGCCGCCAGGGTTCGATGGCGGCGCCGCGACAGGGCGAGCACACATACCACAGCCCCGGCGGCGCAGCCGAACCGCCAGTGGCCCCCGCCCCAACTCTCCGCGATCTGGACCGCCTGGAAGGCGAGCGCCGCCGCGAACACGGCTGCGAGTCCGATGTCGGCCGCGAACCCGGCCCGCCCGTTCGGTGGCACCCGAAGCTTCACGCCGTCAGGTTAGGAGGTTTCTCCCCTGCCCTGAACCGGCCGAAAGTACGGTCACGGACGGCGCGAACCCTGCTTTCGACCGATGTCGGCGCTCGGGCGGGACCGCACGATGAGCCCATGACACCGGAATCACTCACCTCAGGTGCCGTCGCCCGAGGTCCCGACCACGTGTCGCGGCGGCCGCCCGATGGTCCGGCAGAGCCTGTGACGACCTCCGCCGGCCGGCCCAGGATCGCCGCGCTCGACGTCCTGCGCGGGTTCGCGCTGTGCGGCATCCTGCTGGCCAACGTCCAACCGATAGCGCACGTCGGCGATGTCGCCGTGATTTCGGATTCGCCGGGGAGCACGGCGGACGTGTGGCTGGGTCTGCTCGTCGAGCAGCGCTTCTTCCCGATCTTCTCGCTGCTGTTCGGCATCGGTTTCTCGCTGCTGCTGGACTCCGCACGCAAGCGCGTCGCCCGTCCGCGGCTGGTTTTGCTGCGCCGGCTCGTCGTCCTGCTCGTAGTCGGCCTGGCGCACTTCCTGCTGCTGTGGCACGGCGACATCCTGTCCACCTACGCCGTCGTCGGCCTGGTGGTGCTGATGCCCTCGACCTGGCTGCCGAGGTGGGCCGTCGCCGGACTGGCCGCCGTGCTCGTCACCACGGCGCTGGTCATCGGCGGCGACAGGACCGTGCTGGTCGCGGGGCTGTTCCTGCTCGGTTCGGCACTCGTCCGCTACGGCGTGATCGACCGGATGGAGCACTCCACCCGGGTGCCGGCCGTGCTGGGCATGGCCCTGGTGGCGGGGGCGGTGCCCGTGGTGTCGCGGCAGTCGACGTCGTCGGCGCACGACCCGGGCTTCGCCGTCGCGCTCGCGGGGGCCGGCCTGCTGCTCGCGGGCGCGTACATATGCGGCATGCTGCTCGCGCTCAGAACGCCGCTGCGGCCGGTGCTGTACGCCGTCTTCGCCCCGCTGGGCCGGATGGCGCTGACCAACTACCTGACCGCCACCGTCCTCGTGCTGGCGGTCGCCCGCTTCTTCGGCGATCCGCCGGTCACCTGGTCCTCGACGAGGGTGGTGCTGATCGCCGCCGTCATCCTGTCCGTCCAGTGGGTGTGGTCCACGCTGTGGCTGCGCCGATACGGGCAGGGACCCCTGGAGTGGCTGTGGCGCTGGGCCGCCTGGGCTCGGCGTCCGTCCCCGCGCCGCACCTCCTGACCCGCCATCTGGGTGAGCACGACGAAGCCCCCCTCACCGGCGGCGCCGTACCGCCGGTGAGAGGGGCTTCCAAGGTGTCGCCGCCGGAAACAGCGGCGAGAGGCGGACACCCGTCAGAGGACGTCCTCGAGCTCGCGGAGCAGCATCGCCTTCGGCTTGGCGCCGATGATCTGCCTCACGACCTCCCCACCCTTGTAGACGTTCATCGTCGGGATCTGCAGCACGTTGTAGTCGCGCTGCGTCCGCGGGTTCTCGTCGATGTTCAGCTTGACGATCGTCAGCTTCTCGGCCTGCTCCGTCGCGATCTCCTCCAGGATGGGGGCGAGCTGGCGGCAGGGGCCGCACCACTCGGCCCAGAAATCGACGAGGACGGGCTTGTCGCTCTTGAGGACCTCCGCCTCGAAGGTTGCGTCGGTCACGCTCTTGATGGCGCCCAAGGTAACTCTCCTTGATGTGTGTGGTGGGTTCCAACCGCAGGGATCGCCCCCGCATTCCCGGTCGGCCTGCCGTACGGCGAGGCGACAGGCAGGTCAGCTCCGCGCGGCGAGCCAGCGCTCGGCGTCGAGGGAGGCGGCACAGCCCGTCCCGGCGGCGGTGATCGCCTGCCGGTAGGTGTGGTCCACCACGTCGCCGGCCGCGAACACGCCGTCGACGTCGGTCCGGGTGCTGGGCGAGTCCACGGCGATGTAACCCTGGTCGTCGAGCGCCACCTGACCCTTGACGAGTTCCGTACGCGGATCGTGGCCGATGGCGATGAAGACGCCCGCCACGTCCAGCTCGGTCTCCTCACCGGTCTTCACGTTCCTCACGCGGACCCCGGAGACCCGGTCCTCACCCAGAATGTCGACGACCTCGCTGTCCCAGATGAAGCGGATCTTCTTGTCGGCGAAGGCACGGTCCTGCATGATCTTGCTGGCGCGCAGCGTGTCGCGCCGGTGGACGATGGTCACCGACCGGGCGAAGCGGGTGAGGAAGGTCGCCTCCTCCATCGCCGTGTCGCCACCGCCCACGACCACGATGTCCTGGTCGCGGAAGAAGAAGCCGTCACAGGTGGCGCACCAGGAGACGCCGCGGCCGGACAGACGCTTCTCGTTGGCCAGGCCGAGCTCGCGGTAGCCCGATCCGGTGGCCAGGATCACGGCCTTGGCGTAGAAGGTGTCGGTGTAGGTCTTCACCACCTTGGGATCGGCCGTGAGGTCGACCTCGATGACGTCGTCGGGCACCAGCTCGGCCCCGAACCGCTCCGCCTGCTTGCGGAAGTTGTCCATCAGGTCGGGCCCCATGATCCCGTCGGGGAAGCCCGGGAAGTTCTCCACGTCTGTGGTGTTCATGAGGGCGCCACCGGCGGTGACGGAACCCTCGAACACGAGCGGCTTGAGATCGGCACGGGCCGCGTAAACGGCGGCCGTATAACCGGCCGGGCCCGACCCGATGATGATCACATTACGGACGTCGCTCAACGGACTCGCCTTCCCGGGATCCTGAGGTTGCACTCGCGTCAACCGATCCTAGGGCCAGCCGATTCCCGCCTCGCAGGCGATCGCCGGAAACGGAGAAGCCCGCCGCGAGGTGCGGCGGGCTTCTCCGGGACGTTCCGTACGGCACGGACCACGCGTGACCTCACGAGCGCGAGATCACGCAGGGGGTCAGCGCCAGGTGGCGAGGCTCTCCGGGCGGAGTTTCCTGCAGTTGTCGTCCACGACGACCACTCGGACCGCGTTGATGTTCTTGTCCTCCCAGAAGGCCATGATCGTGGCCTCGTTGCCGTTGTAGAAGGCCTTGTCGACGCCGATGGGCGTACGGTCGAGCTGGTTGGAGAACCGCTTGACGCAGGAGTCGAGCCCGTCGTCGCCGCCTCCGGCGCCCGGCCCGACGCCGAAGTAGCCGAGCAGTGGGCCCCGCAACTCCTGGCTCGTGTAGTTGTAGCCGCTCGCGTAGACCGAGTAGGCGGCGCCGGCATGGTGGGTCCTGGTCGGTTCGGTGCTCGCCGACCCCTGCGCCACCGTGTTACGCGCCGGTGTGTCGCCGGCCGCGAGCATGCCGTTCACGAGCCCGGCGGCACCGGCCACGACGGCGGTGGCCGCGGCGACCGAGACCGGCAACGCCCACAGGCGGCGTCGCGAGGTCCTCCCGCGCCTGGCCGGCACGATCGTCCCGTCCTCGGCGACCACGCCCAACGGGACGGGCGTCGGCTCCGTCGATTCCGCCGGGACGGGGTCGGCCCGGAGCGGGTCGGCCTTGAGACGGTCGGCCTTGAGACGGTCGGCATGGAGCGGGCTGATGGAGGCGGGCACCGGCTCGGGGGCCGGCGCCGTCGGGGTCGAAGGCGCCGTCTCCCATGGCGCGTCCGCCATCAGGCGGTCCCAGTCCGGTGTTTCAGCGGCCAGCGCCCGGTCGATGCGCATGGCGACGCCCAGCGGCATCGCCGGCACCGGAACCGCCGCCAGGAGTTCGCGAACCGACGCCAGGTCGGCCAGGCTTTCCCCACAGGGGTCGCAGACCGCGAGATGCTCGCGGACCCGCCGGGCCATGGCGTCGTCTAGGAGGCCTTCCGCCAGTTCGGCGAGAACCTCCAGGTCGTAGTGCGTGTCACCCGTCACGAAGTTCTGCTCCCTTCCCGGATGAGACGCGGGACAAGTCAGATCGGTTCCGCAGATGCGCAAGAACCGGGACAAGTTTCGCCCGACCGCGCGCGCAGCGGCTCTTCACCGTCCCGGCGGGTACGCCGAGCACCGCGGCGGCGTCGTCCACCGAGTAGCCCATCATGTCCACGAGCACCAGGGCCGCCCGCTGGTCGGCGGGCAGCAGCTTGAGCGCGGCGGTGACCTCGAGCGACACGTCGCGCTCACCGGCCTGGTCGGTCAGCGGGGCGTCCCGCTCCGCCGCCTCGATCAGCTCGTCGTCGGCGACCGGCCGGATCGTCTTGCGGCGCATCCGGTCGAGGCACGCGTTGACCACGATCCGATGCAGCCAGGTGGTGACCGCGGCCTCGCCGCGGAAGCTCTCCGCCTTGCGGTACGCGGAGACGAAGGCGTCCTGTACGGCGTCGGCCGCCTCGTCGGGGTCGCCGAGCGTCCGCAGGGCGACCGCCCACATGCGGTCGCGGTGGCGCTTGACGATCTCACTGAACGCATGCGGATCCCCGCCGATGTGGCGGGCCAGCAGATCGGCGTCCGACGGCGCCGGTCGGATGGCGCGCTCAGCCGTTGGGGGATTGTCCGGTGGGGAATTCACAACGCCCTGCTATGCCGATCCTGGGGAATGAACCGTTACCTCGTAGATGGTGCCACGATACTTGCCTTCATAGGGCGGAAGACGGGTAAACCAGATCAAAACGAACTGACCGGTCGTCGCCTTTTCCGGGGTGAGCGTCACGGTGCCGGAAGCGTTCTCCGCCTTGGCGACCGTCTGCAGCGACCCGAGATCGGCGGCATCGCCCACCTTCAGCTGGACACTCGCGCCGGCGGCGCTGCCCAGGGAGACCGCCACGTCGGAGATCGGGATCGGCTTGCCCATGTCGAGGATCAGGCCGACGCCCTCCTTGAGCCGGCCGAGGTCGGCGCTGTTGTAGCTCGTCGTGTGCCACTCGGTGGAGGACTTGCCGTCGATGGCGAGCGGGGCGAAATCAGGGTTCTCGATCTTGTCGTCGCCCAGTGGGTCGAACCCGGCCGCGCTCACCGGTTTCACGGCCACCGGCTTGTGCGTGGCGGCCGACTGGGACGGCTCGGCCGAGTGGGTGGTCTTCGGCGTGTTGCCGAGGTTCTTGCCCACGGTCCACGCGCCGACGCCGACGGCCGCCATGACCAGCAGGATGATGACGGTGAGCAGGATCTTGCTCGCGGCGCCGGTCTGCTGCTGCGGCCCACCGTTCCAGGCGGGCGCGCCGTTCCACGCCGGACCGGCGTTCCAGGAGGGTGTCGGCCCCATCGGCTGATGCTGGGCCGGGGAGGCGGACATCCCGTCCGGCGCCTCGGAACGCAGGTTCAGCGCGGGCGGGGCCGTGGTGACCGGTGCGGGGGTCGGTCGCGGCACCTCGGCGAGGGCCTCGGCCACCTCGGCGGGCGTCGAGAGCGGGGGCTGCCCCCGCTTGGCCTCCTGCAGCAGCGCCCGGCAGGTGATGGCGTCGAGATAGCCGGGCACCCCCGCCGTGACCTGGCGGGGCGTGCAGATCCTGCCGTCGTCGGTCGGGGCTGCGGGCAGCCCGCAGTCCTCTTCACCCGGCCAGTGACCGGTCACCGCCGCGTACAGCAGCCGGCCCAGGCCCACCGCATCCTCGCGCGCCGCGTCTTCGCCCATGTCCATTTCGAGGATCGCGGCGTCCACGGCGAGGCCGAGCAGCTTGACCGTGCCGCCCGTGGTCCACATGAGACGGTCTGGGGTGAGGCGCAGGTGGGTGAGCCCCGCCTCGTGGGCGTGGGCCAGCGCCTCGGCGGCCTCGGCCACGAGGGCGGCGCCGCGCTCGGGTTCGAGGGACCCGTTGGACAGCAGGTCGAGCAGCGACTCCCCGCTGACCCACTCGCTCACCACATAGGCCGTGCCGTCCTCGTCCGCCGCGTCGAAGACCTGGGTGAGCCTGGGGTCGGTGAGACGGCTCGCCAGCCGCGCCGCCGTCACCACCTCCGTGACACGGGTGAACTCCGGCGAGAACGTGTGCACGGCGACCGGCCTGGCAAGGATCTGGTCGATGGCCTTCCAGAGGGTCGCGCCGCCTGACTCGCTGACCCGGTCCTCCAGGCGGAACCGGTCAGCCAGCAGGGTGCCTGGTTCGACTGTGGACATGCTCATGCGGCCGCCTTGATCCGCGGCCGATCGGCATGCATCAGCCGATGCCGGGTGGTTTCGCCCACGCCTTCCCGCTTCCGCTCGCCGCCCGTAGGTTGATTCCTAGGCAGTCCATGCTAGTAGGGTGCCGGTCCTGCCCGCCTTCCCGATCGGAGACACCGAACTAATCGGACGTCCGGGGCGTCTTCGATCTGCCGATCACGTTTGAGGACTCCTAGCGTCCTACCCGGCTCGCCACAAGTCCAATGATGGAACCGACCTCGGGCACCCGCAGCCGGTGGGCGGCCAGCAGGTAGAGCAGCAGCCCCGCCCCGCCGCCCACGGCGAGCACGACCGCCGAGCTGACCGCGTTGATCCCGACGATCTCCCTGATCACCCAGAGTACGGCCAGGGCGACGGCGGCGGCGGGGATCGCCGCCACGAACATCCGCGACAGGCCGGCGATCACCTCCCGGCCGCCCAGCCCGCCGATCCTCCGGCTCGCCAGCGTCCAGGCGACCCCGCTCCCGATCAAGTACGTGACCATGAAGGAGAACGCCATCCCGATGACGATGTACCGCGCGGGCAGGGTGAAATACACGACCAGGCTTAAAGTCGCGTTTATGGTGACATTTACCCCGGCGATGGCGGCCGGGGTGCGGGTGTCGCCGAAGCTGTAGAAGACCCGCAGCAGGAGCTGGAAAATCGAGAACGGCACCAGCGCGAGCCCGAAGACCATCAGAACATAACCGACATATCGGGCGTCCCCGGTGGTCATGCGTCCCCAGGAGAAGATCAGCGTGGTGACCGCGGGGCCGAGCACCAGCAGCAGCAGACTCGCCGGAACGATCACGGACGACACCAGCCGCACGCCCGAGGAGAACTCCCCCCGGGCCGAGTCCATGTCCCCGTCGGCGACGAACCTGCTCATCCTCGGCAGCATCGCCGTGATCACCGACACCGCGATGATTCCGTACGGCAGCTGGAAGAGCTGGAACGCGTAGGCGTACGCGCTGTTGCCGGCCCCCTCCGCCTGGTCGCCGGCGCCGGTGGCGAGCTTGGTCGTCACCCAGAAGCCGAGCTGGTTCACGCCGACGAAGACGAACGTCCAGACGGCCGTCCTGGCCGCCTGGCCGAGTCCGCTGTCGCGCAGGCCGAACCGCGGCCGGAACCGGAAGCCCACCCGGTGCAGCGCGATCACGAGCACGATCGTCTGGGCCACGATGCCCGCCGTGGTGCCGAGCCCCAGCAGCGCGAGCTCGCCGTCGGTCACCTTCTCGATGTCGTCCGTACCGATCTTCAGGTAGGCGATCAGTACGCCGATCACCACGATGTTGTTGAGCACCGGCGCCCACATCGGGGCGCCGAACCTGTCGCGGGTATTCAGGATCGCTCCGGCCATCGCCCCGATGCCGAAGAGCGCGATCTGCGGCAGCAGGAACCGCGCCAGCGTGGCGGCCACGTCGACCTTGTGCGCCGACCAGTTCGACGCGACGTACAGCTCCATGATCGGATGGGCGATCAGCACGCCGATCAGGGCGACCCCCGCGAGCACGACCACCGCCAGCGTCATCAACCGCTGCTCGAAGGCCTGCCCGCCGTCGGGGTCGTTCTTCTGCGCCCGGACGATCAGCGGGACGACCACGCTGCTCAGCACGCCCTGCAGCAGCAGGTCGAACAGGATGTACGGGATCTGGTAGGCCGCGTTGTAGGCGTCGCCGAGCGCGAAGGTGCCGATGGCCGCCGCGAGCAGTGCCGTACGCAGGAAGCCGGTGAGCCGCGAGACCATCGTGCCCGCGGCCATGATCGCGCCGGCTCGGAGCATCCTGCTCATGTCATTCCTTCAGCTCGCCACGGACAGCAGCCGCCGAGCACGCCCTCGGCGACCACCAAACTATGCCGGAGGTTGGTCCCCCCGCTCGACCTCGACCGATGCGGCCCGAGCCTGGCCGGGCTCCGCCCGACCGGGCGGAGCGGCATCGGAAGGAGCCTCGTTCGATGCCGCCGGGCCGTCACCCTCCTGGGGATCGAACGGGAAGTTCCGGCGCGACCGCCGCCGCAGGATGCGCAGCACGACCGCGGCCAGCATGATCACCAGCGCGCCGCCCACGATGACGACGGCGATGCCGGTGTAGTCGGTGGCACGCACGGTCACGTGCACGGCCTTGCCGTACTTGCCGCCCTCCGCCGTCAGGACCTGGACGGAGATGGTCGCCTCGCCGCCACCGCCCTTCGGCACGGTCACCGGCACGTTCACGAGCTGGGTACGGTCGCTCAGCACGGTGATGGGGTCGGTCTCGTACGCGCCGTCGGGGATGGCCAGCCGAGCCTCGTCGTCGGAGGTGACGCGGATCTTGATGGTGATGTTCCTGTCGAGGTTGTTCGCCACGCTGACCGGCACCTGGCCGTCTGTGCCCGCGACGGCTCTGGGGGTGTCGATCACCGACACCTTGCGCAGCCGATCGTTGATCGCCCCCTCCACCTGCTTGGCGAAGGCGTGCGCCCGCTTGCGGTCGTTCCGCCAGGCCGCCGAGGTCAGCCGCAGGATGGCCTCGTGGAAGAGCTGGTTGTGCTTGGTGGTGACCGTGGACACCGCGTCGGCTTCCTGCCCGAGCCTGCGCACCGTGCCCAGATAGGCGCGGCGCAGCTCGGCCTGCCTGTCCTGGTCCGTGTAGCTGAAATCGGAGCGGGCCGCCCGGGTCGGTTTCACCGAGTCGAGCGAGGTCATCCGCAGCCAGGGCGCGTCGGCGACCGCCTCCATCAGGGAGGACACGAACGCGGGATCGGGGTTCCAGACCCGATCCTCGGGGGCGGCCACGATCGTCCGGATCGGCTGCGTCCGCTGCTCAGCGGTCTGCCCGGTCTGACCCCCCTGACCCGTCTGGCCGGTCTGTTCGAATGCGATCATGGCGGTCTCGCCGATGAACCGCTGCCGGGCCAGCATCGCGTTTCCTGGGGCGGAGACGTCGCTGCTGAGGATCTCGCTCAGCGTGGGGTCGGCGAGCAGCGCGGTCACCGGGGTCTCGGCCACGGTGTCGACCCGCAGCGCGGCGTCGGTCGTGGCCGAGGGGACATTCGACGGTGCCGTCTGGGTCGTGCCGGTCTGTGTGGTGCCGCTGTCGTCCGGGAGCGCCGGCAGGAACGCGTTGCCCGACAGCAGGACCGACTTCACCCCGGACATCGCGAGTTCGTCGAGCGTGTCGCGATCGATCCGTCCGCCGACAGGCCAGGTCGTGGAGGTCGGGACCTCCCGGCCGAGCAGCTCAGACGCCGCGCTCGCCCCCCGCTGCACCGCCGCGACCGCGGGGGCGTCGAGGCGGTTGTGCACCAGCGCCGCCAGGTCCGGATCGCCGAACGGCATGGCCAGCACGGGCTTTCCGGAAAGGGCGGCGCGCAGATCGGAGAGCCACTTGCCGGCCGCGGGGTCGGCGGCCGAGCGACGGGCTCCGTCGCCCTTCTTGATCATGTACGGCCCGGCCGACGTCGTCTTCACATCCTGCAGCAGGGCGGGATCGACGAACCAGGTCACGGTCTCGTGCGTCGTCTGGACCAGCTTGAGCAGGTTGGCCAGGCGCCCGGAGGAGATCGACCCGCGCAGGTCGTCGTCCATGAACGTGCTGTCGTCCGCCCGGTGCGGCCGGTCGACGATCGGCATGGCGAGGGCGAGTCTGACCCTCGAGAGCTGCTCGGTGTCGGCGGGCACGTAGGGCAGGACCGTCCGGTCGATCGCGATCCGCTGGCCGGTCACGGCGTCGAGCACCTCGATGGCCAGGGGATAGACCCCGGCGCGGAACATGCCGAGTTCCCGAGGTGTGACGCTGAACTCGAAGGGCAGCTTCCCCGACTCGTCGAGCCGGGTCACCTGGATCATCGTCCGATAGCTCGTCGTGAGGTAGCCCTGGTCGCCCAGGAAGCTCGCCAGCTCGGCCCGGGTCCCGAAGGGCCTGCTCGGGGAGTAGTGGATCCGGACCCGTACGGACGACTGCGGCGTCCCGGTCACGGTGCCGGAGACCGCGATGGGCGTGGCGGCCTCCCGTTGGATCTCCGGCGTGATCTGCTCGACGACGAGGGGATCCGCCTGGGCCGGGGCGGCCGCGACGGCCGCGTGGGGGCTCGCCGCGGCAGCCGAACCGGCCATGCCCGCGGGGGCGAGCAGGGCGGTCAGCAGGGTCAGCAGCGCGGCCTTACGGATCATGCGCGGGCCGGCGATGAGGAACGGCGCACGTCCAGAATGCTATGGCCTATGCCGTCCGCATAGGACTGGCCCGTCTCGTGAGACCCTGCCGACGCGGTGTTTCCAGGTCCACCCGCTTGCCGGATATGAGGTTGAAAAGGTGGAGTGCCCGGATCCGTAGTGCGGTACGGCGTTCGCCCGTCGGGGTGTGCGCGAACTCGTCCGGGTCGAGCCGGTCGACCACCCGCTGGTCGACCAGGACCGTGAGGTCGTCGGGGAGCAGCAGCGGGCAGACCAGCCGGTCGGGGTAGTCGGTCACCGAATTCACCACGAACGACGAGGCGGGCCGCACGTCGTGGGCGTGCAGGACGGTGCCGACGGCCTGCGCCGTGGGGTGGGCGGCCACGCTGCCGACCACGGCCACGGGATCGATCCGGCCTCGGGTGGGCACCTCGAACACGGAAACGCGAACACATGTCTCAGGAGTCGCGCCGAGCATCTCGGGGAGGTCGTCGGCGCATGTCAATGGCCGCGGAAGACGTACGATCTCATGGTGGATCTGGCGGGCGAGGAGCCGACGGTGAATCGCGAGAGCGTCCTTCATCTCGTGTGCTCCTTGTGTCGTCCAGCGCTCCCGAACCGACCAGGTGCTCTCTAGGTGTGCGTCTCCCCTGGGTGACGCCGAAGGGCACTCGGGGGAGAACCTGTCCCGTGACCGAAGGACCTACCCAGCCTTGTCCTCTTCAAATCTGACCGACAGCCAGCGGCGGGCCGTCAACGAGCTGTTCCGCCGGCTCGCCCCGGTGGCCGACGAACTCGGCGAACTGTTCGCGGCGCGCGGGCACGAGCTGGCCCTGGTCGGCGGCTCCGTGCGTGACGTCTTCCTCGGCCGCATCGGAAACGATCTCGATCTGACGACGGACGCCCGTCCCGAGCAGGTGCTGGAGATCGTCAAAGACTGGGCCGATGCGGTGTGGACGATCGGCATCGATTTCGGCACCGTGGGCGTACGCAAGGGCGGCTGGCTGCTGGAGATCACCACATATCGCACCGAGTCGTACGATCCGGCGTCGCGCAAGCCCGATGTGGAGTACGGCGACACGCTCGACGGCGACCTCGCCCGGCGCGACTTCGCGGTCAACGCGATGGCGGTCAGGCTGCCGAGCCACGAGTTCGTGGACCCCTACGGCGGGCTGCCCGACCTCGCCGCGAAGGTGCTGCGCACACCGGCGCGGCCCGAGCAGTCCTTCGACGACGACCCGCTGCGGATGCTGCGGGCCGCCAGGTTCGCCGCGCAGCTCGGCTTCGGCGTGGACGCGGCGGTGGTCGAGGCGATGACCGCGATGGCCGGCCGGATCGAGATCGTCTCGGCGGAGCGCATCCGCGACGAGCTGGACAAGCTGCTGCTCGGGTCCCGGCCCAGGGCCGGGCTGGCGCTGCTCGTCGAGACCGGGCTGGCCGCCCATGTCCTGCCCGAGCTGCCGAAGCTCCGGCTGGAGATCGATGAGCACCACCGGCACAAGGACGTCTACGAGCACACGTTGATCGTGCTGGAGCAGGCCATCGACCTGGAGACCGGCGGCCCGGACCGGGTGCTGCGATGGGCCGCGCTGCTGCACGACATCGGCAAGCCGAAGACCCGGCGCAACGAACCGGGGGGCCGGGTCTCGTTCCACCACCACGAGGTGGTGGGGGCGCAGATGGCGAAGAAGCGGCTGACCGAGCTGCGCTTCCCCAAGGACGTCGTGGCCGACGTGTCGCGGCTCGTGGAGCTGCACCTGCGCTTCCACGGGTACGGCACGGGGGAGTGGACCGACAGCGCGGTCCGGCGGTACGTCCGCGACGCGGGGCACCTGCTGGATCGGCTGCACAAGCTGACCCGGGCCGACTGCACGACACGCAACAAGCGCAAGGCGGCCGCGCTGTCGCGGACCTACGACCAGCTGGAGGAGCGCATCGCCCGGCTGGCCGAGGAGGAGGAACTCGCCAAGATCCGCCCGGAGCTGGACGGCAACGAGATCCAGGAGATCCTCGGCCTGCCCCCGGGGCCCGTCATCGGCCGGGCGTACCGCCACATGCTGGAGATCCGCATGGACGAAGGCGTGATCGGCAAGGAGGCCGCGCGCGAGGCCCTGCTCAAGTGGGCCCGCGAAAACTTGCCGTGATCTTGTAGTTTCTCGCATGGTACGCCGCTGACCAGGGCGGACACCTTTCGTGATCTTGCAGTTTCGCGCAGGTTGGGTGGCTGACCTGCCCCCCTTATGCTTGGTGATCTTGCATTTGAGATGGAAGTGCGAGATCACCGAAGCGAACGCCCCACGTCGGGGCCGATGTGTGCGAGTTTCTGCAAGATCGCGAAATGGGAAATGCCTGGTCGGCGGGTGGATTTGCGAGAAATCGCAAGATCATGCCATGGAAGTGGTGGTGGCGGCGGCGACCATGGCGTGGGTGATGGCCGCGATGTCGTCGGGGGTGCAGGCGTAGGGCGGCATCGTGTAGACCAGGCGGCCGAACGGCCGGAGCCAGACGCCGTGGCGCATCACGATGTCCTGAATTTTCGCGATATCGACGGGGTCGACCATCTCGATCACCCCGATCGCGCCGAGGACCCGGACGTCCCGCACCCCGGGATGTCCGGCCGCCGGCGCCAGCCCGTCGGCCAGCCCGGCCTCGATCCGCTTGACCTCCTCCCGCCAGGGACGCTCGGCCAGCAGGTCGAGCGAGGCGCCGGCGACCGCCGTGGCGAGCGGGTTGCCCATGAAGGTCGGCCCGTGCATCAGCACCCCGATGCCGTCGGCCACCCGTGCGGTGCACAACGTCGCGGCGAGCGTCAGATATCCACCTGTCAGCGCCTTTCCCAGGCACATGATGTCGGGCCTGATCCCGGCGTGGTCGCACCCGAACAGCTCGCCGGTGCGGCCGAAGCCGGTCGCGATCTCGTCGGCGATCAGCAGGATGCCGTGCTCGTCGGCCAGCTCGCGCAGCCGGCGCAGATAGGCCGGGTGATAGAAGCGCATGCCTCCCGCGCCCTGGACGATCGGCTCCACGATGATCGCCGCCAGCTCGTCCGCGTGCGCCCCGACCAGTGCGGCCAGCTCCGCCAGGTAGGCCTCCTCGTACCCGGCCGGCGGAACGGGTCCGAAGACATGGCTCGGCAGCACGCCGGAGAACAGATGGTGCATGCCGCTCACCGGGTCGCAGACCGACATCGCGCCGAACGTGTCGCCGTGATAGCCGCCCCTGACCGTGAACAGCCTGGTCCGGCCGGGACGGCCGGTGGCCGCCGCGTACTGCAGGGCCATCTTGATCGCGACCTCGACGGCCACCGAGCCGGAGTCGGCCAGGAAGACGCGGTCCAGCCCGGTCAGCTCGGTGAGCGTCCGCGCGAGCCGTACGGCCGGCTCGTGGGTGAGCCCGCCGAACATGACATGGGCCATGTCGTCGAGCTGGTCGCGGATCGCCTGGTTCAGCCTCGGGTGGCCGTACCCGTGGATGGCCGCCCACCACGACGACATGCCGTCGATCAGCTCCCGGCCGTCGGCGAGTGTGAGCCGTACGCCATGGGCGCCGCTGACCGCGTGCACCGGCACCCCGGACGGCACCGCCGCGTAGGGATGCCAGACGTGCTCGCGGTCGAGCCGCAGGATGTCCTCAGCTTTCACGGCACCACCCTAGAGAGTGGGATCAGACCCTGGTGATGCGGACGGCGTCGGCGATGACGTAGCCCGTGGTCGAGGTCCACCGGCTCACGCCCACCACCTTGTACGTCCCGGCCGCGAGCGTGAACGTGCCGAGAGAGCGCCACTGGCCGCCCGCCGTGCGCTGGTCCACGTTGACGACCCGGTTGCCGCCGTCGGCCGCCACGATGTACGGCGTGGCGCTGTTGTAGCCGGGATCGGCCGGATGGCGGACCTCGACCCGGTAGGTCCCCGCGTCGGGGATGGCTGCGGTGAACCAGGCCGGGTCGCTGGCGGACACCGGCGTGGCGAAGCGGTAGTCGGCGCCGTACCGCTGCCCGGAATAGGACGAGGTGCCCCAGGCCGAGCTCGCGGTGAACGACGGATCGGAGTTGTCGATCACGACGCTGAACGCGCCGGGGGAGTCCGTCACCGTCCTGCCCGCGCTCGGCGCGCTCTCCCGCCGCCACCGGTCGAGGGCGGCGACGTAGTAGGTGTGGGCGCCGGAGGCCCCGGCCGTGGTGTCCGTGAAGGTCGTCTTCCCGGTGGTCGCGAGCAGGTTGCGCGCGTCGGCGAAGAAGCACGGATCGGCCTCCTGCTGTGCGCCGGCCACCCGGTAGATCGCATACGAGGCCCCGGTGGCCTGCCACGACAGGGCGACGCCGGTCGAGGTCCTGGTGGCCGAGGTGATCGTGGGGGCGGCCGGCGCGCTTCCGGTTCCCCTGGCGGGCGGCAGCGCCGGCCTGGAGTAGTGGGCGGAGACGAGGGCGGAGATGCCGCCGATCCGGTCGGCCCTGACGTCCTTGGCGCTGAAGTACACGTCGCCGGCCACCTCGGGGTGCCGCCTGTTGTCGTAGAGGTGGTCGCTGAGCTCGGCGGGGTTCTGCCAGGCCGCGTCCTGGCCGCTCACGCCGACCCGGTAGGCGGCCTGCCCGACGACGAGGTGGACGCCGGTCCCCCGCACCACGTCGGACCACCACGCGGTGAGCACCTCGTAGGCGGCGGGGCCGTACCCGATGTGCCAGTAGATCTGCGGCGCGATGTAGTCGACCCAGCCCTGCTTCACCCACAGCCTGCTGTCGGCGTAGATGGCGTCGTAGGACTGCAGGCCCGAGGTGCGCGAGCCGAGGGGATCGGTGCCGGAGTTGCGCCAGATGCCGAACGGGCTGATGCCGAAGGCCACCCACGGCTTGGCCGCGTGGACGCGCCCGCCGAGCTCGCGTACGAGCCTGTTCACGTTGTCGCGCCGCCAGTCGCCGATGTCGGTGAAGCCTCCGCCGTACCGGCTGAACGTGGTCGCGTCGGGGATGGTCTCGCCGCTCACCGGATAGGGGTAGAAGTAGTCGTCGAGGTGGACGCCGTCGATGTCGTACCGGCTGACCGCGTCCATGATCGCGTCTTCGATGAAGGTGCGTACTTCCGGAATGCCGGGGTTGTAGTAGAGCTTGCCGTCGTAGGCGAAGCGCCAGTCGGGATGCACGCGTGCCGGGTGCGTGGACGTCAGCCTGGACGGGTCGGCGTGGTTGGCGATGCGGTAGGGATTGAACCACGCGTGCAGTTCGAGGTTGCGCGCGTGCGCCTCGGCGACCATGAACGCCAGGGGGTCGTAGCCGGGGTCGCGGCCCTGGGCGCCGGTGAGCCACTGCGACCAGGGTTCGTACGGCGAGGGCCAGAAGGCGTCGGCCGTCGGCCTGACCTGGATCATCACGGCGTTCATGCGCCTGCTCACGGCCAGGTCGAGCCAGGCCCGCAGCTCGGCCTGCTGCGCTGAGACGCTCAGGCCGGTACGGCTCGGCCAGTCGATGTTGGCCACCGTGGAGATCCACATGGCGCGCAGCTGCCGTTTGGGGGTCGCGGGATCGGTGGTGCACGCCGCCACCATGGCCGGGGCGCCGAGCGAGGTGCCGAGCGAGGTGTCGAGCTCTGTGGCGGCCGAGGTGGCGGCGGGGACGACGAGACCGACGATCGTCAGGGCGAGTGCCAGGAGGATGCGCAGGGGGGTACGCGAGAGCGTTCGCGGGGCCGCGGTCATGAAAGGAAGTTTCAATCTCTTCCCGTGTTAGTGCAATAGTCTTCACGCGATCCTGGGGGCCCAAATCTGAAACGGCGCGCCTCCGCGCGAGTGCCCGCCGGACTCACCCCGACCCGACGGCCGACCGACGGCAGACGGCAGACGGCAGACGGCAGACGGCGACCGAAGGAGAAAAGTTTCTTCTGACATCACTTGTAAGTCAATTATCGACATCGGATCAGAGGTGACATATGGTGCAGCCGACATCCCCCCACAGCAGGAGTTCCAGATGGCCCTCCCTGTCCCCCGATTAACCTCCCTGGTCGCAGCCGCCATCACCGCCATCGTCGTCCTCGCAGGTCAACCCGCTGCCACGGCCTCCACATCGACCGAGACCCCGCTGACGACGGCGTTCGACCGGGCCGCTGCGGCGCACGACGTGCCACGCGACCTGCTGATCGCCGTCGGCTACGCCGAGACCCACCTGGACGACCACGGGGGCGAGCCGAGCGCGAGCGGCGGCTACGGCGTCATGCACCTGGTCAGCAACCCCACCACCCACGTGCTGGAGAAGGCGGCCGAGCTGACCGGGCTGCCGGTCGAGAAGCTGCGCACCGACACCGAGGCCAACATCATGGGCGGCGCGGCCGTGCTGCGCGCCCACGCCGACCAGCTCGGCCTCGACGAGGCGGCCAGGAAGGACGCCGGCCGCTGGTACGAGGCCGTCGCCAGGTACGGCAATGCCACCACGCCCGAGGTCGCCCGCCTCTACGCCGACGGCGTCTACGAGCAACTCGGGCTCGGTCTGAGCGCCCGCGGCGTGACGGTCAGGCCGCAGGAGATCACCGCCGAGCGCGGCCGCTTCGCCGGGGTCCGCGACCTGAACGCCAGGGCGAACACGCAGGCGGACGTACAGGTGGCGCCGCTCAGCGCGGACTACCCGCCGGCGGCGTGGGTCGCCGCCAGTTCGAGCAACTACACGGCCTCGAGCCGCCCGTCGAGCTACGCCATCGACCGCGTCATCATCCACGTGACCCAGGGTTCGTACGCCGGCACGATCTCCTGGTTCCAGAACCCCAGCGCCCAGGTCTCCGCGCACTACGTGGTCAAGTCGTCCAACGGCGACATCACGCAGATGGTCCGGGAGAAGGACATCGCCTGGCACGCCGGCAACTGGACCTACAACACCCGCTCCGTCGGCATCGAGCACGAGGGCTACGTCAGCGACGCCTCCTGGTTCACCGACGCCATGTACCGCGCCTCGGCGGCCCTGACCAGGGCGATCTGCGACAAGTACGGCATCCCGAAGGATCGCGCGCACATCATCGGCCACAACGAGGTGCCCGGGGCCACGCACACCGACCCCGGCACGCACTGGAACTGGACCACGTACATGAACTACGTGACCGGCGGCGGCACCCCGTCGTGGTCGGCCACGGTCGACAACTCGAGCGCCCAGTTCAAGGCGAGCTCCAACTGGGGCACCTCGGCGTACTCCGGGCAGCGCTACGGCGCCGACTACCGCTTCGCCACGCCCGTGTCCGCCAGCGACCCGGCCTGGTACGGCGTGAGCGTTCCCAGTGCGGGGACCTACCGCGTCGAGGTGTGGTACCCGTCCGATCCCGGCTACAACTCCTCGGCGCCCTACATCGTGGCGACGTCGAGTGGTAACAAGACCGTTTACGTCGACCAACGCTCCGGCGGCGGCACGTGGCGCAGCATCGGCACGTTCTCGCTGAACGCGGGCACGTACAACGCCGTCGGCGTCAGCCGCTGGACCGCCGGCACGGGGTACGTCATCGCCGACGCCGTCCGCGTCTCGCGGGTCTGACCAGACGAACGTACGGCTCGCGCCCGGCGCTCCGCCGGCGCGAGCCGTACCGGCACGTGCGGGGCAGACGCGCCCATGGACGTCAGTCGGCGACGACGGCGGGTGCGCGGGTGGCGGCCGAGGGAAGGATCAGCCGGTACGCCAGGGCGCCCAGGAGATAGGCCGTGCTGATCACCGAGAGGGCCAGGAAGGACCTGCCGTCGGGCGGCAGCATCGTGGCGGCCAGCGCGGCGCCCAGGACCGTCGAGGCGTTGAACAGCATGTCGTAGATGGAGAAGGTCCGGCCGAGGAAATGGTCGTCGACCTCCCGCTGCACCACGGTGTCGGCGCAGATCTTCACGCTCTGCCCGGCGACGCCCAGCAGCAGGCCGGCGACGACGAACCCCCACTCGCGGAAGGTCGCGCACAGCAGGATCTCCAGCACGCCGGAGACGGCGAGCATGACCGGGATCCACGTCTCGATCCGGAACCGTTCGGTCGCCCATGGCGTGATGAGCACCGCGAGGAAGATGCCGACGCCCGTCGCGGCCCCGACCAGCGTGATCCCCTTGAGCGCGGCGTCCACGTCCGTCGTGAAGTAGTAGCGGTACAGCATGACCACCATGGCCAGCGACATCCCGAACAGCAGCCGGTGGGTGGCCATGCCGCTGAGAGCGGCCGCCGCCCGGCGGCGCCCGCCGAGATGCGCGGCGCCCTCCACCAGGCCGCGCAGCACGATCCGTACGGCTTCGCCGGCCGGGGGACGATCCGGGTCGTACGGCGGCCCGAGCAGGGAACGCTCCATCGTCGTGGCGATGATCGCGCTCAGCCCGAAGGACAGGCCGGAGATCGCGAGCAGTGTCGCGGTGCCTCCGTGTCCCGAGCCGAAGACCAGGCGGAGCACGAAGGCCGCGCCCATGCCCACGGCGGTGAGGACCGTACCCGACGTGGGCGTGATGGCGTTGGCCAGGACGAGCCGGTCCCGCGGCACGACATGGGGCAGCGACGCCCCGAGCGCGGAGAGGAAGAACCGGTTGACGGCGAGCACGGCGAGCGCGGCCCCGTAGAAGACAGCGTCCGGCACGTCCAGGGCCACCAGACCTGCCGTCACCAGCAGCAGCGTCCCGCGCACGAGCGGCGCGACGACGAGGATCTGCCGCCGCGACCAGCGGTCGATCAGGACCCCGACGAAGGGGCCGAACACGCTGTACGGCAGGAGCAGCACGGCCATGGCCACCGCCACCTCGGCGGCCGTGGCCTGCTTCTCCGGAGTGAAGAACGCGTAGCCCGCCACCGCGAACTGGAAGATCCCGTCTGAGAACTGCGACACGAGACGGGTGCCGAAAAGCCGGCGGAAGTCCCGGCCCTCCAGGAGGACGCGCAGGTCGGAGACGAAGGACACGCACACAGCCTACGCGGGCGATCAGGAGACGGATATCCGGATCATCCCTGACAGATCCCTGAGTCGGCAGCGTGAGAAACGGCCCGCTTACCCATCCGCCTGGGTTCTGGTGACATGGTCACGTAGTCTCGGAGCGTGACCACCGATGAACATGTCGTGCTCCTCGACGATGTCGGCAACCCGATCGGCACCGCTTCCAAGTGGACGATCCACGGCGCCGAGACTCCGCTTCACCTCGCGTTCTCCAGCTACGTCTTCGACTCCGGCGGACAGGTGCTGCTGACCCGGCGGGCCGGGCACAAGCTCACCTGGCCGGACCAGTGGACCAACAGCTGCTGCGGGCATCCGCTGCCGGGTGAACCGGCCACGTCCGCGGTGCGGCGCAGGCTCGACTACGAGTTGGGGCTGCGGGCGGACTCCGTCGACCTGCTGCTGCCGCGCTTCGCGTACCGGGCCGTGATGGACAACGGGATCGTGGAGAACGAGATGTGTCCCGTCTTCCGTGTCATCGTCTCCACGGATGCCACGCCCAACCCGGAGGAGGTCGGCGCGGTCCGCTGGCTGCCCTGGAAGCAGTACGTCGACCAGGTCATGAGTGGTGAGATGCCCATCTCTCCGTGGGCCAGGGAGCAGGTGCCGCAGCTCGTCTCGCTCGGGCCGGACCCGCTGGCCTGGCCGGTGGCCGATCCGGCCGATCTGCCGCCGGCCGCCCGACCGTGACGGCGGGCTCGCCGTACGGATCCCTTGAACGTCCGTACAGCACAGAAACGCCCCGGCTCGGGCTGAGCCGGGGCACCGTATCGACCTAACGCTCGGTCTCGCCGCGGATGAACTTCTCGACCGCCTCGCGGGCGTCGTCGTCGGAGTACTGCTCCGGCGGCGACTTCATGAAGTAGGACGAGGGCGACAGCAGCGGCCCGCCGATCCCCCGGTCGAGGGCGATCTTGGCGGCGCGCACCGCGTCGATGATGATGCCGGCGGAGTTGGGCGAGTCCCAGACCTCCAGCTTGTACTCCAGGTTCAGCGGCGTGTCACCGAAGGAGCGGCCCTCCAGGCGGACGTAGGCCCACTTGCGGTCGTCCAGCCACGGCACGTGGTCCGACGGGCCGATGTGCACATCGGCCTTGGCCATCTCGTGCGGGATCTGGGAGGTGACCGACTGCGTCTTGGAGATCTTCTTCGACTGCAGGCGGGTCCGCTCCAGCATGTTCATGAAGTCCATGTTGCCGCCGAAGTTGAGCTGGTAGGTGCGCAGCAGCTCGACCCCGCGGTCCTCGAACAGCTTGGCCATCACCCGGTGCGTGATGGTCGCGCCGACCTGCGACTTGATGTCGTCGCCCACGATCGGCACGCCGGCCTCGGTGAACTTGGCCGCCCACTGCGGGTCGGAGGCGATGAAGACGGGCAGCGCGTTGACGAACGCCACCTTCGCGTCGATCGCGCACTGGGCGTAGAACCGGTCGGCCTCCTCGGACCCGACCGGCAGGTAGGAGACCAGGACGTCGACCCGAGCGTCCTTGAGCGCCTGGACGACGTCCACGGGCTGTTCGTCGGACTCCTCGATGATCTCCCGGTAGTACTCGCCCAGCCCGTCGAAGGTGGGCCCGCGCTGCACGGTGACGCCGAGCGGCGGCACGTCGCAAATCTTGATCGTGTTGTTCTCGGAGGCGACGATCGCCTCGGACAGATCCCGGCCGACCTTCTTGGCGTCAACGTCGAAGGCGGCGACGAACTCCACGTCACCGACGTGGTAGTCACCGAAGCGCACGTGCATCAGGCCCGGCACTCGGCTGTCCGGATCCGCGTCCTTGTAGTAATGGACACCCTGCACCAGCGATGCGGCGCAGTTTCCCACGCCCACGATGGCTACGCGCACCGAACCCATGGCACTCGCTCCTTTACCTATTCATCAGCCTCGGGCGAGTCCGCCCTCTGATCTCTTTCCTGTACGGCTCGCCCCGGAGCCGCCGCCCAAGGGGGCGTCTCGCCGGCTTCGCTCGCCTCGTCGGTTTCGGCCGGCCCGGCCGACGTGGCGGATCCCGTCGATTCCGTCGCCGCCGGCAGTGCCGTACTGCTCCGCCGTTCCGAGTCGATGAGCTCGTTGAGCCAGCGGACCTCCCGCTCGACCGACTCCAGCCCGTGGCGCTGCAGCTCAAGGGTGTAGCGGTCGAGCCGCTCCCTTGTGCGGGCCAGAGCCGTACGGACACGCTCGAGTCGTTCCTCCAGGCGGCTGCGGCGACCTTCGAGAATGCGCAGCCGGACCTCCGCCTCGGCGTGGCGGAAGAAGGCGAAGTGGATGCCGAAGCTCTCGTCCTCCCAGGCGGACGGACCCGCCTGGGTGAGCAGCTCGTGCAGCCGCTCCTTGCCCTCCGCGGTCAGCTTGTAGACGATCTTCGACCGGCGGCCGAGGACCGTGTCCTCCTGAGGCTCCTCCTCCGCGATGAGGCCGTCGCCCAGTAGACCGCGCAGACACGGGTACAGGGAGCCGTAGGAGAACGCACGGAACATCCCGAGCAGAGTGTTGAGCCGTTTGCGCAGTTCATACCCGTGCAGCGGGGTTTCGTGCAGCGATCCCAGGACGGCGAGCTCGAGAAGAGCGCTTCGAGACCCGGAGCCCGTCACTGGAACCACCCCCTATGTCCGACTGATGTATCGAGCCGATACATCGGCAGAATACGTCGGCGCGGTATAGAGCGCAACGTGTCAACGATTGGGCAAGCTTTAGCAAATCGCCGTAATCTGGCCACTTGTGGGGTATCAGTGGCCGACCGGGCAAGCCGGGCGGGATGGGCCGGTGGGGCTCGCCGAAACCGGCGACCTGACGGCCGATCCCGTCGAACCCCACTGCGGCCACGACCACGACCACAGTCGTCTGCCCGTGTCGTCCCGCTTGCAACGTGAGCAATGTCACACCGACTTATCGGGGCGAATCACCGCAGCTGGCCGGCCAGGTCATCGCCGTCACGGCCCGCGTCCCGGGTGCCGGGAAGTACGGCGAATCCCAGGTCCCCATGCCGGAGGTCTGCCATGGTTGTTACGGAACCACCTGGCGGTCTCGTTCGTCCTCTCCGGCAGCCGATCCCCGGGCTCCTCACTGCAGGGCGATCCACCTTCAGGAGGAACCTCCCCCGGCCCTCGGCCGACGTCGACGAATTCCCTTGAGACCTAACGAGGACGCGTGACTAACAGCAGCTATGGACCGGAGCCGACCGGCCGTCCCGAGGATCCCTCGGGCCCCGGCGGATCGCCCCGCCCTGGGCGCCGCCGTCGCACGCCCCGGGAATCCGGCGAGTACGGAGAACCCTCCCCGGGACGTGGCCGAGACCCTCTGCCCTCCCACCCTCAGCAGCCGCGCCACCCTCAGCAGCCGCCACACCCTCAGGCGGCCGGGCAGCCGACCGCCCGCCACCCCCGCCCCGCTGTGAATCCGCAGGGTCCCCCCCGGCCCCAGGCCGCGCCCCCGCAGACCGGGCAGCGTGCCGTACGGCCCGGCCCGCCGCCCCGGCAGGCGCCCGGCGGCCGTCGCATGGACGCGGCATTCGAGGACACGGCCGCCATGAACGCGGTCCCGCCGCCACCGAGAGGCCAGCCGGGCCCGCAGGGCCCGGGACGGCGGCCCGGCCCCGATGGCGAGCACGGCAGGCCGGGGAACGGGAACGGTCCGGCCGGTCCCGGTGGTCCACGTCGTCGCGGTGTCGCTGCTGGTCCCGGTGAGTTCGGCGGCGATGAGCAGACCCGCATCTCCCGGGAAGGACCGTTGGGGATGCCTCCCGGCGGTCCCAGGCGGGAAGTGGGTGCGCAGGAGACCGAGATCATGTCGTCCGGCGGGCGGCGGCGCAGGCCCGCCCCCGGGCGTGGCGGCCGGGGTGGTCCCGGCGGTCCGAACGGCCCCGGCGGACCGGGCGGGCGTGGTCCCGGCGGTCCCGGTGGTCCCGAGGACTTCGACGATGACGACGGGCCGCGCCGGGCCGGCTGGAAACGCTTCATCCCGAGCTGGAAGATCGTGCTGGCGAGCTGTGCCGTGCTCACCGCAGGCGTGTTCGGCATGATCATGGTCGGCTACATGAACACCGAGCTGCCCTCCGAGCGGGACGCGCAGGAGAGCGCGACGGCCCAGGGCAGCGTCTTCTACTACCGGGACGGCTCGGCGATCGCCCGGCTCGGCACCGCACGGATCAGGATCTCGCTCGACCAGGTGCCCGAGCACGTGCGGGATGCGGTGATCACCGCGGAGAACCGCAGCTTCTATGAGGACTCCGGCATCGACCTGAGCGCCATCGGCCGGTCGGTGTGGATGACGGTCACCGGCCAGCAGACCCAGGGTGCCTCCACCATCACCCAGCAGATGGCCCGCAACTACTTCGACACGCTGAGCCGGGACGTGACGATCAAGCGGAAGGTCACGGAGATCTTCATCTCGGTGAAGCTCGACAAGGAGTGGCCCAAGGACAAGGTCCTCGAGTACTACCTGAACACGGTGCCCTTCGGTCGCAACACCTACGGCATCGAGGCCGCCGCGCGGGAGTTCTTCGGAAAGAAGACCAAGGACCTGACCCCGGCTCAGGGGGCCTATCTGGCGGGTCGTATCCAGCAGCCCGGCAACTTCGACCTCGCGGAGGGCAAGAAGAACTTCGCTCCCACGCAGGAACGGTTCAACTACGTCATCAAGGGCATGGCCGAGATGACCGGCAAGGACGGCAAGCCCAAATATCCGGACATCACCAAGGCCAAGTTCCCCAAACCCAGACCGAAGCAGGTGTCCCAGGCCTTCGGGGGTCTCAAGGGCTACATGCTCGAAGTCGCTCTCCGCGAACTGAAGAACCGGGGCATCGAGCGCGAGGACGTCGAAAGCGGCGGCTACAAGATCTACACCACGTTCGACAAGAAGCTCATGAAGGAGGCCCAGAAGGCCGTCAAGGGTGTTACGGCGGGCATGTCGAAGGAGTTCCACGCGGGCCTGGCCGCCGTGGATCCCAGGAACGGTCAGGTCCTGGCGATCTACGGGGGCGACAACTACCTCAATGACCCATGGAACGAGCCGTTCGACTCCAAGAAGCAGGCGGCCTCGGCGTTCAAGCCGTACGTCCTGGCGGCCTGGCTGGAGGCCGGCTACAGCCTCAACAGCTGGCTTCCGGGTAACCAGACCGTGCCTAAGGAACTGCCGGGCCAGGCCAAGGGAGGCATCACCAACGGCCACGCCGTTCCGCCCGCGATCGACGCCATTTACGCGACCTCACATTCGATCAACACCGCCTTCGCGTCCATGGCGTACCGGCTGGATGAGGTCAACAATACGATTGGCCAGCTCAGCGCGGTGAAGCAGATCGTCGAGGAGGCAGGGCTCAACAAGGACCGGATGGAGAAGGACGTCGAGGAGCACAAGTATCAGTTCTCCATCGGCAGCGCCCTCGTGACGCCGGTCGAGCAGGCGGCCGGCTACTCGATCTTCGCCAACCAAGGCAAACACGTCGACTACCACGTGATCAAAGAGGTCAAGCAGGGCAAGACGGTCGTCCTCACGGAGAAGAAGGACGTCAAGCAGGTCATCTCGCCGGATGCCGCCGCTGACGCGACCACCGCGATGGAGCAGGTCCTCAAGGGCGGTACGGCGGCGGGCAAGGGAATCGGGCGTCCGGCCGCGGGTAAGACCGGAACCAACAACGACGAGAAGGAAGCCTGGTTCGTCGGCTTCACTCCCCAGTTGTCCACGGCGGTGGGCATGTACCGGGAGAAGTGCAAGACGAAGAGCGGAAAGATCGTCCAACCGCTGCATTCGAACTGTCCGATCACGCCCAACGGCAAGGAGAGCAAGAAGTACGGCCTGCACAACCCCTACTCCCAGCCCATCGAAACATCGCTGGGGTTCGAGGGTGCGGGCCCGCCGACCACCATTTGGCGCAACTTCATGTTGGCGGCTCATGAGGGCAAGCCGGTCGAGCAGTTCCCGCCGAAGGCGGGGATCGGCATGCCGGAGAACATCGCGCCGAGCCCGTCGCCGTCGCCGAGCCCCACGCAGAACGAGGAGGCTCCGCCGATCTTCCCGGACGACGAGCTGCCGTTCGAACCCGACGACATCGACTGCCCGCCCGGCGACCTGTCGTGCAGCGACGACGGCGGCCTCGACCTGCAGAGCGGCCCGGGCGAGTCCGGAGGCGACGACCAACCGCTCGACAACGGCGCCCCCGCCTCGCTCCCGGTCACGACCCCGTCCACGGCGGACAACCGGAGACTCGGCACGCGGTAAGCCGCCATGCCGCCGAACGCCGAGGGGGCCCACGGAAAACGCGCCGTGGGCCCCTTCATATTTCCCGTCGAAGGGACATGCCTTCAACGATCGTTGACGGCGAAGGTCGCCAAGTGACGGTCATTGATGGTGCAATACCGACCATGACGACCCGGACCTCGCCCCCCTCCGGCCCGCTGCCCGGACTCGCCGCGCGGGCGGTGCCGTACCTGCCTCTCGGGCTTCTCGCAGGGCTCGGCGCCGTGCTCGCGTACCTGTGGAAGTGGCCCTGCCGGTTCGGCGGCGTCTGGAACGGCGGAGCCGGGCAGTTCACCCATTACTGCTACACGGACATCTATCCGCTGTTCTGGGCAGAGCACCTCAACGAGGGAAAGATCCCCTACGTCGACTATCCGGTGGAATATCCGGTCGGCATCGGGGCGATCATGGAGTTCGCTCGGCGGCTCGCCGGCGGCGACGGGGTGCGGTTCTACGACGTGACCGTGCTGCTCATGGGCCTCTCGCTGGTCGCAGGGGTGCTGCTCATGGCGGCGCTGGCCGGGTCGGTACGCCCCTGGGACGCCCTTTGGTACGCCGTCAGTCCGGCCGTCATCCTCACCGCGTACATCAACTGGGACCTGGCGGCCGGTGCGCTTGCGCTCGGCGGCCTGCTGGCCTGGGCCAGGCGGCGCCACTATCTCGCCGGAGTGCTGCTGGCGCTGGCGGTGGCGACGAAGTTCTATCCGCTGATGTTCTTCGGCGCATTGTTCCTGCTCACGGTCCGTACGGCGAAGTGGCAGCCGTTCGTGAAAACGGTGGTGGCGGCCGCGGCCACGTGGTCGCTGGTGAACGTCCCGGTCATGTTGATCAACTTCGAGGGCTGGAAGAGGTTCTACTCCTTCAGCAGCGAGCGCGGCGCCGACTGGGGCGGTCTGTGGTTCTTCTTCCAGACCAAGCAGTGGGGGGTCCTCGCCGACGCCGAGAAGCTGAACACGATGGCCATGGCCGCGCTGGCCGTACTGCTGCTGGGGGTGGCCGTGCTCGCCGTGGCCGCGCCGCGCCGTCCGCGCCTGGCCCAGCTGTGCTTCCTCGCGCTCGCCGCCTTCATGATCACGAACAAGGTGTGGTCGCCGCAGTATGTGCTGTGGCTGGTGCCGTTCGCCGTGCTGGCCAGGCCGAAGTGGGGGGCGCTGGCCGCCTGGCAGATCGCCGAGTGCTGGTACTTCTTCTCGATCTGGCTCTACCTCACCGGGCGGATGCCCGAGTTCGCCGACCAGGGCATCGGCGACACGCCGTACTTCCTCGCGGTGTGGGCGAGGGCGATCACCATCGTCGTGCTGATGGCGCTCGTGGTGCGGGACATCCTCAGGCCGGAGCGCGACGTCGTACGGAAGTCCGACGCGGACGACCCGTCCGGCGGCGTGTTCGACGGCGCGGAAGACCGGTTCACCCTGCGCTCCCTGAGGCGTACCACCGCGCCCGCCGACATGAATCTTTCACCGGATTCCCGGTAGCCTGAGGGAAATCCCCGCCGCGGCGGGAACGGGACGCCGGGGGCGAGATCGCTGGTGCGAAACGGGCTTTCACGCGGGCTTTCAGAGGGATGGTCGAGGGGCCGGTCACGCGGGATTCCGTGGTCGGTGCTGGGCGTGTGGGCGCTCACCCGGACGGTGCTGTTCCTTGCCGCGACGCAGGTCATCCCGGTCGGCCACGAGACGTCGTTCGCCAACGACGTCAGGCTCTACCATGACTGGTCGCGGGTTCTGCTGGGCGGGGAGTTCCCGGCGGGGGATGAGAAGTGGCAGTACCCGCCGTTCGCCGCGCTGCCGATGCTCGCCCCCCACCTGCTCCCGTTCGGTTACCGGACCGGCTTCCATCTGCTCGCCATCCTGTGCGACCTGGGCATCCTGCTGCTGCTGTGGCGGTTCTCCGTACGCCACGGGAGCAAGAGGACGGCTCTTTGGGCCTGGACCGTCGGGGCCGCGCTGCTCGGGCCGCTGCTGATCTCCAGATATGACCTGATGGTCACGCTCGTCGCGGTCATGGCGCTGACGGCGTCGGCGGATCCGGCCGTACGAGGCGCTTTGATCGGGGTCGGGCTCATCATCAAGGCGTGGCCGGTCGCGCTGCTCGCCGGGCTGCGGCGCTGGCGGGAACTGCTGACCGCATCCGGGGCGACGCTCGCGATCTCTGTGGCGGGGTGCGGCGTCGCCGTGCTGGCGATGCCGCACGCGCTCGACTTCCTGACCGCGCAGCAGGAGCGCGGGCTGCAGGTCGAGTCGCTGGCGGCGACGCCGTTCGCGCTGGCCCGGGCGCTGGGCCGGTGGGACGGTTTCACCACCTATCAGCACGGCGCGATGGAGCTCGTGGGGCGGGGCGTCGAGACGGCGGAGCGGGTGAGCCTGGTCGCGACCCCGGTGGCGCTGGCGCTGCTCGCGGTGTGGTGGCTGCGGGCGGCCCCGACCGCCAGGACGTTCTACGACGCGGCGCTGACGGCCGTACTGTTCCTCGTGCTGACCAGCAGGGTCCTGTCGCCGCAGTACCTCGTCTGGGTGATCGGGATCGCAGCGGTCGTGCTGGCGGTGCCGACGGGGCGGCAGGGGGCGAGCCAGCGGCCGACCGCCTGGCTCGTGCTGGCCGCGGCGCTGCTCACGGGGATCATGTATCCCTGGGTGGAGGAGGACTACAGCTGGCACGGCAACCTGCCGGGGACCCTCGTGCTGGTCGCCCGCAATCTGGTGCTCCTCGCCGCGGCGATCGTGTCGTTCATCCAGCTGTGGCGCGGCACCCGCCGGCCCAGGGCGGCCGTCACCGAGCGGGAGATGGCCGAACCCTTACCCACTCCGTGAGCCCCGCAATCCACGAACTTTATCCACACCCTGTGGACAAGACCCCCCACCTCCCACCCCACCACACCCCCAGGTCGTGATCTTGCGATTGCTCGCACGCGAGTCCGGGACCAGGCACTTCCCGTTGCTGATCTTGCAGTTTCTCGCAGGCATGCCCGCTGATCAGCGAAAACGTCATTGGTGATCTTGTACTGGCCACCGCAAGATCAGCGACCATATAGACCCAGGTCGGACGGTACGTCTGCAAGAAACTGCAAGATCACGGAATTGATTCTCGCAGGTCAGGGGTGAGACCTGCGAGAAACTGCAAGATCACGCGCGGGGGTGGGGGCGGGGGCGGCTCAGAGGTTCTTGCGGAGGAAGGCGATGTCGTCGGCCTGGCCCTCGAACGGCGTCTCGACCACGATCGGCGCCTCGGCCGCCCGGCAGACCTCGAGGATGTGCTCGGGGTCGATCTGGCCGGCCCCGATGTTGGCGTGACGGTCGGCGCCGGAGTCGAAGGCGTCCCTGGAGTCGTTGCAGTGGATGAGGTCGATCCGCCCGGTGATCGCCTTCACCCGGTCGACCAGCCCGATGAGCTCCTCGCCGCCCGCGTGGAAGTGGCAGGTGTCGAGGCAGAAGCCGACGACCGAGGGGTCGGAGGCCCCCGACGTCGCCGCGTCCCAGAGCCGGGCGATGCGGTCGAGCTTGCGCGCCATGGCGTTGCCGCCGCCCGCCGTGTTCTCGATCAGCACGGGGATCTCGCACTCGATGCGCTCGAAGACCTTGCGCCAGTTGTCGAATCCGACCTGCGGATCGTCGCCCGCGTTGACGTGCCCGCCGTGGACGATCAGCCCCTTCGCGCCGATGGAGGCGGCGGCCTTCAGATGGCCGTCGAGAAGCTTGCGGCTGGGGATCCTGATCCGGTTGTTGGCCGTCGCGACGTTGATCACGTACGGCGCGTGGATGTAGACGTCCACGTCCGAGTCGCGCAGCGCGGCGGCGGAGGCCGGGACGACCGGGCCCTTCCACCCCTGCGGGTCGCCGAGGAAGAACTGCACGACGTCGGCGTTCCTGGCGGCCGCGTGGGCCAGCGGGTCGTCGGAGTCGACATGGGCGCCGATGCGCTGTGATCGCTGTGACGTCGTCACTTCTTCCCCGTTCATATTGGAGGTTCGCCTGCGGGTGTTCGACCGGTGGCGCTCGACCGAAGGTATCGAAGGTGTTGGACTCGTGGTTCTCGACTGGAGGCGCGCCGCTGCCCTGACCGGTCCGCCGGATCGGATTCCCTTCGGACGCCGGGCGGTCTCGCGAACGTTTCACTAAGGCACATGAGGGCAGTCGCCTGCTCACCCGCTCCGTGCCGGCGGATACGCCGATGATACTAAGGAGACGAGCGTGAGATATCGGCTGAGCAGCTTTCTGTTACTCATCTACCTCGTGGTCGGCGTCTACGTCGCGTGGGTCCATCACTACCTCACTCCGACCCTGCTCAAGCAGGTCGCACAGGCCCTGCTGGCGATCTTCCTGTGGTTCCTGATCCTTCTCGGCGTGGACCTGCACGTCGGCGGCTGACGGGTCGTCGGCGGCTGACGGGCCCGGCGGTCCCGTTCCCGAGTCAGATGCCCGGAACGAAACCGCCGTGCGCGATCCCCAGTGCCATCCCCACGAACGACATCACGATGCCCGCGATGATGAGGCATCGCTGGGCCGTGGTCACCGAGATGTACTGCGCGTAGAAGCCGCCCCAGAACCCGATCACGCCCGCCCAGGACGCGAAGACGTGGCTGTCCACGATGAATCCGGTGACGAAGGCCGCGATGCCCAGGATGAGCGTGGCGACCGCCAGGAAGTTCGTCAGCGGATGCCGCGCGCCGTCCGTGTTGAGAGTCAAACGCGGGTACGGCCGCCGGGCAGGGCGGGTGACCTGTCTCATTTGAGACACCCCCTCTTACCTTTCGGTACGGCTCACCTACCAGTGTGGGCGCAGGACGGCGTACGGCCAAGGGGCTGGTAGCCTTGACCGACTGCGCGTGGTATGGGCGACGGGAAACACGAGCCGCCCGCCCCGCGCGACGGATCCTCCTGTCACGGCAAGGCGTCGTGACCGCAAGAGTCCAGAGGAGGTTGGATTCAGCATGCGTCGTTACGAGATGATGGTCATCCTCGACCCGTCCCTCGATGAGCGCACCGTGCAGCCCTCGCTCGACCAGTTCCTGGCCGTCGTACGCAACGACGGCGGCACCGTGGAGAAGGTCGACGTGTGGGGACGCCGCCGGCTGGCCTACGACATCGCCAAGAAGTCCGAGGGCATCTACGCAGTCGTCGACCTGACCGCCGAGCCCGCCACCGTGAAGGAGCTGGACCGCCAGCTGAACCTGAACGAGGGCATCCTCCGCACGAAGGTCATGCGGCCCGAGCTCCACTGACCGGCGCCGCCGAGCCCGGCACGTTTGTCGGGCGGTGGCCGTACGCTGGGCCCTTGACGGCTCAGCGCACGGGATAGGAAGGCTATAGCGACCGATGGCAGCAGGCGATACCCAGATCACCATCGTCGGCAACCTTGTCGACGACCCCGAGCTGCGCTTCACCCCGACGGGGCAAGCCGTGGCCCGGTTCCGCATCGCATCCACTCCGCGGTACCTCGACAGGCAGACCAACGAGTGGAAGGACGGCGAGGGGCTGTTCCTCACCTGCAACGTGTGGCGGCAGGCGGCGGAGAACGTCGCCGAGACGCTGCAGCGCGGCATGCGGGTCATCGTGCAGGGACGGCTGCGTCAACGGTCGTACGAGACCAAGGAAGGCGAGAAGCGCACGGTCTACGAGGTCGAGGTCGATGAGGTCGGCCCGTCGCTGCGCAACGCCACGGCGAAGGTCAACAAGACCTCCCGCCAGGGCGGCGGCTTCGGTGGCGGCCCGGCGAACGACCCCTGGGCCACCGCGACCCCCGCTCCGCAGGGCTACGGCCAGGGCGGTGGCGGTGGCGGCGGTGGTGGCTTCGGCGCTCCTCAGGGCGGCGGCGGTGGCGGCTTCGGCGGCGACTTCAGCGACGAACCGCCCTTCTGATCACCGCCCTTCTCGCCTCCAGTACATCCAGATAATCCGAGCGACCATTCCCGCGTGATGCGGGGCTCTGAAAGGAGCACCACGATGGCCAAGCCGGCAGTGCGCAAGCCGAAGAAGAAGGTTTGCCTCTTCTGCCATGACAAGATCTCCCACGTCGACTACAAGGACACGGCGCTGCTTCGGAAGTTCATCTCCGACCGCGGCAAGATCCGTGCCCGCCGGGTGACGGGCAACTGCACCCAGCACCAGCGCGACGTGGCCACCGCCATCAAGAACGCCCGTGAGATGGCCCTGTTGCCGTACACGAGCACGGCGCGCTGAGAAGGGAGACCCAGGAAATGAAGCTGATTCTCACCACTGAGGTCTCCGGCCTCGGGGCTCCCGGCGACGTGGTCGAGGTTAAGGACGGCTACGGCCGCAACTACCTGGTCCCCCGTGGATTCGCCATCCGCTGGACTCGGGGCGCCGAGTCGCAGATCGCCTCGATGAAGAAGGCGCGTGCCGCTCGCGAGATCCGTGACCTGGGCTCGGCCAAGGAGGTCGCCGGCCAGCTCGGCGGGCTCAAGGTCAGGCTCAGGACGCGCGCGGGCGAGGCGGGCCGGCTGTTCGGCTCGGTCACCACGGGTGACATCGCCGATGCGGTCAAGGCCGCCGGCGGCCCGCAGCTCGACCGGCGCCGCATCGTGATCGACAACGCGATCAAGAGCGTTGGCACCCACCGCGTCAGCGTCCGGCTGCACCCGGAGGTCGTCGCCAACCTCGACGTCGAGGTCCTCGCCGGCTGATCTTCTCTCGGACGTGTTCGTGAACACGATCTGATCGCCACCGGGCCCCTCACCGATCTTCGGTGAGGGGCTTTCGGTATTTCCGGTCGACCGAGTGCAAGATCACGGATGGTGTCCTGCCAGGTGAGGAGGGCCCTGTGCGAGTTTCTGCAAGATCACGAATGGTCGCGCTCCAGGTCAGGGCTGCCAGGTGCGAGCTTTCGCAAGATCACCACCATGGAGGTTTGGGGGGTTTTGCCCCTAATGGAGGTGGATATTGCTGAAACGGCTACTATCTTCCCAGCCGAATTTACGGATTCCGTGGAAGACAGTGCTGATGGAGGCTGTAATGCGCCGTTCCCCCGTGCGCCGTTCTCTCGCGCGCCGCACCTCCGTGCGCCGCTCCTCGCTGCGCTGCTCCCCCGTGTGCCTGGCGCTCGGCGTCATCACGCTGGCCGCCGTCGCCTGCGCGCCGGCCTCCGAATCCACCGGCGTGCGATCCTCCGGCGACGGCGCGAGCGCGGCGGCGAGCTGCGCCAAGGACGCCCTCACGCTCGTCACTCCCGGCAAGCTGACCATCGGCACCGACAAGCCGGCCTATGAGCCGTGGTTCAAGGACGACGACCCCGCCAACGGCCAGGGCTTCGAGAGCGCGGTGGCGTACGCGATCGCCCAGAAGATGGGCTTCACCAAGGACGAGGTCGTCTGGACCGTCGTCCCCTTCGACTCCTCGTTCGCACCCGGACCCAAGAAGTTCGACTTCGACATCAACCAGATCTCCATCACCCCCGAACGCGAGAAGGCCGTCGACTTCAGCCAGGGCTATTACACGGTCAAGCAGGGTGTGGTCGCCCTGGGCGACTCCCAGTTCGCCGGCGCCTCCGGCCTGGCCGACCTCAAGGGCGCCAAGATCGGAGTCCAGGCGGGCACCACCGCGCTGCGGGCGGTCCAGCAGGTGATCGAGCCGGGCATCGAGCCCAGCGTCTACAACCAGCAGATCGACGCGATCAACGCGCTGAAGAACAAGCAGATCGACGCCATCGTCGTGGACCTGCCCACTGCCTTCTACGTCACCGCCGCCCAGGTGGAGGGTTCGAAGATCGTGGGACAGTTCGCGGCGCAGTCGGACGCCCCCGAGGAGTTCGGCCTGCTCTTCCAGAAGGGCAACGGCCTCGTCGGCTGCGTGGACGAGGCGATCGGCGAGCTCAAGGCGTCCGGCGAGCTGGCCGAAATCGAGAGCCGGTGGCTGACCGCGGCCGCCGGCGCGCCGGAGCTGAGTTGACCGACGGAACCCGGCCAGGGGTGAGTTCCGCCGCGCCGTGGGTGAAGAGCGAGCGGCAGATCCGCCGTGAGGCCGAGCTGCGCCGCAGGTCCAGGCGGTCGATCTCGGTCGCCACGGCCTCCACCCTGCTCGTCGCCGTCACGGTGGTCATGGCCGTCACCGCCTCACCGGGGTGGCCGCGGGTCCGCGAGACGTTCTTCAGCCCCGCCGCATTCGTCGAGGCGTTTCCCGACGTGCTGCGCGGGTTCGGCCTGAACATCAAGATCTTCCTGATCGCCGAGGTGTTCGTCCTGGTGCTGGGGCTGACCGTGGCGCTCGTACGCGGCCTGCGCTCGCCGGTGTTCTTCCCGCTGCGCGCGCTGGCCGTGCTCTACACCGACATCTTCCGCGGCATCCCCACCATCCTGCTGGTCTACCTGGTCGGCTTCGGCGTCCCGGCACTCCAGCTTCAGGGCGCGCCGGACGACCCGGTCACGCTCGGCATCATCGCTCTCGTCCTGTCGTACGGGGCATACGTCGCCGAGGTGTTCCGTTCCGGGATCGACTCGATCCATCCCAGCCAGCGGGCCGCCGCCCGTTCGCTGGCGCTCACCCATGGCCAGACCATGCGCCATGTGGTGCTGCCGCAGGCCGTCCGCCGGGTGGTCCCGCCGCTGCTCAACGACTTCGCCTCGCTGCAGAAGGACAGCGCGCTCGTGGCCGTGCTCGGCCCGCTGGAGGCGCTGCGCCAGGCCCAGATCCACGCCGCCTGGAGCTTCAACTACACCCCCTATCTGGCCGCGGCGCTGCTGTTCATCGCGCTGACCGTGCCGATGGCGCGGTTCACCGACCACCTGGCGGCCCGTACGGCACGCCGCCAGATGGGAGGAGGTGGACGGGCATGAGCCTGCTGAGGATCGAGGGCGTCTGGAAGCACTACCACGGGCAGAGCGTGCTGCGCGGCATCGACCTGGACGTCGCCCCGCACGAGGTCGTCTGTCTGATCGGCGCGTCGGGCTCGGGCAAATCGACGCTGCTGCGCTGCGTCAACCTGCTGGAGACCGTCGATGACGGCGCGATCCACCTCGACGGCAGGGAGATCACCGATCCCCGGGTGGACCCCGACGAGGTACGCAAGCGGATCGGCATGGTCTTCCAGTCCTACAACCTCTTCCCGCACATGACCGTGCTCGACAACATCACGCTGGCGCCGCGCAAGGTGCATGGTACGGCTCCGGCGGAGGCCGAGGAGCGGGCCAGGCAACTGCTCGAGCGGTTCGGGCTGGCCGACCGGGCCGGGGAGTATCCGGACCGCCTGTCCGGCGGCCAGCAGCAGCGGGTGGCCATCATCCGGGCCATCGCCACCCGGCCGCGGCTGCTGCTGCTCGACGAGGTCACCTCCGCGCTCGACCCGGCGCTGGTCACCGAGGTCCTCGGCATCATCCGCGAGCTCAAGGAGACCGGGATGACGATGATCCTGGCCACGCACGAGATGGCGTTCGCCCGCGACATCGCCGACACGGTCTGCTTCCTCGACGGCGGGGTGCTGCTGGAGCGCGGCTCGCCGGAGCAGATCTTCACGGCGCCGGAGCAACCCCGCACCCGGGATTTCCTCCAGCAGGTCCTGGGACGGCTCTGAAGAGAGCATGTCGGCGACGTCCGCCGCCGACATCGGGGGAAGAGCGGGGTCACGCCCCGGTGACCAGCCAGGCCGTGCCGTACGCACGTGCCCCCAGCGTGATCATCCGGGCGACCATCCACGCGCCGAGCGCGAGCCAGAGCGCGACCATGCTGCCAGCCACCCCCGCCAGCGCGGCGAACGGCAGGTAGGCGAGGGTGGCCCACAGGCCGGCCCAGGCCAGGTAGCGCTGGTCGCCCGCGCCGATGAGCACCCCGTCGAGCACGAATACGACGCCGGCGACCGGCTGGAAGAGCGCCACCGGCCACAGCACGGCCAGCAGGTGCGCGGTGACCCCCGCGTCGGCGTCGAACAGACCCGGGAGGAGCGGTCGGACCAGCAGCACGGCGCCGCAGAACACCACGCCGCAGGCCACGCCCCACCGCACCATGCGCTCGGTCGCGGCCCGGGTGGCGGCCACGTCCCCGGCGCCCAGTGTCCGCCCCGTGATCGCCTGACCCGCGATCGCGATCGCGTCGAGGGCGAACGCGAGGAACGTCCAGATCCGGAGGGCGATGGTGTGCGCCCCGATCTGGTCCTCGCCCATCCTCGTGGCGATCGACGTCGCCACGAGGAGCACCGCCTGCAGGCAGGCCGTACGGATGACCAGGGCGAACCCGGCGGCGCCCGCGGTCTTGACGCCGGCGAGGTCCGGCCGCAGCGCGGCGCCGTGCCGGCGAGCGGCCCGTACGACCATCACCAGATAGATCGCCGCGGCCAGGGTCTGCGCGACCACAGTTCCCCACGCGGCGCCCGCGATGCCCCAGCCGAGCCCGAAGACGAACCAGAGGTTGAGCAGGCCGTTCAGCGTGAACGAGGCCACGGACACGACCAGCGGGGTCCGGGTGTCCTGCATGCCGCGCAGCACACCGGTGCCCGCCAGCACGAGCAGCATGGCCGGAATGCCGAGGAGGCTGACGCGCAGATAGGTGACGGCCTGCGCGGCGAGCTCCCCTGTAGCACCGAACAGGTGTACGATAAATGGTGCAAGAGGCCAGCACGCCGCACTGACGACCACGCCGATCACGGCCGCCAGCCACAGACCGTCGATGCCCTGGCGCATCGCCTGCCGGATGTCTCCCGCCCCCACCTGCCGGGCGACCGACGCCGTGGTCGCGTACGCGAGGAACACGCACAGGCCCACCAGGGCGGTCAGGGCCGCGCTGGCCACGCCGAGCGCGCCTAGCGCAGGGTCGGGAAGGTGGCCGACGATGACGGAGTCGGTGAGCAGGAACAGCGGTTCCGCCACAAGTGCCCCGAACGCCGGGACGGCCAGCCTGAGGATCTCCCGGTCGTGGGCCCGGCGGCCTCGCCGATCCCGTTCCGCAGCGAGCCCCGCCGGCTCGTTGGTAAGAGGCATGAACCCATTTTGCGGCTTACTGAGCCATGCTCGATCGGTATCGGCCCGTCTTGGCGACTTTCTTTCCTCCACAGGAGGTGGATGGAGAAAGCCCAGGTCGGGCCGGAATTTCGCGGTCGGCCGCGGTCTTGTCCACAGGGCTGTCCTCAAGGTTCCCACACGTAGAGGGCGGAACCTGCACATCTTTTCCACAGCATTGTCCACAGCTGAGGTTGCCGTGGGCCGCGTGGCCCGAGAGACTGGCGGACCGGGCCGGAACCGGTGGGCGGGCGGGGTACGGCACGTGGGCCGGCAGGGGGTGTGAGGTGAGCGTGATCGACTTCCCGGGGGGGCCCGGGGAATCGGACTCGACGTTCGAACGGACGCCACCGAGCAACATCGAGGCCGAGCAGTCGGTGCTGGGCGGCATGCTGCTGTCCAAGGATGCCATCGCCGACGTGATCGAGGTGCTGCGCGCGGACGACTTCTACCGCCCCGCCCATCAGATCATCTTCGACGCGATCATCGACCTCTACGGCAGGGGCGAGCCCGCCGACTCGGTCACCGTGTTCAACGAGCTGCAGCGCCGCGGCGAGGTCGCCCGGGTGGGCGGCGGCGCCTACCTCCACACGCTGACCGCCACCGTTCCGACGGCCGCCAACGCCGGCTACTACGCGAAGATCGTCCGGGAGCAGGCCATCCTGCGGCGGCTGATCGAGGCCGGCACGCGGATCGTCTCCTACGGGTACGGCGGGCAGGGCGAGGAGGTCGACGATCTCGTCGACCGGGCGCAGGCCGAGATCTACAAGGTGACCGAGCGGCGTACCTCCGAGGACTACCTCCCGCTTTCGGAGATCATGCCGGGGGCCCTCGACGAGATCGAGGCTATCGGCAGCCGCGGCGGCCAGATGGTCGGGGTCCCGACCGGCTTCCAGGACCTCGACGCGCTGACCAACGGTCTCCACCCCGGCCAGATGATCGTCGTGGCCGCCAGGCCCGCCATCGGAAAAAGCACGCTAGGTCTGGATTTCGCCCGGTCTGCCGCGATTAAGAATGGACTGGCGACCGTCATCTTCTCGCTGGAGATGTCGCGTAACGAGATCACCATGCGACTGCTGTCGGCCGAGGCGCGGGTGGCGCTGCACACCATGCGGTCGGGTCTGATGAACGACGACGACTGGACCCGGCTGGCTCGGCGGATGGGCGAGGTGGCCGACGCGCCGCTGTTCATCGACGACTCCCCGAACATGTCGATGATGGAGATCCGGGCGAAGTGCCGCCGTCTCAAGCAGCGCCACGACCTCCGATTCGTGATCGTCGACTATCTGCAGCTCATGAGCTCGCCCAAGAAGACCGAGAGCCGCCAGCAGGAGGTCTCCGAGATCTCCCGTGCGCTCAAGCTGCTGGCCAAGGAGCTGGAGGTCCCGGTCATCGCGATCTCCCAGCTCAACCGTGGTCCCGAGCAGCGCACCGACAAACGCCCGCAGGTGTCGGATTTGCGGGAATCTGGGTCAATTGAGCAAGATGCGGACATGGTCATCCTGCTGCACCGGGAGGACGCGTACGAGCGCGAGTCGCCCCGGGCGGGTGAGGCCGACCTGATCGTGGCCAAGCACCGCAACGGGCCCACCGCGACCGTGACGGTCGCCTTCCAGGGCCACTACAGCCGGTTCGTGGACATGGCCACCCACTGATCCGTCGGCAGGACACGTCCGCCGGACGGCAGGGCACACGGATCGACCCGCTCTCCGGAGCACTCGCGTCGGCGCCGACCGGTGACGTTACCACCCGGCCAGGCCACTCTTGCGGCGGTCCCGGAGAAACCTCAGGTCACGGCGCTGCAAGTTGTGCCGCAACCGCCGCAGCCCTCGGGGCTCCGGCGTCGGTTCGCCCGGCTCGGTCAGCCTGATCCCAGGCGCCGCCGATCGACCGGCCCGGCGCCGGATCTCACCCCTTTCAGCGTGGTCTAGCGAGGAACCCCGGGCGTTCACGCCCGGGAGGAATCGCTTCCCGGCCCGGGTTTTTGAGTCTCCGGACGCTAGTCCGGACGTTTCTGGTTTTCGTGAAGACCTCGCGCCGGTACTTGGGGGTGAACACCAAATGCGCATGTAGCGCGTAGACAACGGTCCGTCCCCTGCGTATATCGGGGTTGGGTTCCCATCGCGGTGACATAGGCCAAATGGTAGTGTGTTCGATTGTGAAACTGGTGGTGCAGGTGAGGCTCCTGCCAACGCCTGAGCAGGCGGCGGCGCTGGAGGCGACCCTGCACGCGGTCAACCAGGCCGCCAACCTCGTCTCCCAGACGGCGTTCGCCGCCGGTGTCACCCGCGAGTACGCACTCCGCAAGATCACCTATGGTGAGCTGAAAGCCGCCGGGCTGGGAGCGCAGACCGCCCAGCGTGTGATCAAAAAGGTGGTCGACGCCTACACCACGCTGCGCGCCAACATCCGCGCCGGAAACCTGGGACCACAAGGATCACCGCGCCGGAAACGCGCGCAATCCAAACCGATCGCCTTCCGCCCCAGCGCGGCGCAGCCGTTCGACGACCGGTGCCTGTCCTGGCAGCTCGACGCGCGCACCGTGAGCATCTGGACGACCGCCGGACGGCTGCGGGGGGTGGCCTTCACCGGATCGGCCGACCGGATCAAAACCCTGACCGCCTACCGTAAGGGCGAGTCCGACCTGGTCACGCGGGACGGCATGTGGTTCCTGATCGCCACTTGCGAGGTTCCCGACCCTCCGGTCGCCACCCCGGACGGATTTGTGGGTGTGGACCTGGGGATCGCCAACATCGCCACCACCAGCGACGGCAAACGCCACTCGGGCAGGGGCCTGAACGCGGTCCGCCACCGCCAGCGCGAGCTGCGAGCCCGCCTGCAGGCCAAGGGCACCAAGTCCGCCAAACGGCTGCTGAAGAAACGCCGCCGTAAGGAAGCGCGGTTCGCCGCGAACACCAACCACGTCATCGCCAAGCAGATCGTGACCGAGGCAGAACGCACCGGACGCGGCATCGCCCTGGAAGACCTGGGCGGGATCCGCGACCGGGTACGGCTCCGCAAGCCCCAGCGGGTCACGCTGCATTCCTGGAGCTTCCACCAGCTCGGGTCGTTCATCGCCTACAAGGCGGCCCGCGCAGGCGTGGCCGTGGTCCATGTGGATCCGGCCTACACCTCCCAGGCGTGCTCGTCATGCGGGCACGTGGACAAAAGGAACCGGCCCGGCCAGGAAACCTTCGCCTGTACGTCGTGCGGCTTCGCTGAGCACGCCGACGTCAACGCAGCCCGCAACATCGCCGCACGCGGTGTCGCGGGCTGGGCAGTGAGTCACGCTGCCGACGACGCGGCCTGAATCGTCGAAGCCATCGACGGCGAGGAGCTGCAAGCTTGGCTCTTCAGGGCCGAGAAGCTGACACCTTGGAGGAGACATGCGCGCACTCGTCGCCGCGGCCCTCGAGCCGGCCTGATCGCGGCTTCCCTCACCCTCTCGACGGCCACCGCCGCGTCCGCCTCGACGTCGGCCGCCGCTTCGGCTTCCTCGACTGCTTCCTCGACCGATTCGGCATCCGCCGCGGCAGGCGCTGCCCAACTGCTCGGGGAAGGCGCATCTGCGGAAGGAGTTGTGGGCACGCAACGGCTCGCACCGGCAGAAGGCCGATTACGTGCACCTCTTCTACAACAGCAGCAGCCGTACGGCCTGCGCGCGCGGCCCTGAACTGGCAGCCGCCCGAGCAGGTGGGCGCGCTCGGCGAGGGGCCAGGTCGTGTCCCCCGTAGAACACGGCCTGGCCCGGTCGGTGGCGCCGGTCATTCCCAGCGGAACAGCCGTGCCGCGGCGAGACCGGCGAGCACCGCCCATCCGGCGAGTACGGCGATGTGCAGCAGTTGCGGCGTCTGCCCGGCGAGTGCGTCCGTGAGACTCTGACCGAAGGCGCCGGACGGGGTGAAGTCGCTGATCCGGCGCAGGATCTCGGGCATCAGTTGCCGCGGCAGCCACATGCCGCCGAGGAACAGCAGCGGGAACAGCACGGCCGCACCCCCGCCCTGAACGACCCGGGAGTTCGGTGCCACGGCGGCGAGGCACAGGCCGATGGCGAACAGCGCCGTCGAGCCGAGCGCGAAGACCCCGGCGAACGTCCAGAACGCGCGCGGAGCCGGCATGTCCAAGGCCAGGTGACCCAGCCCGAGGGTCAGCGCCGTCGCGACGATGGCCACGCCGACGTTGATCAGGAGCTGGGCCGCCAGCAGCGAGCTCGGCCGTACGGGAGTGGTGGACATCCGCCGGAGCACGCCCCGCTCCCGATAGATGACCAGGGCCGTCGGCAGCGTGCTGAGCGCGAGCAGCATGATCGACAGGAGGATCATCAGGGCCGGGAACTGCGCGTCCACGGGTCGCTGTCCGCCGAGCGCGGGGTCCGGTTTACGGAAGTCGGGGATCGAACCGCCCAGGGCCAGCAGCAGCCCCACCGGAAGCACGATGGCGAAGAAGACCGCGGCGGGTTCGCGGAGGAAGAGCCTCGTTTCGACGGCCGCGAGGCGGGCCGTGGTGGTGATGGTCGCCATGTTCGTCTGTCTCCTAAGCGGCGGAATGGTCGGCGAGGTGCTCGGCAGGGTGGCCGGTGAGGGTGAGGAACGCGTCGTCGAGGGTGGTCCGCTCGATGCGGAGGCCGGACATCTGCGCGGCGGGCAGTACGGTCATGACCGCGGTGAGCAGGTCACCGGTGCCGGTGACCACGACCTCGACGGCGTCCCCTGCCGTCGCGGTCGGCGTCACGGCCGACACCTCGGGAAGCTTCGCCAGGCCGTCGATCGGCCCGCGTGTCCGGAACGTGAGACGGTGCTCGCCGCCCGCCCGGGCGATGAGTCCCGCCGGGGTGTCGACCGCGAGAACCCGGCCGGCCGAGATGACCGCGACGCGGTCGCACAGCCGCTCGACCTCCTCCATGAAGTGGGTGACCAGGATCACGGTCACGCCGCGGTCGCGGATGCGCTCGATCAGCTCCCAGGTGTCCCGTCGCGCCTGGGGGTCGAGACCCGTGGTGAGCTCGTCGAGGATCGCGATCTTCGGATCGCCGACCAGCGCGAGCGCGATCGACAGTCGCTGACGCTGCCCGCCGGACAGCTTCGCGAAAGCCGTACGCGGATCGAGGCCGGTCTCCGCGAGCAGCGCACGCCAGTCGGCGGGCCGGGCGTAGAACGAGGCGTACAGGCTCAGCGCCTCGCCGACGCGGATCTTGTCAGGTAGCGAGCAGTCCTGGAGCTGCACCCCGACCTGCTGCTTCAGGTCGGCCTCCACGCGGATGGTCCCCGACGTCGGGGTGCGCAGACCGGCCACGCACTCGACCGTCGTCGTCTTGCCGGCTCCGTTGCGGCCGACGACGCCGAAGATCTCACCCTCCTCGACGGAGAACGAGACGTCTTCGACGGCCACCCGAGTTCCATACGTCTTGCGAAGCTTGTCCACAGTGATGATCGGCATGACCAAGACGCTAGGAACCGGACGGCCGAACGGGAATGCGGCTGGGGACCCGGCAGGGGTGTACTTATCCCCACCCTCATCCGGTGCCCAGGGGCACTGCGCTGCGACTTCGCCCTGGGCGACACTGGCCACAGGAGAGGTGGGCAGATGGATCTCAAACGGTTGGGAACGGCAGGCGGCGAGACGCTCAAGGCGCTGGCCAGGGGCACGGCGCTCCTCTGCGTGGCCGTGCTCGGGCAGATGGTGGCCGCGGTGATGCTGCTGGCCGCGACGCTCAGCTTCGGTCTGGGACTGGTGTTCCTGTTCCCGCCCGCCGTACGGCTCACGCGGGCGACGACCCGCCTGGAGCGGCGGCTGGCCCGCGAGTGGTCGGGCGTGAAGATCGAAGAGCCGTACCAGCCGGCCCCGCTCCCGCCGGTGCCCCAGGCGGACGGGTGGTACCGCGATGGACGCAACCTCTACAAGACACCGCGGATTCCGGCGTTCAACCGACGGCTGAAGTGGATGACGACCGATCCGGCCACCTGGCGTGATTTCGCCTATCTGCTGATCGGTTTCTGGTCCGGAGGTCTGCTCGCCGGGGCTCCCGCGCTGTTCGTCCTCTTCGGCCTCGGGGGCGGCATGGTGCGGTTCACGGAGGTGGGCACGGCGTACGTCGAGTGGGGCAACTGGCACAGCGGCCTGCTCTGGGCCGGGCTGGCCCTGATCACCGCGCCCTGGGTGGCGCCATGGGGCGTGCGCATGCACGGGCAGATCGCGAACTCCCTGCTCGCTCCGACCGAGAAGGCGAGGCTGGCCCGGCGGGTCGATCACCTCGCCAGGACGCGGGGCGAGGTGGTGGACTCCCAGGCCGCCGAGCTGCGGCGGATCGAGCGTGATCTGCACGACGGGGCTCAGGCGCGACTGGTCGCCATCGGCATGACGATCGGCGCGGCCGAGCAACTCGTCGACTCCGACCCGAACGCGGCGAAGGCGCTGCTCACCAAGGCCAGGGAGGCCTCCGTGACCGCGCTGCACGAGTTGCGCCAGGTCGTGCGGGGCATCCACCCGCCGGTCCTCGCCGAGCGCGGCCTCGGCGATGCCGTACGAGCCCTCGCCCTCGACAGCCCCCTGCGCACCCACGTGACCGTCGATCTGCCGGGACGGCCGCCGGTCCCCGTCGAGTCGGCCGCCTACTTCGCGATCAGCGAGCTGCTCGCGAACGCCGTACGGCACGGCGACGCCACCGAGGCGTGGATCGACATCAGCCAGCGTGGGGGCAATCTGCGGATCAGCGTCACGGACGACGGGCAGGGCGGGGCCGACCCGGCACGTGGCACGGGCCTGAGCGGGATCGAGCGCAGGATCGCCGCGTTCGACGGCGTGCTCGCGCTGAACAGCCCGCCCGGCGGCCCCACGACGGCGGTCGTCGAGCTGCCGCTGGGCACGGTCCCGGTCCCGGTGCCGACCTGGCGGAGCGTGACCATCGCCGTGGGCTGGACGCTGTGCTGGCTCCCCCTGTTCCCGCAGGGACTGGTGCCGATGGTCTTCAAGATCCTCGATGTGCGCGAGAAGTCATGGTTTCTCGCCCTTCATCTCCCCGAGCCGTTCCAGTGGCCCGTGATCGCTGGAATGATCGTCCTGGGAGGTTCCTTGTTCACGGCCGCCGCGGTGCTCACCGCGCAGCAGAAGCGGGCAGAGGAGGGAGCGTGCGGGTAGTCCTCGCCGAGGATCTCCATCTCCTGCGGGAGGGCCTGGTCCATCTGCTCCGCGCACACGGCTTCGACGTGGTCGCGGCGGTCGAATCCGGTCCCGATCTGCTCGAAGCCCTGATCCGGGATCGTCCCGATGTGGCCGTCGTCGACGTACGGCTCCCGCCGACCTTCACCGACGAGGGGCTGCAGGCGGCGCTGGCGGCACGGGAGCGGATCCCTGGGCTGCCGATCCTCGTGCTGTCCCAGCACGTCGAGCAGCTCTACGCCAGGGAACTGCTGGCAGACGGCTCGGGCGGGATCGGCTACCTGCTCAAGGACCGCGTCTTCAACGGCGAGCAGTTCGTGGACGCGGTGCGCCGTGTGGCGGCCGGTGGTACGGCCATGGACCCGGAGGTCATCGCCAAGCTGCTGGCCAGCAACGCACGCAACGAACCGCTGAGCAGGCTCACCCCGCGCGAGCGCGACGTGCTCGAACTCATGGCAGAGGGAAGATCCAACGCGGCGATCGGCCAGCGCCTGTACCTGAGTGAGAGCGCGGTCGGCAAGCACACCGCCGGCATCTTCACCAAGCTCGGCCTGGTCCCCTCCGACGACGACAACCGCCGGGTGCTCGCCGTGCTGGCGTTCCTGAACCGCCGGTAGTTCCGGGGGCGGGGCGACCGCGTTCCCCCGCACCGGTCATTTCTGTCGGCCCGGCGGGCTACCGTTGCAGCGAGACGTGGACCGGGAGAGCAGGAGGTCAGGGTGAAATTCCAGGTGAACAGCAGTGTGCTCGCCGAGGCCGTGACCTGGACCGCCCGTGTGCTGCCGGGCAGGCCCGCCCTGCCGGCGCTGTCGGGCCTGCTCCTTGAGGCGGCCGAGGACCTGTACGTCTCGGCCTTCGACTACGACGTCTCGGCCCGTGCCCAGATCGACGCCGACGTCGCAGAGCCGGGGCGGGTGCTGATCCCGGGCCGGGTGCTGGCCGAGATCACCAGGAGTCTGCCGGACCGCCCCGTCGAGATCGCCAGAAGCGGTGCCGAGGCCGTGCTGCGCTGCGGCAGCCTGGAATACAGCCTGCTCACGCTGCCGGATGAGGACTTTCCGAACCTGCCGGCCATGCCCGCGAAGATCGGTGCGGTGGGTGGAGGCGTCTTCGCGGCCGCGGTCGGCCACGTGGCCGCGGCGGCGAGCCGGGACGAGACGCTGCCGATGCTCACCGGCATCCGCGTCGACGTCGACGGCGTCCAGGTCACGATGGCCGCCACCGATCGCTATCGGATCGCCGCCGAGGACTTCCTGTGGCACCCCGAGCGACAGGACGAACGGCACGGCGTGGTGGTGCCCGCACGTGTCCTGGTCGAGGTGGCGCGCGCACTGCGCGGCGGCGAGGTCTCGATCGGGCTGGGGGAGAACATCGCCGGTTTCTCCAGCCAGGGCCGCACCACCACGGTCAGGCTGCTCGACGACCAGTTCATCGACTACCGGTCGCGGCTCTCCCAGCAGTGGGCGATCCACGCGGACCTGGCCGTCGCCCCGTTCGTCGAGGCCGTCAAGCGGGTGGCGCTGGTCGCCGAGCGCAACACGGCCGTACGGCTCTCGTTCTCCCAAGGCCACGTGCGGATCCAGGCGGGCGGCGCGGAGATCGGCCGGGGAACCGAGATCATCGAGGCCGATCTCACGGGGGACGACATCCAGATCGCCTTCCAGCCGCACTACCTGCTGGACGGGCTGAACGGAGTCGAGACCGAACGCGTGCGCCTGCACATGGACTCGCCGACCCGCCCCGCCCTGATCACGGGCGAGGGCGACTCCGGCTTCCGCTACCTGGTGATGTCCCTCCGCCTCACCTGATGGCTGCGGTCGCCCAGACGGCGCCTCGCTGCGTTCTCGTCGTCACCCATAGCTCCGCTATGGGCTCCTCCTCGGCCCTTGCGATGCATCCGTCTGGCCGATCCTCGCTACGAAGGCGGGCTGCGGTCGCCCAGATAGCGCTTGTGCGGACTTCAGGCGCAGGTGCGAGGGAGCGGAGCGGGAGGGAACGAGGACCGCATGCGAAGCCCGCACCAGCGGGCTTCGGAGCGGACCGGAGCTTCCTCCCGGCGCAGTGACCGGCCCTTTGCAGTGACCGGCCCCTTACGGTGACAGGACTCCGCGATGACCGGCCCCTCGCAGTACCGACCTCTGCAGTGATGACCAGTCTCTCTGGGATTCCGCGCCTGTGAGGTTCGTGGTCAGGCGCAGGGCGGCAGGGTCGAGGGAGCGGAGCCGGAGGGAGCGAGGACCGCATGCGAAGCCCGCACCAGCGGGCTTCGGAGCGGACCGGAGCTTCCTCCCGGCGCAGTGACCGACCCCTTGCAGTGACCGGCCCCTTGCGGTGACAGGATTCCGCGATGACCGGCCTCCGCAGTGACCGAGCCCTGCAGCGATGACCGGTCTCTCTGGGATGCCGCGCCTGCGAGACGGTCGCTCAGCTGGGGACCGGGTGGTTCAGGCGGAGGCGGTCAGGTTCTGGGTGTCGGTCAGCGCGATCAGGATGTGCTCCATGCACGCGTGGCCGGCCCGCTCGGCGGCAGCGGCGTCCCCGGCGGCGATGGCTCGCACGATGGAGTCGTGGGGGATGTAGTTCTGTTCCAGCGAACCGCCCGCCGCCGCGATGCTCGCGCGAAGCGCGGCCGAGAAGTCGGTGTAAAGATCGATCAACACGTTGTTGTGCGTCGCTTCCACGACTGCCACGTGGAAGGCCAGGTCCGCCTCGACGAACTTCTCGGGGTCGCCGTTCGCCCAGGCCTTCTCCCGCTCACCCAGGGCGGCCTCGATGGCGGTCACGTCCTCGTCGGTGCGCCGGGTGGCGGCAAGGCGCGCCGCCTCGACTTCGAGCGCGCGCCGAACCTCGAGGATCTCCAACTGCTCGGCGGCTCGCAGTCGCCGAGCCATCGCGCCTGACAGCTCGCTCGTCGCCCGGACGTAGGTTCCGTCCCCCTGGCGGCACTCCAGCAGTCCCGCGTGGGTCAGCGCCCGCACCGCCTCGCGTACGGTGTTGCGGCCTACCCCGAGCTGCTCGGCGAGAACCGTCTCAGTGGGGATCTTGGCATGCATCCGCCACGAACCAGAGGTGATCTGCTCCTTGAGCTGGTCGATCACCTGGTCCACGAGAGACGCCCGCTGCGCCGTCCGCAGACTCACACTCAGCCTCCTTCGGGTGCCGGTCATCCCATGATGGAATGACCGGTCCACCCTAATTATTCCAGAGCCTCCAGACCAACGCCGGGGCTCCCAGGAGGCTTATCCGATCAGCATCGCCGAAGAGGTGGTGGAGCCCGGTATGTGGACGCGAATTCCCACGGCTTCCAGGGCCCTACGATATGCCCCGGCCTGCTGATCGACGTCACCGGCCTGTCCCCACAGGTCACCGAGCCTGCGCCACGCCTGCGCGGTCTCCCTGCTGGGGGCGGTCGTGTCGCCGTCGAGCAGCTCCTTGGCGCGTCGCAGTGCGGGCGCCGCGTCGTGGGAGCGTGACAACGCGACTTCGGCGAGCACGAGATGCGCGGCGGCGGCAGTCGTCCCACGGATGGAGACCGACAGATCCAGTGCCTGTTCGGCGAGATCCACTGCGGATTCCGTGTCGCCACTGCGAAGGCGCACATGACTCAGCACGACGAGACTGCGGGCATGCTCGGCCCGCTCGCCGGGAAACGCGGAGAGAACACCGGCCGCTGAGGCGGCGAAGCTGTTGGCTCGGTCCAAATCAGCGTTTTCGGCATCGGCGGTGATCCGCGCCCAGTGCATGGCGATCCGCGCGCGGCGCACCGCGATCCGGGCGGTCCGGCCCGCCGACAGGGCGTCCTCCGCGAGGCGGACGGCCAGCGCGGAGTCCTCTCCCTCGGCGGCGGCCACACTGGCCTGCCAGAGGGCGAGCACCTCGGAGGACTGGTCGGCGGCCGCCTCGGGCACCCCTGTCGCCGCGAGCACGCGCTCGACGTACGGCAGGCCGCTCTCGGTCTCGACCAGGGCGAGGGCCAGCTCCACGGCGAGATCGCCCTCGGTGATGCCGAGCCGGTCTGCCTGGTCGAGGGCATGGCCGCCGAGATCCCGGGCACGCAGCCGGTCTCCGGCCCGCTGGTAGCACCGGCACAGCGAGACCACCAGGGGAAGGTCGGCGAGGCGCTCGGGGTGCGCGGCCGCCTCGCGGCGGAGCCGTTCGTAGGCCTCGACCGCCCGCCCGGTGTGTCCCTGCGCCTCAAGTGCGCGGGCCACGCCGACGCGCGCATGCGCGGCGAGCACGGCGTTGTCCTCTCCCGCCGCCTTCACGATGTCGTCGAATCGATCGGCGGCGGCGGCGGGATCGCCATGATAAAGCTCGAGCTCGGCATGTCGGAGGCCGAGCTCGGTGTCTATGCGCTGCCGTGGCTCTATGCCGTGGAGCAGGAACTCAGTGGTGCAACCGAGCCGCTCGGCGAGGAGTCGCGCAACGACTGGAGTGGGCGTCCGCTTTCCGGACTCGATGAGGGAGACGTAGCTGTCCGACAGGTCGGGCCCGGCCAACTGGGCCTGGGACATTCGCCTGCTCAACCGCAATCCGCGGACGCGGTCACCGATGGTTCCCTGACTCGGCATCTGATCTCTCAGGGCGGGGGATGGTCAATGATGGGGCCATAATGGCATGAAGCCGCCGAATCGTGTAACCCTCAACCAAGAATCGCCCGGTGAAGGTTCGATCACGGCCGATGTGAGTGGATGGACGGGACGGGGATCAGTCGTCGTCCGAGTCCTTGCCGGGGAAGATCATTTGACAGACCTCTAGGTACAAGGTCTCGGGGTAGGGGATGTAGGGAACGGTGCGCAGCGCCTGATCCTGGCCGGCCGACTCCATGACGAACTCGCCATAGCCGAGCATGCGGCCGAGGAGCGAGCGCTGGAAACTCATGTCGGTGACCTTGCTCAGGGGCATCATCGCGACCTTGCGCGTGATGAGACCGGTGGTGAGGAGCATGCGGGAGGAGGTCACGACGAAGTAGTCGACCGACCACTCGGCGACCTTCCACACGAATCGGATGAGGAGCAGCAGCCAGGCCCACCAGATCAGGACGAGGGCCTGGCCCGCACCGCTGTCGCTCAGCCACTTGCTGAGCAGACCCGCGAGGATCAGCCCACCGAAGATCTCTGCGACCGGTCTGAGCAGGACGGCAGGATGACGCCTGACCATGATGACCTGGTGCTCGTGGGGGAGGAGGTAACGGTTGACCGACGACGGGGCGGAGTCCCCGTGGGTCACAAGTCTCATGTCAGGGTGGCGAAGAACTGAGCCATCGAGTTGGCCGCGTTGACCATGCCGTTGAGCGCTCCGTGGACTGTCCGGGCCGCATCAGTCGGCCTTGTCAACAGGTAGAAAGCCACCAGGACGATGGCCCCCCACTTGAGGACCTTCTTGGCTTGCACCGCCGTCACCACTCCCATGACCTATACATTACCCAGCCGCCCGGTTCGGTAAAGCGGTTGAGGCCGCCGAACATCGAGCCGTGATCAACCGCTGCCGTCGTCCCCGTTCGCCGCGCCCCCCGCCGGCCACGACACACCGCCAGGCGTTCGGCACGTGGAAACGAAGAGACGTCTTCATAACTCTACGTACCCATATAAGCGCGTAGTGTAACCGAGTCGTGGAGGGCGTGACCGGGGGATTCACGACCAGAGAGTCGTCGCCGATTCGACAGGGGAATATGGCGCCGGGGGTAGATCAGACCAAGCCGGTCAGATGACCTCGATCAAACCTCGCCGGTCGAACCGTACCGATCAAGAAGGCACTCCGATCGGACCCGATCCGATCGGAGCGACCTGATCGGATCGTACGGATCAGACCACGCCGTAGAGGCGGTCTCCGGCGTCGCCGAGCCCGGGCACGATGTAGCCCTGCTCGTTGAGCCGCTCGTCGAGGGCGGCGGTCACCACACGGATCGGTTTGCCGGTGCCGCGGAAGGTGTCGTCCATGTGCGCGATCCCCTCGGGCGCGGCCAGGAGGCAGATGGCGGTGACGTCCTGTGCCCCGCGGTCGAACAGGAACCGGACCGCCGCGGCCAGGGTGCCGCCCGTGGCCAGCATCGGGTCGAGCACGTAGCACTGGCGTCCGGACAGATCCTCCGGCAGCCGGGTGGCGTAGGTCTGGGCCTTCAACGTGGACTCGTCGCGGATCATGCCCAGGAAGCCGACCTCGGCCGTGGGCAGGATGCGGGTCATGCCGTCGAGCATGCCGAGCCCGGCGCGCAGGATCGGCACGACGAGCGGCGCCGGACGGGCCAGCCGCACACCGTGAGTGGTCACGAGGGGGGTTTCCACGGTGACGTCGGTCACGCGGACGTCGCGGGTGGCCTCGTAGGCGAGGAGCGTGACCAGTTCGTCGGCGAGCCGGCGGAACGTCGGCGAGTCGGTCCGCACGTCACGGAGGGTGGTCAGCTTGTGGGCCACGAGCGGATGATCGACGACGAGGGTCTCCATGGCAGGAAAAGTTACCGTGTCCTGGGCCGATCCTCGACGTCGCCTGACTCTTTTGATCACAATTTGGAGTGACCGACGGGCGGTGGAACGTCGAGTCTGCGACGATTGCGTGTTGTGAGGATCGTGCCGGTGGAGATGACGATGACAGACGACGAAGACGCGCTTGACTTCGCCATCGTGGTCTACCGCGAGGATGACCACTGGGAGGCCGAGATGCTTCCGGTGGCTCTCACTTCCGACCTGCACGGACTCGTCCACGCCCTCCGCCAGACGCCGAGCATGGGCACCACGATTGGCATGGTCGCGGTGGGGGATGACTTCTTTGTGGTGTTACGGGTTTTCGGTGAACGGGTGAGCGTCTTCCTCTCGGACATCACGGCGGCGTGGGATTGGTCACTCGCGCGCCAGGTTCTCGAGTACCTCGACGTGCCCGTGCCCGAGGAGGAGGATCTCGACGGCGTGTATCCGGCGGGAGATCTGTCCATCTTCGCCGACCTCGGGCTCGACGAGATGGAGCTGGGCGCGCTGTCCGGCGACCTCGATCTGCTGCCGGACGAGGTGCTGTCCAGCATCGCCGCACGGCTCGGATTCTCCCACCCGTTCGAACGCGCCGTCGACGCCGCCGTCGGCTGACCTCGGGAGACGGCAATGCCCTCGAGATCCAACCTCTTCTCCGCGGCCTTCGCCAGGACGGACGATCGCTGGACCGGCGCCGAGGTCGACCTCGGCGAGGCCGAGATCGCCGACGACCTGGGCGATGCGGCACAGGAGACACTCGGGCTCAGCGGTGACGAGCTGATCCTGCTGTGCGTCGAGGTCGAGGACGAGTGGTTCGCGATCGTCCGCTATGAGGACGCGCTGGACCCCCGTGTGTTCATCTCCGATGCCCATGCCGCGATGGGCGACCCCCTCGGTGAACTCCTCGGCGAGCTCGCCGGGGTCGTGGTGGACGCGGAAGCGCCCGACCTCGGCATCCGCCCGGTGGGCGACCTCGAGCTGCTCACCGACTTCTCGCTGAGCGCCGAGGAGCTGCTGGAGCTCAGCATGGAGGAGGGCGTGCTCCCCGCGGACATCCTGTCCCTCATCGCCGAACGCCTCGGGTTCGCCGACGAGCTCGACCGGCTGCGGTGAACGGGGGGCCGGCGGAACGCTACGAGCCGGCGATGCGGCTCGCGCTGGCCGAGGCCGTACGAGCCGGGCGGCGTGGCGAGGTGCCGGTGGGCGCCGTGGTGCTGGGGCCGGACGGCGAGATCCTGTGTGTCGCCGGCAACGACCGCGAGACGAGCGGCGATCCCACCGCACACGCCGAGATGCTCGCCCTGCGCGAGGCGGCGCGGGCGACCGGGGAGTGGCGGCTCACCGGCTGCACGCTCGTGGTGACGCTCGAACCCTGCACGATGTGCGCGGGCGCGGCCGTACTCGCCCGGGTCGATCGAGTGGTGTACGGCGCGGCCGACGAGAAGGGCGGCGCGGCGGGCTCGCTGTGGGACGTCATCAGGGATCGTCGGCTCAACCACCGGCCCGAGGTCGTCATGGGCGTGCTGGCCGACGAGTGCGCCGCCGTGCTCGGGGAGTTCTTCGCCGCCCGGCGAGGCTGAGCCGCCTTTACGGGCGGGCGCCGGAGGATGCGTTGGAAAACGGATGCGCGGGCATCGCCCTTCGTCCGGTAAGCTGCTGCGCGGTGGAGTCGCCTAGTGGCCGAGGGCGCACGCCTCGAAAGCGTGTGTAGGGCAACCTACCGTGGGTTCAAATCCCACCTCCACCGCCATGTGATGTCTCAAGACATCGGAAACCCTCGAACCC